>CANFKS010000007.1 GCA_947447625.1 Rhodospirillales bacterium | reverse complement strand
CTTCGCAACCAGCGCCAGCGCTCGCTCCCGTAGATCATTCGAATATGGTCGTGGCATCGCTACTGGCCTCCTATACAGCCAGCAACTTGAATCAGATTTCAGATCGCGCCGGAATCCCTAGATTCAACCTCTTGCAGACACGCTCTAGGTCAGCCGGCTTTCAGATACAGGAGGCGGATTTGAATCCGCCCTCTTAACATCCAGCCCCACATTGACCGTCTGACTGCCGAGGCGGTGCCGCGCGCCCGCAAACATACATCGCCTTCCGTGACGCCTTCCGTAACGCCGTCGGTCCAAAGATACAGGAGGGTCACAGCCTTCGTAATATGGGACGAAACTGGCAGATTTTCGCGGGATTTGATCGGTGGGCAGCCTGCCCCCCAGACTGATGCGCTACCAGACTGCGCTACGCTCCGACCGTGATCGACGCTTTAGCAGCGTGTGGCGGCGGTGGGAAGGGCCTACCGACCCAAGCGCAAGCAACTCAGCACTGTGGCAACGCCGGCAAACGCAGCGCCGGTGAAAATCGCGACCGATGCGCCATGCGCGATGCCTCCCCCTGCGATGGCGTGGTCATAGGTGAGCGAAAAGCAGATCGCGGTGATCGCAGCCCCCATGGATTGGCCGAGCAGGCGGGCCGTCGACAACATCCCGCTGCCCGCACCACTGCGCTCCCTCGGCACCGCACTGATCAGCAGCCGGTTGTTCGGCGCCTGGAACAGCGCAAACCCCGCGCCGCTGATCGCCATCCGCCACGCCACGTCCCACCACGCCGGTTGTGCCGGCATCAGACCCACCAGCAGCATTCCCGCCGTCATCACTGCGAGCCCGATGCCGCCGAGCAGGCCGGCCGAAAACCGGTCCGACAACCGGCCCGCGAAGGGCGCGAGAATGGCGATTGTGGCCGGCCATGGCGTCATCAACAGCCCGGTCGAGGCCTGCGACAGACCGCCAGCGCTCTGCATCAGGAAGGGAATCGCCACATAGGCACTGGACTGCGCGATGAAGCATGCCACGGAGGTTGCGACCGACAAGGCGAAAACCGGCCGGCGGAACAGATCCACCGGCAGCATCGGCGCCGGGATACGCAGCATCCGCCGCACGAATACGGTGCCCACCACCAGCAGCGCCGCGCACTCCGCCAGCACGATCGGCCCGCCGCCGTAGCCGATGCCATCGAGGGTGGCGATGAACAGCCCGAACGTCGCCGCATTGAGAAACGCGCTCGGCAGATCGAAGCGATGCCCCGCCCGCGGCGTCAACGGCAGTTTGGACAGCAGCGCCAGCGCCAACAACCCAACCGGGACATTGATTGCGAAAAGCCAGGGCCACGACCCGATCGTCAAGATCACAGCCGCCAAGGTCGGCCCCGCTGCCGAGGAACTTGCCACCACCAGCGCATTAAAGCCCATGCCCCGCCCGAGTTGTGCGCGCGGGAAGATAAAGCGCACCAACGCCGTATTGACGCTCATCAATCCCGCGCCGCCCAGCCCCTGCACCACCCGCGCCACGATCATTATCGGCAGCGAATCGGCGAGCGCACAGGCCAGCGACGCCGCAGTGAACACCGCGAGGCCGATCCCATAGACCCGCCGGTAGCCATAGATGTCGCCCAGCGAACTGCACGGCAGCAACGCCACCATGATCGCGATCTGGAATGCATTGACCACCCAGACCGACGCCGCCGGCGTGACGCCGAGGTCGCGCCCGATCGTCGGCAGCGCCACATTGGCCACCGAACTGCCCAGCACCGACACCGATATCGCCAGCGCCAAGGCCAACATGGCCCAGCGGCGTTGCGGCGCGGGCAAGCCGTCCATCGTCTCGGAATGATCGTTCATGCCCCAATCTCCCCTGCCCCACCCGTTGCGCGCAAGCCAGGCGGGATTGCGCCAGCCCTGCGGCGCGGACATGCTGCACATATCCGAGGAGAGACCATGATGGACCCCAATACCCTGCCCTTCGACACCACAACCATGCTCGAAGGGCTCAGGCCCTGGATCGAGTGCGAAAGCCCGACCTATGACGCCGCCGCCGTCAACCGCATGATGGATCTCGCCGGCCGCGACCTTGCTATCATGGGCGCCCAGATCAGCCGCATCGCCGGGCGCATGGGGTTCGGCGACTGTATCCGCGCCACCTTCAACCACACCTCACGCGACCCCGGCATCCTCGTGATGGGCCATATGGACACCGTCCACCCGGTCGGCACGCTAGCCCACCTGCCCTTCCGCCGCGAGGCCGACCGGTGCTACGGCCCCGGCATCTGCGACATGAAGGGCGGCAATTACATCGCTCTCGAAGCAATCCGCCAACTCCAGCGCGCCGGCATCCCGACCAACCTGCCCGTTACCGTGCTGTTCACCTCCGACGAGGAAGTGGGCTCCCCCAGTACCCGAGACCTCATCGAAGCCGAAGCGAGCCGGCACAAATACGTCCTCATCCCCGAACCCGCCCGCCCCGACGGCGGTGTCGTCACCGGGCGCTACGCGATCGCGCGCTTCCGCATGGAATCGACCGGAAAACCCAGCCACGCCGGCGCCCGCCTCGCCGATGGCCGTTCCGCCATCCGGGAAATGGCCCGCCAACTCATCGCTGTCGAAGACATGACCACCGATGACTGCACCTTCTCCGTCGGCGTCATCAACGGCGGCCAATGGGTGAACTGCGTGACCACCACCTGCACAGCCGAAGCCCTGTCGATGGCGAAAAAGCAGGACGACCTCGACCGCGGCGTTGCCGCCATGCTCGCGCTCCGGCCCACTGGCAACGACGTTCAGTTCAAAGTCGAACAAACCGTCACCCGCCCGGTCTGGGAACCCGATGAACGCACCATGGCGCTTCACGCCAAAGCCGAACGCATCGCCCAATCCCTCGGCTTCGCGATCCCGGCGCAAAGCTCCGGCGGCGGTTCGGACGGCAACTTCACCGGCGCCCTGGGAATCCCGACCCTCGACGGCCTCGGGGTCTCCGGCGCGGGCATGCACACGCTCGGCGAACACATCCAAATCGACAGCTTGGTCCGCCGCGGCAAATTGATCGCTGGCCTGCTGGCCACGCTCGACTGAACCCGGAGAACCGGGGGCGGGACGCAAGCAAGGCCAGGGCTCTGCCCTGGCCCCGCTGCGCCGCCGCGTGTCCGCGATCAGACCGCGCCGTGGGCCTTGAAGAAGCCAAGCAGGCGGTTGAAGCCATCGATGGCCTCCGCAGCGCGGTAGCTCGGCCGGTAATCCGCGTGGAAGCCGTGGGGGGCGTCGGGGTAGACCATGATTTCGACTGATTTGCCCGCTGCCTTGGCTTTGGCGGCGGCGGCCTGGACGTCATCGACTTTGATGCCGGTATCTTTGCCGCCGTAGAGGCCAAGCAGCGGACATTTCAGGTCGCCGGCCACGTCGGTCGCGGTTTTCGGTTGAAGCTCGGACACGGCGCCCATGACCGGGCCGTACCAGGCCACCGCAGCCTTGAGGTTCGGATTATGGGCGGCATAGAGCCAGGTGTTGCGGCCACCACGGCAGAAACCGGTGACACCAAGGCGGGTGGCGGCACCGCCATGGGCAGCGGCGAAGGCGACAGCGCCGTCAAGGTCCTGAAGCAGGCGGGCGTCGGGTGCTTTGCTGATCACTTGGCTGACGATTTGGCCGACATCGGTCATTTTCGAAAGATCACCGAGGCGTGCATAGAGTTCCGGCGCGACGGCTGCGTAGCCTGCCTTGGCGAAGCGGCGGCAGGTGTCCTTGATGTAGTCATGAACGCCGAAGATCTCCTCGATCACCACCACGATGGGGAATGGCCCCGCACCGGCGGGCTTTGCGAAATACCCGGGCAGGTCGGTATCGCCAACCGGGATCCTGACTTCGCCAGCCTCGATCCCGGTGGTGTCGGTGGTGATCACCTGGGCCTCGACCCGGGTCGTCGCGAGCGTCAGCCCGGATATCAGCCCGGTCATCATCAGGCCGCGGCGGGCGAGCGGGTAGTTCTGGAGGCCGGAGAGGCCGTGCAGGTCGTTCATGCGGGGGGGTCCCTGTTGGAGCATGGCCATGATGTGGGTGAGCGGAGGCGTTTGTGAAGGAATGTCTATTCCCGCAATGCCAGCACCCGGCCTGGCGCGAGCAGGAATGGCGGCAGATAGGCCGGAATGTTGCTGAACGGCAGCACTTCGGGCTTGAGTTCAAGGCCCAGCATTGCGGTCATGAAGCCGCGCCGCGCCTGGATGCGGCGCCAGGCCTCGGGGTAAGCGGCCGCGAAATCGGCGCGCAGGGCAGCGTCGGCCAAGGCGATGCCGTCCTCGATGTTGGTGGTGAACCAGGGCGAATGGGTGGCCGGGATCACATCGACCTGAATCGCCATACCGGAGCGCAGCGCGATCGTGCTGTCCGGGAAGATCGGCGAGTGCATCCATTCGTCGATATGGATGAGATGGCCGGGATTGAGCCCGACGCCGAAAAACGGGTCACCGAGATGGCGCTCGATGATGGCGTAGAGTTCGCCGCCGGTGGTGCCGATGCCGACCGCGCGATACCATGCCGCCACGGCGGCGAAATAGGGCGCGGCGAGCTTTCCGACATAGTCGCGGATTCCCTCGGGCAACTCGCTGGCATCGCGGACCACGAAGCCGGCCCGCGCATTGAGCGCGCCCTGAATGCCCCAGGCCATCGTGAAAGGATCGCCCTGGCGGATAATCCGCGCACTCGGGCTCGGCAGCCCGCGCGAGGCCCGCTCCCCGGCGGAGAGCATGGTATGGCACGCGAGCGGCAACCCCGGCAGCGCCATCAACCGCGCCGCTTCCAGCTCGCTCATGCCGGGCCGCAACCCGAACAGCACCCGCTTGAGGGCGGACGAACTATAGGTCGCGGCAAATTCGAAACAGGCGAGCTGGTCGACCTCGTTGATCGCGCGCAGCCCGTCCGCCGGATTCTGGAAGAGTGCCGTGGCATTGGCGACCGACCCGATTGCCCGCAGCGCCTGAGCGATGAATTCGGGCAGATCGAGCCACGCCTCGGTGGCGCCAGGATCGGACGGCTCGAAAATTTTCCAGCCCACCGCGCCGATCCGCATCCCCGGCCGCAATCCGGCCTCGGCCAGCAGCGCCGGCAGCGGCAATTGATTGCCGCGCGGCTGACCGGGCAGCGAGAAGGTTTGGCACAGCAGGCGATCGAAGCTGCCGGCCGCAAGTTCCGCGTAGGACCACCCCTCGTTGCCGACCAGCAGCGCCGGACGCAGCCCTGGCACGAGCAGCAGCAGCGCCTCCTCGAAGCGCGGATCGTAGCCTGTCAGATACGCCACATTGGCGGCATGCTCGCGATCGCCATAGACCGCGAGGGCGGCGAACCCCGCCGCTTCGGCCCGCTTCAACGCCGCGCAGACGCGGGCCTCATACGTCGCCCGCGGGATCGAGGGTTGAACACTGGGCTCACCAAACTCGGGCAAATCGACATCGATCAGGACAGGCTGGGTCATGCGGGCTCCTCGCGCGCGGCAACGCGGGCGGTTGCGGTGATCAGCAGCAGCAGCAGCCCGGCGCCGCCAAGGGCGATGGGCAAGGTGGTGGCCTGGGCAGCCAGACCGATCAAAGCGGGTCCGGCGAGCAGCCCGACATAGCCGGGCGAAGCCACCGCCGCGATTGCCACGCTCGGATCGACCCGTCCGTCGCGCGCCGCCGCGCTGAACAATGCCGGCACCACATTGGCCTCCCCAAGCCCGATCAGCGCACACCCCACCAGCGCGGCCGCGACGCTCGGCACCGCCGTCATCAGCAGGAAGCCTGCCGCCGCCAGCGCTGCGCCCACCGACAACACCCATACCGGCGCCACGCGCTTCAACACCGCATCCCCGGAGAGCCGCCCCAGCGTCATGGCGCTTGCGAAGGCTGCATAGGCCAGCCCCGCGGTGCCCGGCCCGGCATCGCGATGAAATCGCAGGAGAACCGCCGTCCAGTCGTGCACCGCGCCCTCGGCCATAAAGCCGATGAAACACAGCCCGCCGATCAGCACCAGCCGCCCATGCGGCAGCGCCATCACGGCGCGCGGCCCCTCCGCCCCGGCCATCATCCCCCGAGGCGTCATCCCCCGAGGCATCATCCCCCGAGGCATCATCCAAGGTGCCTGCGACAGCAGCACCACAAGCCCGCCCCCCGCCAGCACCAGCGCCGCCGGCAACGCAGACGCCCCGAGCGCCAGCATCACGCTGACCAGCGAGGCCCCGAACAATCCCCCCAGGCTGAACAGCCCATGAAACCCCGACATCATCGGCCGCTCCGCCGCCCGTTCAACCGCGACGGCCTGGATGTTCATCGCCACATCGATCCCCGCGATCGTGGCGCCGAAGACCGCAAGCGTCAGCGCCGTCATCGGGACCCCTTGCATCACGGTGAGGGCCGGCAGCGCCGCGCAGAACAGCACACCAAGCCCCAGCATCACCGCGCGGCAGCCCACCCGCGCCACGACCAGCCCCGTCACCGGCGCTGCCAGCAGCGACCCGCCGCCGATGCACAGCAGCATCAGCCCGAGTTGGGCATCATCGAGGGAAAGACGAAGTTTCAGATCAGGGACCAGCGGGGCCCAGGCGGCGGTGACGATGCCGAGGACCAGAAACACCGCCCGGGTCGAGCGGATCGCGCCCGGCGCACCGCTTTGCTCCCCCCCGGCAGGCCGGAAGGGAGCAGACGGGATCAGGCTCAGGCCATCGCCTTCTTCAGGTTTTCATCGATTTTCGCGAGGAAATTCTGGGTGTTCATCCAGGGCTGCTCCCTCGAAATCAGGCTCGCGAGATCCTTCGTCATGTGGCCGGCCTCAACCGTCTCGATGCAGACGCGCTCGAGGGTCTCGGCGAAGCCGGTGACATCCGGCGTACCGTCGAACTGGCCGCGATAGATCAGGCCGCGCGTCCAGGCGAAGATCGAGGCGATCGGGTTGGTCGAGGTCTCGCGGCCCTTCTGGTGCTCGCGATAATGCCGCGTCACCGTGCCATGCGCCGCCTCGCTCTCGACCGTGTTGCCATCGGGCGACAGCAGCACCGAGGTCATCAGGCCGAGCGAGCCGAAGCCCTGTGCCACGATGTCGGACTGCACGTCGCCGTCATAGTTTTTGCAGGCCCACACATAGCCGCCTTCCCACTTCAGGGCGCAGGCCACCATGTCGTCGATCAGGCGATGCTCGTAGGTGAGCTTCGCGGCATCGAAACGGTCCTTGAATTCGGCGTTGAAGACGGCCTCGAAGACGTCCTTGAACACGCCGTCATAGGCCTTGAGGATGGTGTTTTTGGTCGACAGATACACCGGATAGTTGCGCGCCAGACCGTAGTTGAAGGACGCGCGGGCAAAGCCTTCGATCGAGGCGGTCGTGTTGTGCATGCCCATGGCCACGCCGGGGCCCTTGAAATCATGGACTTCCATCACCTGCAACGGGCCGCCATCGGCCGGCTGGTAGTTGATCGTCACCTTGCCGGGCGCCGGCACCTTGAATTCGGTGGCGCGATAGATGTCACCATAGGCGTGACGCCCGATCACCACGGGCTTGGACCAATGCGATACCAGGCGCGGCACGTTTTTGCAGATGATCGGCTCGCGGAAGATCGTGCCGTCGAGGATGTTGCGGATGGTGCCGTTGGGCGAACGCCACATCTTTTTGAGTTTGAACTCCTCGACGCGGGCCTCGTCCGGCGTGATGGTGGCGCATTTGACGCCCACGCCGTATTGCCGGATCGCGTGCGCGGAATCGATCGTCACCTGGTCATCCGTCTGGTCGCGGTACTCGATGCCGAGATCGTAGTATTTCAGGTCGATATCGAGGTAGGGCAGGATCAGCTTGTCCTTGATGAAACCCCAGATGATCCGGGTCATCTCGTCGCCGTCGAGCTCGACAACCGGGGTCTTGACTTTGATCTTTGCCATCTCGTCCTCATTGATACGGGTACCGTCAAGCGCAGGTACGGGGGAATTCGCGGCGGTCACATGCACCAAAGGCAGCCTCCGGGCAAGGTGCCGGAGCCGCACGGTAGCCAAGCCGGCTTGACAGGGGTTTAACGCAGGGCAAGCCTCCGTCTCCTGTTTGCGCTCGAAAGGCCCTCTCCAATGACCGACACTTCGCTCCTGGGCACCGTCAGCCTCGTAATGGGCGCCTCCGTCGGCCTCGGCGCCGCCATCGCCGACAGCCTCGCCGCCCGCGGGGCCCGCGTCGCCCTCGCAGCCCGCCGGCGCGACGCCGTGGACGCCATCGCAGCCAGCATCAACGCAGCCGGCGGCTCGGCCATCGGCCTGACCTGCGATGTCGCGGATCCCGTGGCCGTCAAGGCCGCCGTTGCTGCCACCATCGCCGCGTTCGGTCGCATCGATCACCTTATCAACAATGCTGGCGTGATCGACCCGATCGGCCGCTTCCTCGATACGGACCCTGCCGAATGGGTCCGTCTGATGGACATCAACCTCAACGGCGCGATGTATGCCTGCCACGCCACCTTGCCCCATCTGCTTGAAACCAAAGGCGTCATCGTCAACATCAGCTCCGGCGCCGGGCATCGCCCGGTCGAAGGCTGGTCTGCGTACTGCACCTCCAAGGCCGCCCTCGTGATGCTCACCCGCGCGCTCGACCTCGAATACGGGGCACAGGGCCTGCGCACCTACGGCTTCGCCCCCGGCACGGTGCTGACCGACATGCAGCGCACCATCCGCGCGACCGGCATCGGCCCTGTCGCCAAATTGCCCATCGAGGCGCTGCAACCCGCCGAGCTGCCCGCCCGCATCGTCGCCTGGCTCTGCACCGCGGAGGCTCGCGACTATCCGGTTGGCGAATGTGCCATCCGCGACGACGAGCTGCGCCGCCGGTCTGGCGTCGAGGTGCATTTTCCGGCCTGATCGGGCAGAAATATTGCTCTGCCCCGATGTAATCCCCTGGCATCATCCCCAACTGGTGCCAGTGACGGAATTTTTTTGTCGCCGGGTCGAGCATCGCTTCCCCGCACGGGAGTACCCCGACTATGAAACGACCGGATTGGACGAGGCCCGGCATGGCGGCGCCCGACTGCGCCCTTGCCAGAACCTGTTCGGAGCGGCTGACCTCCGCGCCGGCGATCTGAGGTCCTGACGGAATGGGTAATCCCGAACTTGGCCTGAAGGTGACCTGCACCAACTGCGCCTGCCGTTTTTTCGATCTCAACCGCAGCCCCATCCTGTGCCCGAAATGCGGCACGGTGCAGGCCGGACATCGCCCGCGCTGGAGCCAATCCACGCGCTCTCCACCCAAAAGCTGGCAGAACCGGCCGCAGCCCGTATCGACTGACCCGGTGACCCCCGATGGCGCCTCCGAGGACGCGGAGGATATCGACGCTGATCTCGAAACCATCGATCCCCCCGATGACGACGACGACGATGATCCCATCGAGGAAATCCCCGCCGTCGAGGATATCTGACGGCACAAAACCGACCCCCTTGCCCGGATTTCCGGGCAAGGGCACGCCTTACGCCCTCCCGCCCTCCCGCCCCACCGCGAAATGTGCTAGCCCTCCCCAACGATTTCCAAGACCGACCGCCAGAGTCGTTCGAACCGCCGGGAAGGATAAACAAGATGTTCGGATTGATGCAGGACCGCCCGCTGATGATCTCGTCGATCATCACCCATGCGGCCCGCCAGCACGCCAAGAGCGAGGTTGTCTCCAAAAACATCGACGGCAGCATCGCGCGCAGCACCTATGACGCAATCGAGCGCCGCGCCCGCCGTCTCGCCAAGGCCCTGATCGCGCTCGGCATAAGCGCCGAAGACCGGGTGGCCACGATCGCGCTCAACTCCTGCCGGCACCTCGAACTCTACTACGCCATCTCCGGCACCGGCGCGATCTGCCACACCATCAACCCCCGCCTCGCCCCCGACGACGTCGCCTACGTCGTCAGCCACGCCACCGACCGCATCATTTTCGTCGACCCGGTCTTCGCGCCGCTCGTCGCCGCCGTGGCCCCGCGCATCGCCGCCACCGTCCGTGCCATTGTCATCATCGGCAGTGCGGCCGAAATGCCCGCCCTCGCCCTTCCCCCGGGGATGGACCTGCTCTGCTACGAAGACCTCATCGCCGCCGCCGACGACAATTACGTCTGGCCCGAGTTCGACGAACGCAGCGCCGCCTCGCTCTGCTACACCTCGGGCACCACCGGGCGCCCCAAGGGCGTGCTCTACAGCCACCGCTCCACCCTGCTCCACGCCCTGGCTGTCAATGTGGGTGACGTGATCGGCATCCGGGCCGTCGATCGCATTCTGCCGGTTGTCCCGATGTTCCATGTCAACGCCTGGGGCATCCCATACTCCGCCCCCATGGCCGGCGCCTCCATCATCATGCCCGGCCGCCACCTCGACGGCGCCTCCATCGCCGCCCTGTTGAACACCGAAAAGGTGACGATCTCCTGCGGCGTCCCCACCGTCTGGCTTGGCTTGCTGCAACATCTTCGCGCCTCGGGCGAGCGTATCGACACCGTGCGTCGCCTGACCGTCGGCGGTTCCGCCGTGCCGCGCTCGATGACCGAGGCTTTCGAAACCGAATACGGCGTCGAACTCGGCCAAGGCTGGGGAATGACCGAAATGTCCCCGGTCGGCACCTACTGCCAGCCCAATGCCGCCAACGCCGACCTCACCGGCGATGCTCTCCTGCGCCTCAAGGAAAAACAGGGCCGCGCCCTGTGGGGCGTGGAAATGCGCATCATCGACGCCGAGGGCGCCGCCCTGCCGTGGGACGGCCTTGCCTTCGGCCTCCTGCAAGTGCGCGGACCCTGGGTCTGCTCGGCCTATTTCGGCGATGCGCCCGACTCCGCGCTCGATGCCGAAGGCTGGTTCTCAACCGGCGACATCGCCACCATCGACCCCGACGGCTTCATGGAAATCACCGACCGCGCCAAGGATGTGATCAAATCCGGCGGCGAATGGATCTCCTCCGTGCAACTCGAGAACATCGCCGTCGGCCATCCCGACGTGGCCGAGGCCGCCATCATCGCTGCCCGTCATCCCAAATGGGACGAACGCCCCCTCCTCATCCTCACCGCCAAACCGGGCCACGAAATCGATCGCGCGAGCGTGATGGATATCTTCGACGGCAAGATCGCCACCTGGTGGAAGCCCGACGACGTCCTCGTCCTGCCGGAACTGCCGCACACCGCGACGGGGAAGGTCCACAAGATGATCCTGCGCGACACATACAAGGATTACCTCGTCAAATAGGGCTGTCGGCTTGTTCGAGCCGATGGCAGGCCCCATTGATAGGAGCCAGCCCAGGAGTCGCCCGCCCCGTGCCCCACGCCGATTTCATCCACCTGCGCGTCCATTCGAGCTACTCGCTGTCGGAGGGCGCCATCAAGGCCGATAGGATCGGAACGCTCGCCCGTGATGCCGGCATGCCGGCTGTGGCGATCACCGACTCGGGCAATCTGTTTGGCGCCCTTGAATTCAGCCAGTACTGCTCAGGCAAGGGCGTCCAGCCCATTATCGGCTGCCAGATCGCCCTCGCCCGGACCGACCAACCCCGCGCCGACGCGCCGCGCTTCAACCCGGACCCCATGGTCCTCCTCGCACAAAACCCGGCGGGCTATGCCAACCTGCAACGCCTCTCCTCCATCGGCTTCCTTGAAACCGACCCCGGCCTCAAACCCCAGGTGCTGCTCCATCGCCTGCTCGAACACGCCGAAGGCCTCATCCTGCTGACCGGCGGCACGACCGGACCCATCGCCCGTCTCCTCGCCGAGGGGCAGAAGGAGGAGGCCGAGCGCCTCCTTGCTGCCCTCGCCGAAGGCTTTGCCGACCGCACCGTGATGGAACTCCATCGCCACGGCCTGCCCGTCGAAAAAGCCATCGAGCCCGGTCTGCTCGCGCTTGCCAATCGCCTCCGACTGCCCCTCGTGGCAACCAACGATTGCTTCTTCGCCAAGCCTGAAATGCACCAGGCCCATGACGCCCTGCTCTGCATCGCCGAGGGCCGCACCCTGGCCGAGAAGGACCGCCGCCACGTCTCGCCGGAACACTGGTTCAAGCCGGCTGCGATGATGCGCACGCTGTTCGCCGACCTGCCCGAAGCCTGCGACAACACCATCGCCATCGCCCAGCGCTGCGCCGTCATGGCCGAAACCCGCAAGCCCCTGTTGCCCGTTTGCCCCAAGGTCCATGAAGGCAGCAACGAGGACGAAACAATCCGTGCCATGGCCGCCACAGGCCTCGACCGGCGGATGAATGCCCGCGACGCCGATGCCGAAACCCGCGCCCGTTACAAGGCCCGCCTCGATTTCGAACTCGATGTCATCGCCCGCATGGGCTTCCCCGGCTACTTCCTCATCGTCGCCGACTTCATCCAATGGGCGAAATCCCAAGGCATTCCGGTCGGCCCCGGTCGCGGCTCCGGCGCGGGTTCGGTGGTCGCCTGGGCGCTCACTATCACCGACATCGACCCCCTGCCCTTCAACCTTCTGTTCGAGCGCTTTCTCAACCCCGAGCGGGTCTCGATGCCTGACTTCGACATCGACTTCTGTCAGGACCGGCGCGACGAGGTGATCGCCTATGTGCGGCGCGAATACGGCGCCGACCGGGTGGCCGGGATCATCACCTTCGGCAAGCTGCAAGCCAAGGCCGCCGTGCGCGACGTCGGCCGCGTGCTCGGCCTGCCCTATGGGCAGGTCAACAAGGTGGCTGAACTGATCCCCAACAACCCCGCCAAGCCTGTCACGCTGCAACAGGCGATTGACGGCGAACCTCGCCTGCAACAGATGCGCAAGGACGACGAATCGATCGCCCGTCTGCTGGAGATCGCACTGCAGCTCGAAGGCCTCTACCGCCACGCCTCGACCCATGCCGCCGGCATCGTCATCGGCGACCGCCCGCTCACCGAACTGGTGCCGATCTACCGCGACCCCAAGGCCGACACGCTGGTCACGCAATACTCGATGAAATACGTCGAGCAGGCCGGCCTCGTGAAATTCGACTTCCTCGGCCTGACCACGCTCACCATCCTGCAACGCGCCGTCGGCTTTCTGAAAAAGGAAGGCATCACCATCGAACTGGAGAAACTCCCGTTCGAGGACCCGAAAACCTTCGATATGCTGCAAAAGGGCGACGCGGGCGGCGTGTTCCAGCTCGAAGGCCAGGGCATGCGCGACGTGCTGCGTCAAATGCGGCCCGACCGGTTCGAGGACCTCATCGCCGCAGTGGCGCTGTACCGCCCGGGCCCGATGGCCAACATTCCCGCCTATTGCCAGCGCAAGCACGGCGAGGCCTGGGAGCCGCCGCACCCAATGATTGCGGACATCCTGGGCGAGACCTACGGCATCATGGTCTACCAGGAACAGGTGATGCAGATTGCCCAAAAAATGGCAGGCTACAGCCTCGGCGCCGCTGACCTGCTGCGCCGCGCCATGGGCAAGAAGATCGCCGCCGAGATGGAGGCGCAGCGCAAGATCTTCGTCACCGGCGCCATCGCCAACGGCGTCGATGCCGCCAAGGCCGACGAGGTGTTCGACCTCATGGCCAAATTCGCTGACTATGGCTTCAACAAATCCCATGCCGCCGCCTACGCCCTGGTGGCATGGCAGACCGCCTGGATGAAGGCCAACCACCCCGTCGCCTTCATCGCCGCCTGCATGTCGCTCGCCATCAACAACACCGACAAACTCGCCGCCCTGCGTCAGGAATGCACGCGCATGGGCATCCGCATCCTGCCGCCCGACATCAACCGGTCGGGCGCCGATTTCCTGCTCGAACGCGACGAGAACAAAAATCTCTGCATCCGCTACGCGCTCGCCGCCGTCAAGAAAGTCGGCCACGCCGCGATGGAGGCGCTGGTAAAAGCGCGCGACTATTACCGCTTCGAGGATCTCGCCGATTTCGCAGCGCGGGTCGATCCCAAGCAGATCAACAAGATGCAGATCGAGAACCTCGCCCGCGCCGGCGCGTTCGACAGCATCGAGCAACACCGCTCACGCGTGCATACCGGCGCCGAGACCGTGCTGCGCCGCGCCCAGGCGACAGCCGAGGAAAAGAACAGCGGCCAGATCGGCCTCTTCCGCGGCAATGGCGGCCCCGAGCCGCTGCGGTTGCCCGACATCCCGGAATGGGAAGCGCTGGACCGGCTGGGCTACGAGGCCGAGGCGATCGGTTTCCATCTCACGGGGCACCCGATGGACGCCTACACGGTGTCCCTGAAGCGCCTCGGCGCGGTGGCGTCCAACCAGCTAGAAACCAAGGCCCAAGGCGGCGGCTTGCGGCTCAAGCTGGCCGGCGTCGTCGTCAACACCAAGGAGCGCATCACGCGCTCCGGCAGCCGCATGGCCTGGGTCCGCCTGTCCGACGCCGGCGGCAGCTACGAGGTCACCTGTTTCAGCGAGGTGCTGGGCCGGTCGCGCGATGTGCTGACGGCGGGGACGGCGGTGCTGGTGACGGCCGATGTGCGGCTGGAGGGCGAGGCGCTGCGGATCACCGCCTCCGAAATCACCAGCCTGGACAACGCCGTCCAGAATGCCGCGGGCGGCGTGCGGATATGGCTGCAGCAGACCGAAAGCGTGCCCCATATCCGCGCGCTGCTGGAGCGCGAAGGCAAGGGCAAGGGCCGCGTGGTCCTGATCCCGCGAATCGATGACGGGCAGGATGTCGAGATCACCCTGCCCGGCGGGTTCAACCTGTCGCCCCGGCTGGCCCAGGCGCTGAAGATCCTGCCGGGGATCGAGCGCGTCGAGGATGTCTGATCCTGCCGCGGTCTCTCGGTCTGCGGTGCCACATCTCCCCCTCCCAGCCGCGCCGAAACCCCGAGTGGCCAGGCCCTCGGACATTTCCTAGAGCCTGATGATTTTTGGTGGAATCACCAAAAATCATCAGGCGATTAAACAAAGAGCTAGAGCGGGATGCCTTCGCCTATCATAAGGCATCCCGCTCTAGACTCCACACCGCGCCAACGGAGTCTCCTCGCAATGACCGAAGCCATGCCGGCCGGCACCTACCGCTACCCCAACATGGACCGGGTGATATTCGGCCAGCCCTTTGCCGCTTCCCTTGATGCGGAATGTACCCGCAAGGCCGCGCGCCGCGTGTTCCTGATGGCGGGCACGACAATCGCGCGCGAGACCGGCTTCGTCGCCGAGGCCTCGGCCGCACTCGGGGCCCGCCTTGCCGGGGTCTGGACCCGGATCGGCCCTCACACCCCGCGCCGCGACGTCCTGGCCGCCACCGAGGCGGCCCGCGCGGTGGGCGCGGACATGCTGGTCACGATCGGCGGCGGCTCCGTTACCGATGCGGCCAAGATGGTCGGCATGTGCCTCGCCAATGACATCACCGAGACCCGCCAGCTCGACCCGCTGCGCGGCATCACCGGGCCCGACGGCGTCACCAGGCGCCCACCGACCAAGCCGGGCAACGTGCGCACCATCTCCATCCCCACCACCTTGTCGGCTGGCGATTTCTCCTCCTTCGCCGGCTGCACCGACACCGACACAGCCGATGGTGTGAAGCGCAAGGAGAGCTACGCGTCGGCCAGCATGATCCCCGAAAGCGTCATCCTCGATCCGGCGGTGACGCTGCCGACGCCGCAATGGCTGTGGCTGTCGACCGGCATCCGCGCGGTCGATCATGCCGTCGAAGGATGGTGTTCGGTGGCGAGCCAGCCGATGAGCGACGGGGCGGCGCTGCATGCGCTGCGCCTGCTGTCGCGCGGGCTGCGGGCGAGCAAGGCGGACCCCACCGATCTTGCCGCCCGCCTCGATTGCCAACTTGGCTCATGGATGTCGATGGTGGGCAGCCAGAACGGCGTGCCCACCGGGGCGAGCCACGGTATCGGCCATGTCCTCGGCGGCACTGCCGGCGTGCCGCACGGCTATACCTCCTGCGTGATGCTGCCGCATGTGCTGCGCTTCAATGCGCGGGTGAATGCCGAGCGTCAGGAAGCGGTGGCCGAGGCGATCGGGCGGCCCGGCTGGATTCCGGCCGATGCTGTGGCCGACTTGATCGCCTCGCTCGGCCTGCCCACCACCTTGCAGGAGGTCGGCGTGCGGCGCGACCAGTTCGACATCATCGCGGAGGGCGCGATGCATGACCGCTGCATCCCCACCAACCCGCGCAAAATCAACGGGCCTGCTGATGTGCGCGCCTTGCTGGACGCGGCCTGGTAGCGCCTCTACGCTGCACAGCGTCCAAGAAATCAGCCGAACGGAAGCCCCCCATGGCCGTCAACACCAAGCGCGTCTTTTACGTCGACCACGTCGCCGCCACCAACTTCCTCGACATTCTCGCCGGTCGGCCCGACATCAGGGTGGACCGGTTGGAGAACGTGCCGGGTGAGCCATCGGCCACGCCCGTCCTTGCCGCAGCCCATGCCTTCCAGATCGGCTCGGCGCGCGACGAGTTGGACCCAAGCTTTCATGCGGGTGCCGCGTTGCTGGCGCGCACGCCCGATCTGCTGGTGATCTCCACCAACGGCGCGGGCTACGACACCGTCGATCTCGATGCCTGCACTGCGGCGGGCGTGCTGGTGGTGAACCAGGCCGGGGGCAACAAGGAGGCGGTGGCTGAGCATGCGCTGGCGATGATGCTGTGCCTGGCCAAGCGCATCATCGAGACCGACCGATTCATGCGCCGCTCCGACGGAATCGAGCGCAACGCCTTCATGGGCACGGAATTGAAGAACAAGACGCTCGGCATCATCGGCATCGGTCATGTCGGCGGGCGGCTGGCGGAGTTGTGCAAGGCGCTGTTCAACATGCGCATCCTCGCGGTCGATCCCTATCTGAACGCCGAGCAGATCGCGGCCAAGGGGGCCGAGAAGTCGGATCTCGATACCATGCTGGCTGCCGCAGACTACGTGTCGGTCAACTGCCCGCGCACCGCCGAGACATTGAAGCTGATGGATGCGCGCGCCTTCGGGCTGATGCAGAAGCACGCCTATTTCATCACCACGGCCCGTGGCGGCATTCATGACGAGGCGGCGCTGGAGGCGGCGTTGCGGGAGAAGCGGATCGCGGGCGCCGGGCTCGATGTGTGGTTCAAGGAGCCGCCACCGAAGGATCATCCGCTGATGGCATTCGACACCGTGCTGGTCAGCCCGCACACCGCCGGGGTGACGCGGGAATCGAGGGCCAATATTGCACGGATAGCCGCCGAGCAGATGATCGACATCCTTGATGGGAAGCCGCCGTCGCGGGTGTTGAACCCGGCGGTGTGGCCATCCTATGCGGCCCGGTTCGAGGCCCGCTTCGGGTTCGCGCCGCAGCCCCAGGCCTGAGTGCCGATGATCGATGAGCAGCGGGCGCGCACCACTCTGATCTGGATGTGCGTCCTGGCCGGAGTGAACCAACTGGGCTTCGGCTCGGTAGTACCGGCGTTGCCGCTCTATGCGCAATCGTTCGGCGTGTCGGTCTCGGCGATTGGGCTTGCGGTCGGGGTATACGGGCTCGCGCGCTTTGCGGGCTCACCGCCGGCGGGGTGGTTGTCCGACCGGTTCGGGCGGCGCCAGGCGCTGGCGCTGGGCGGGCTGGTGACGGCGGCTGGGAATTTTTGGTGCGCGATGGCGACGTCGTATCCCGAGTTCATTTGCGCGCGGTTCGTTGCAGGCATCGGGGCGGGGCTGATCGTCACCACCGGGCAGATCGTGCTGGCCGATATCACGACGCCGGCGCGGCGCGGCCGCGTGGTGTCGATCTATCAGGGGGTGTTCATTTTCGCAGCCGGGTTCGGGCCGTTGCCCGGGGGGCTGCTGTCGGAGCATTTCGGGCTGGCGGCACCGTTTTTTGCCTATACCGTGGCGGGGCTGGGCGCAGGGGCGGTGGCGTGGTTCGCAGTGACGGAGACGCGCGATCCGGCACATGCCGCACTGCGCACGCGCGGCGGCGGGGGGGTGGCGCTGGCATCGCAGGTGCGGCAGTTGGGGGGGCAGATCGGGTTCGTGCTGGCGTGTTTCGTCTCCTTCGCCAATGCGGTGGCGCGAACCGGGGGGTTGTTCAGCGTGGTGCCGTTGCTGGGCGCCATGCGGCTGGGGCTTTCGGTGACGGAGATCGGATTTGGGCTGGCGACGGGGACGGTGATCGGGTTGCTGGCGGCGTATCCCGGCGGGATGCTGGTGGATTATTTCGGGCGCAAGGCGGTGATCGCGCCGGCCACCATGCTGTCCGGCCTGGCGATGCTGATGTTTTGCATCGCACCGTCCTATCCCTGGTTCATCGCAGCCTCGATCGCTTGGGGAACGGCGAGTTCAATCGGAGGCGCCGCACCGTCGGTGTATGCCGCGGACAGCGCGCCGCCGGGGATGAATGCGACAACGGTGAGCGTGTTCCGGATGACGGGAGATCTCGGGTATATCGGGGGACCCATCCTGTTGGGGGTGATTTCGGATGTGTTCGGCCCGATCGCGGCCCTCATCGGTGCGGCCTGCGTGCTGCTGACGGCGGGGCTGATGTTCGCGGCGTTCGCGCCCGAGACCTACCGCGCCAAGACGGTCTGACGCAGACTACCGGTTCAAGAGGAGTTCCCATGGGCACCAATGCATTCGGCCAACCGCTGCGCCGCAAGGAAGACGCCAGCCTCCTGCTCGGCACGGGGCGGTTTACGCAGGATCTGATCGCGCCGGACATGGCCCGCGCGGTGATGCTGCGCAGCCCGCATGCCAATGCGCGGATCATGGCGATCGATACGCAAGCCGCCCTCGCCGCGCCCGGTGTGCTGGCGGTGCTGACGGGGGCGGACTATGCGGCTGACGGGCTGGGCTCGATCCCTTCGGGCAGCGATCTCGCGCGCTTCCCCGGCACGCCCGACAGCGCCGGGTTCCGCTTCCGCCCGGCCCATCCCGCCTTGGCGCGGGAGCAGGTGCGCTTCGTTGGCGACAGCGTGGCGATGGTGGTGGCCGAGACCGAGGCGCAGGCGCGGGATGCGGCGGAATTGGTTATGATCGATTATGATCCCGTTCCGGCCGTAACCGGCACCGCCGCGGCCGCCCTGCCCGGGGCGCCGCTGGTATGGCCGGAAGCGGCGGGGAATGTGTGTTTCGAATGGTCGGCCGGCGACGCGGCGGCCGTCAAGGCGGCGTTTGCGGCGGCGGCGCATACGGTGCGGCTCGATACGCAAAACACCCGCATTCATGTGGGGTCGCTGGAGACGCGCGGCGCGATCGGCCATTTCGCCGACGGGCGCTACACATTGCAAACCGGGACGCAGATGCCGCACGGGTTGCGCGAGGCGCTGGCGGAGGATGTGTTCGGGCTGGCGCAGGATCGGTTTCGCATCCTGACGGCCGATGTCGGCGGCAGTTTCGGGATCAAGAACGCGCTCTATCCGGAGCAGGTGCTGGTGCTGTGGGCGGCGCAGCGGACGGGGCGGGCGGTGGCGTGGATGGGCGAGCGGGCGGATGGGTTCCTGTCCGACTACCAGGCGCGGGACAATGTCTATACCGGGGAACTGGCACTCGATGCGGAGTATCGCTTCCTGGCGCTGCGGGTGACGTCAACGGCCGCGATGGGGGCTTATCTGGCGCCCAAGGGGCAGTTGTCACCGACCGCGAACATGCCGGCGCTGGCAGGGGTGTATCGGCTGCCGGCGATCCTGACGACGGTGACGGGCGTGTTTTCCAATACGGCGCCGACCGAGGTGTATCGCGGCGCCGGGCGGCCGGAGGCGGTGTATCTGCTCGAACGGCTCGTCGATCACGCAGCGCGGGAACTGGGGCTTGACCGGCTCGATCTCCGGCGGCGCAACCTGTTGACGCCGGCGGAGTTTCCCTACGCCACCGGGCTCGGGCTGCGCTACGACAGCGGCGATTTCCCCGGCATGCTCGACGCCGCGCTGGCCAAGGCAGAGGCCGCCGCGTTCCCGGACCGGCGGGCAATGGCGGAAGCCGCGGGCAAGCTGCGCGGGCTCGGCTGGGCGCATTATTGCGAGCGGGTGGCGGGATCCTGGGGCGAGCACGGCTCACTCGAATTGCGGCCGGATGGGCGGATCACGGTGCTGGTCGGCACCATGTCCAACGGGCAGGGGCACCAGACCGCCTATGCCCAGCTCGTCGCGGCACAGCTTGGCATCGATCCCGACGATATCGACGTGGTGCAGGGCGATACCGACCGCATCCCCTTCAGCCATGGTACCGGCGGCTCCGCCTCCATCCCCATCGCTGGCGCCGCTTTGGCCGAAGCCGCGATCGACCTGGTGAAGCAGGCAACGCCGCTGGCCGCCGATGCCCTCGAAGCCGCCGAAGCCGATATCGAATTCCACGCGGGTGCGTTCCACATCGCGGGAACCGACCGGTCCGTCACGTTGAAAACCGTGGCGCGGCTGCTCGGCCAGGGCGACGCCCCCGCCATGCTGAACGGCGCCGGGTTCTGGAAACCGACCGGGCCCACCTTCCCCAACGGCTGCCACATCGCGGAAGTCGAGGTCGATACCGAAACCGGGGAATGGTCGATCGAGCGCTACACCATGCTTCACGATTTCGGCCGCGTGCTGAATCCCATGCTGCTGCAAGGCCAACTCCAAGGCGGCGTGGCCCAAGGGATCGGCCAAGCCAAATGCGAACAGGTGCTGCACGACCCCGAAAGCGGCCAGGTCCTGACCGGGTCGCTGATGGACTATCAGTTGCCCCGCGCCGACGACCTGCCGGCGCTGGAACTGATCTCCGTGCCGACGGACGCACCGACCCACCCGCTCGGGATCAAAGGCAGCGGCGAAGCGGGCGCGGCCGGCGGAGCACCGGCAGCGATGAACGCACTGATGGACGCGCTGGCCTGCGCTGGGGTGCGGCATATCGACATGCCGGCGACGCCTGAGAAGGTTTGGCGGGCTATTAGGGGGAGTTCGAAGTAAGGAAGGGCTTTTTTTTGAAAAAAAGAAGGAAAAAACTTTTGTCTGTTTGAATTCGGAGGAACCAGAGAAGAGGACGGCGCACAGAAATCGTTTATTTTCTCGCCCCTCTGCTTCCAAATAACCTTCGAGTTGAAGTTTTTTTGCTTCTTTTTTCTCAAAAAAAGAAGCCATTCCTTAGAACGGCATGCCTTCTGATGGGTGAAGGCATCCCACTCCAACTCTTTATTTTGCCAAAAACCATCAGGCTCTAAAGGCTGCTGATCACCGGCGCGAGGTCCCCATACCCGGTCTGGCGACGTTCATAGGCGAGGCCAAGCCGGACGGCGGCGGCTTCGGCGGCGGCGTCCAGCGCGGGGTCCTGGGTTTGGGCGAGATAGACGACGCGTTCGTAGTTGCCGAAGTACATGTCGCGGAGTTCGGGGTGTCGGTCGAGGCCAAGGCCTTCGATGACCAGGGTGTCGAATTGGCGGGCGAGGAAGTCGGTGAGGTAGAAGCTGCGCATGTCGTCGTCGCCCTGGGCCGCGAAGGCTTCGGTGCCGGTGAAGAAGGCGTAGCAGTGGGCGCCGGGGAGGCGTTGGACGCCTTCTTCCTCGAGCATGCGGTCGAGCGCGCCGCCGGTGCCGCAGTCGGCGTAGGCGATGAAAATGCGGGGATGGGTCGGGCGGAATTTCGCCAGGGCCTCGCGGACGGCGGCGGGGATGCGCTCGGGGCGGTTGTGGAGCGAGGCGGGCAGGCAATGGAGCGTGAGGTGATCCAGGTGGTTGGCAGCGATGATCGCGCCGATTTCGCGGGCGAGGGCGCCACAGGCAAGGATGAGGGTGGGATTCTTCACATGCCACCGCTCGATGCCAAACGGATGAAAGTTTTTTGGTTCTTTTTTTCAAAAAAGAACAACGCTTACGCGGGCTCGGGCGCCGCCAGGCCGCCCTGGTTCGACCGCCGCTTCATGAAGCTCTGCGCGGTCTCCACGGCCACCGCGGCGTCGCGGCAATAGGCGTCGGCGCCGACGGACATGGCGAATTCTTCGTTCAGGGGGGCGCCGCCGACGAGGACGACGAGGTCGTCGCGGATGCCTTTGTCCTTGAGCGCCTGGATGACGACTTTCATGTAGGGCATCGTGGTGGTCAGCAGCGCGGACATGCCGAGGATTTCGGGTTTGTGTTCGTCGATGGCGGCGAGGAAGCGTTCGACGGAGGTGTTGACGCCGAGGTCGATGACTTCGAAGCCCGCGCCTTCGAGCATCATGCCGACCAGGTTTTTGCCGATGTCGTGGATATCGCCCTTGACGGTGCCGACGACCATTTTGCCGATTTTGGGCGCACCGGTTTCGGCCAGCAGCGGGCGCAGGATGAACATCCCCGCTTTCATGGCGTTGGCGGAGAGCAGGACCTCGGGGACGAAGAGGATGCCGTCGCGGAAATCCTCGCCGACGATGCGCATGCCTTCGACAAGGGCGATGGTCAGGACCTTGTAGGGTGTCCAGCCGCGGCCGAGGAGGATATTGACGCCTTCGATGATCTCCTCCTTCAGGCCGTCGTAGAGGTCGTCATGCATCTGGGCGACGAGATCGTCGTCGGAGAGTTCGGCGAGGTTGATATCGGCGTCGGACATGGCGGTTCCTCAGGAGGCGCGGCGGCGGTTGGGGCGACGGGTGGAGACGGCGGTGCTGGGGGGGGAGGCGAGCGGGCCGAGGCTGGCGATGACCTGTTCGCGATCGGGGCGCGGGCGCGGCGTGTGGCGATCGAGCGCGTCGCGCATGGCGGCGAGGTGTTCGGGCGAGGTGCCGCAGCAGCCGCCAATGATGCGCGCACCGGCGTCGCGCGCGAGGCGGGCATATTCGGCCATCAGTTCGGGCGTGCCGGTGTAGACGACGCTGTCGCCTTTGACGCGGGGAACGCCGCAATTGGCTTTGGCGATGACGACGGCGTCAGGCCGGGCTTCGGTGATGGCGAGGACGGAGCAGACGAGGTCGGAGGCGCCGACGCCGCAATTGCAGCCGACGCCGTGCGGGGCGGGGCTGAAACCGAGGGTCGAGGTGGCCATGGAGGCCGGCGAGAGGCCCATCATGGTCATGCCGGCGGTGTCGAAGCTGGCGGTGATGGTGAAATCCATGCCGCATTGGGTGGCGGCGATGGCAGCAGCGCGCATTTCCTCGAGAGCAGACATGGTCTCGATCCAAATCACGTCGGCGCCGCCGGATTTGAGGCCCTCGATCTGTTCGGCGAAGACTTCGATGGCGATCGCTTCGGTCAGTTCGCCGAGCGGGGCGAAGAGATCGCCGGTGGGGCCTACGGAGCCGCCGACGATCATACGCCGGCCGGATGTGTCGGCCACCGCGCGTGCGAGGGAGGCTGCGGCGTGGTTGAGTTCGTGGACGCGGGTGTGGGCGTTGTGCAGGCGCAGGCGGCGTGACGTGCCGCCGAAGGAGTTGGTGAGGATGATGTCGGCGCCGGCGTCGACAAAGGATTGGTGGAGGCGGCGGATTTCGGCGGGGCGGTTGGTGTTCCACAGTTCCGGAGCCTCGCCCGCGGTGAGACCGCGATCGAACAGGTTGGTGCCGGTCGCGCCGTCTGCAAGCAGCCAGCCGCGTTCTCTCAGGAGGTCGTCGATCATCGCCCCTCGCCAAGCCCTTGGTTGGGCCCATATTGTGGGCAGCCCTCCGGCTGCCGCGTGAGGGGACATTTAACGGGGTTTCGTCGGGTTCGCCATGGCACAACGTATCATTCTCTACTGGCGGGACATTCCGACCCAGGTGATTGTCCGGCAGGGCCGCACGACGGCGAAGCGGGAATTGGCGCCGCGCTTTGCGCTGGCGGTGGATGCGGCGGCGATGAAGGCGGGGATGCATGGATCTGACGCCTATCTGGAGCAGTGGCGCCGTGGCGCGCCGGAGCCGTGCGGGGATGATCTGGAAGCGGAGGTGACGGCAGCGGCGGCGGCGTTGGAGGCGGCGTTCGATGCGGCGCAGCTGGCCGCGCTGGTGCAAAACGGGGGTGCTGCGCGCTGATGGATACCGAAGATCGTCTTGTCGTGTTCCAGCCGAGCGGGCGGCGGGGGCGGTTTGCGCTGGGCACGCCGCTGCTCGATGCGGCGCGTTCGCTCGGGGTGTATATCGAGAGCGTGTGCGGCGGGCGGGCGATGTGCGCGCGCTGCCAGATCGAGGTGACGGAGGGGCGGTTCGACACCTATGGCGTGGTCAGCAGCAATGACCATCTGAGCCCGATGGGCGAGAGCGAGCGGCGCTGGAAGGTGGGGGGGGCGCGGCGGATGTCATGCCAGGCGCGCATCATGGGCGATCTGGTGGTGGATGTGCCGAGCGAATTCGCGGTCAACCGCCAGGTGGTGCGCAAGCGCGCTGAGGTGCGGCGGATTGCGCTCGACACGGCGACGAAGCTGGTGTGCGTCAGCCTGCCCGCCGCCGAGATGGAGCATCCGATCGGCGATGCGGACCGCTTGGTCGAGGCGATCGAGGCTGCGCATGGCTATCGCGGGCTGGTGCTGGATGTCACGCTGCTCGATGTGGTGCAGGGCGTGGTGCAGCAGGGCATGCTCACCGCGGCGGTGCATGAGGATGCGGATCGGCCGGTGATCGTCGGGCTGTGGCCGGGGGCGCGAATGGCGGCGTTCGGCGTCGCGTTCGATATCGGCTCGACGACCATTGCGGGGCATCTGGTGGATCTGGTGACGGGCCGGGCCGTGGCCTCGGCGGGAACGGCCAATCCGCAGATCCGCTTCGGCGAGGACCTGATGAGCCGGGTGTCCTATGTGATGATGAATCCGGACGGGCGGGAGGCGCTGACGCAAGCCGTGCGCGGCGCCATCGCCAGCTTGGTGAGCCGCCTGGCGGGGCAGGCGGGGATTCTGCCCGGCGATATTCTGGAGGCGGTGCTGGTCGGCAATCCGGTGATGCACCATCTGTTTCTGGGCATCGATCCGAGCCCGCTCGGGCAGGCGCCGTTCGCGCTGGCGGTTTCGGGGGCGCTGAGGCTGTGTGCGCGGGATCTGGGGCTGGGCTTGCATCCGGGCGCCCGGGTCTATCTGCCGCCCTGCATCGCGGGGCATGTGGGCGCGGATGCGGCATCAGTGGCGCTGGCGGAAGGGCCGCAGCATCACGACGAGGTGACGCTGGTGATCGATGTCGGCACCAATGCGGAGATCCTGCTGGGCACCCGCGCGCGGGTGCTGGCGGCGAGTTCGCCGACCGGGCCCGCCTTCGAGGGGGCGCAGATCTCGGCGGGGCAGCGGGCGGCGCCCGGTGCCATCGAGCGGGTACGGATTGACCCCCTTACGTTCGAGCCGCGGATCAAGGTGCTGGGCGTCGATCCCTGGTCGGACGAGCCGGGGTTTGCCGAAGCCGTCCAGGCGACAGGGATCACCGGGATCTGTGGATCCGGCATCATCGAGGCCGTGGCCGAGTTGTTCCTCGCAGGCGTTGTGACGGCGGATGGCACGATCGTGGAGGTGGCATCGGACCGGGTGCGGGCGAGCGGGCGGGTGTTCGATTTCGTGCTGTGGCGTGGCGAGATCGAAATCGCGGTGACGCAGACCGATATCCGCGCGATCCAGTTGGCCAAGGGCGCGCTTTATGCGGGGGCGCGGCTGCTGATGGATCATCTTGGCGTGAGCGCGGTGGAGCGGATCAAGCTGGCCGGGGCGTTCGGGAGCTATATCGACCCGAAATACGCGATGGTGCTGGGCATGATCCCGGATTGTCCGCTGGAGCGGGTGAGTTCGATCGGCAATGCGGCGGGGACCGGGGCGCGCATGGCACTGCTCAATCGCGGGCACCGGGCCGAGGTGGAGGCTCTGGTGCGGCGGGTGGAGAAGATCGAGACGGCGCTGGAGCCGGCGTTCCAGGCGCATTTCGTCAATGCGATGGCGCTGCCCAATGCGGCCGAGCCGTTTGTGCATCTGGCGGCGGCGGTCGCGCTGCCGGCCCCCGCGGCACCGCGCGAACGGCGCAGCGGCAGGAGGCGGGGATGAGCGAAACCAGGCGCGGCGGGCGGGCCGGGCGCGCGGGGCGGACCGCCCTGCCCTTCCCAATCGAGCAGAAACCGTTCCGCCAGCCACGCCGGCGGTTTCCGGCCACCGATATCGTCTCGGCCGATGCGCTGGAGGCGATCCATGATGCCTCGCTGACCATCCTTGAGGAAATCGGCATGGATTTCCTCAATGCCGAGGCCCGCGCCATCATGGTGAAGGCCGGCGCCACGGTGGAGCCCGGCACCATCCGGGTGCGGATGCCGCGCAGCATGATCGAGGCGGCGATCGTGACGTGTCCGTCCGCGTTCACCCTGCATGCCCGCAATCCGGCGCATAATGTGCGGATCGGGGCGGAGTGGGTGGCGTTTCCGCAGATGGCGAGCGCGCCCAATTGTTCCGATCTGGATGGCGGGCGGCGGGCCGGCAGCCAGGCTGATTTCCGCAACCTGGTGAAACTCGGGCAGAGCTTCAACATCCTGCATCTGAGCGGGGGATACCCGGTGGAGCCGGTCGATCTGCATCCCTCGGTGCGGCATCTGGACTGCCTGCATGATTTCGCGGTGCTGACCGACAAGGTGTTCCATGCCTATTCGCTCGGCACCGAGCGGATCAGGGACGGCATCGAGATCGCACGGATCGCGCGGGGGCTATCGCGCGCGCAACTGGAGCGCGAGCCATCGCTGTTCACGGTGATCAATTCCAGTTCGCCGCTGCGCCTCGATGAGCCGATGCTGGAGGGGATCATCGAAATGGCCCGCGCCGGGCAATGCGTGGTGATGACACCGTTCACGCTTGCGGGGGCGATGGCGCCGGTCACGATCGCCGGCGCGCTCGCGCAGCAGAATGCCGAGGCACTGGCCGGGATCGCGCTGTCGCAACTGGTGCGGCCCGGTGCGCCGGTGATGTATGGCGGGTTCACCTCGAATGTGGACATGAAATCAGGCGCGCCCGCGTTCGGCACGCCGGAATACATGAAGGCGGCGATGGTGGGCGGGCAATTGGCGCGGCGCTACGGCATTCCGTATCGATCGTCCAACGTATGCGCAGCCAATACGGTCGATGCGCAGGCAGCCTATGAGAGCGTGTTTTCGCTGTGGGCGACGACGATGGGCGGGGGCAACTTCATCATGCATGCCGCGGGCTGGCTGGAAGGCGGGCTCACCTGTTCGTTCGAAAAGACGATCCTGGATATCGATCTGTTGCAGATGGTGGCGGCGTTTCTCGATCCGCTTGAGGTCGATGACGCATCGCTGGCGCTGGAAGCGGTGCGCGATGTCGGGCCGGGCGGGCATTTCTTTGGCACGGCGCACACCCAGGCGCGGTATCGGGATGCATTCTATGCGCCGGTCTTGTCGGATTGGCGGAACTTCGAAAGCTGGCAGGAGGCCGGAAGCCCGACGGCGATGGAAAAGGCCAACCGGGTGTGGAAAGACTGTCTGGCCGCGTATCAGGCGCCGCCGATCGACCCTGGGGTGGCCGAGGAACTCCTCTGCTTCGTCACGCGGCGCAAGGCGGAGGGCGGGTTCAAGACGGATTTCTGAGGGTTGTTGGCGCTGCGGCATGTCGCGAAGGCCGGCAGTGCGGGAAATTGAAGGCGGATTTCGCAACCATGATCGGGCCTTGAACCCCGCGGGGCCTCGCGCTCGCGGCCTTGGCGTGGCATGCAGGGGGAGAAGACGGGGAGCAACTGGGGCGCCCAGCCTGCGATCCGTTGCCGCGCTTGGTGCCGCTGCTCGCGGTGCTGGGCGGGTTTGACCGGTTGATGATGTTGAGGAACGGGGATAGCCATGCTGACCAGTGATTTCGTCGTGCTCGATCCGCGCTTTGCCCGTCTCGCGATGGGCAATGTGCATGTCGAGAAACTCTACACCGGCTGCCGCTGGGCCGAGGGGCCAGCCTGGTTCGGCGGCGGGCGCTACCTGCTGTGGTCCGATATTCCGAACGACCGGATGATGCGTTTTGACGAAACCGATGGCTCGGTGTCCGTCTTCCGCCAACCGGCGATGAATTCCAACGGCAATACGCTCGATCGCGAAGGCCGCCTTGTGACCTGCGAACATCGCGGCCGGCGTGTCACGCGCACCGAGCATGACGGGCGCATCACCGTGCTGGCCGATCGCTTCGAGGGCAAGCGGTTCAATTCACCGAACGATGCCGTGGTGAAATCCGACGGCTCCATCTGGTTCACCGATCCGTCCTACGGCATCGATTCCGACTACGAAGGCGACGCCGCCCCCTCCGAGATCGGGGCGTGCCATGTCTACCGGATCGACCCGTCGGGCCGCGTCACCATCGTGGCCGATGATTTCGCCAAGCCGAACGGCATCGCCTTCAGCCCCGACGAGAGCCAACTCTACATCGTCGACACCGGCCGCTCCCACGGTGCCGAATTCCCCAAGCACATGCGCCGCTTCGACGTGAACGGCGAAACGCTGTCGGGCGGGGCGGTATTCGCCGAAAGCGAGGTCGGCATGTTCGACGGGATGCGCCTCGATATCCACGGCAACATCTGGACCAGTTCAGGCGATGGCATCCGCTGCTACGGCGCGGATGGCGTGCTGCTCGGCATCGTGCGGATCCCCGAAGTCGTCGCCAACTGCGCCTTTGGCGGGCTCAAACGCAACCGGCTGTTCATCTGCGGCACCACAAGCCTCTATTCGGTCTATCTCAACACAAGAGGGGCGTGATGCGGCTCTGCTGGTTCGCGAGTTTCCGCGGCGCGCCAGTCGGCCACGCCACCCAGGACACCCTCGCCAGGCTCCTGCGCGCAACGCCCGGCGCCGGGGAGGTGCTGATCCACATCCCGGCCAGCACCCATGACCCTTATCTCAACGATGGCCCACCGCCCTGCCTCGCCCTGCAAGTCTATTTCGACGACATCGCCGCCCTCGAAGCCGCAGCCGGCCCCTCCGGGTCCCTCCAGGCGCTCGCCGACCAAACCCTCATCCCCGGCATGGCCTCGGCAAGCCAGCAGGCCATGCTGGCGCGTGCCTTCCCGGTGCCGGATGCACGCTTCGCCAACCCCGGTTCCGCCTGCACCTATCTCGTCGCCTACGAAGGCCACGCGGAAAACCTCAACGCCTGGCTCGACCACTACATCGCCTCGCACCCGCCGATCATGGCGCGCTTCCCCGGCATCAGGCAGATCGAGATCTGCACGCGGATCGACTGGATCGGGCACCTGCCATTCGACCGCGTGGCGCATATGCAACGCAACAAAGTGGTGTTCGACGACCAGGACGCCCTGACGGCAGCACTCAACGCGCCGGTGCGCCATGAGATGCGCGCGGATTTTGCACGTTTCCCGCCGTTTAGTGGGCCAACTTCGCATTATCCGATGCATACGAGGGCCGTTTAAGGGAAGCGCTTCTTTTTTTCAAAAAAGAAGCGCTTCCTTCAAGCCTGCAAGCTTCGCACCATAAACTCCATCGCCCGCCGCAAAAAATACGGCTTCCCCCAAACGGTGGTGTGATCATCATTCAGCAGCGGGATGAATTCGAAATCCTTGTCGGCCGCGATCAGTGCGGCGGCGAGTTGCATGGTCAGTGCGGGATGAACATTGTCGTCCATGTCGCCGGTCGCGAGCAGGAGTTTGCCGCGCAGGTTGGCGGCAAGCGGCGCGTTTGCCGCGGAGGTGTAGTTGGAGGTGCCGTCGGGCTTGGCGACGAGGGGGCCCATGTATTTTTCGACCCAGGCGAAGCTGTAGCCGAGTTGGTTGTGGTTGCCCGACGTGGCGACGCCGGCGTGGAAGTGGTCGGGGTGTTCGAGCAACGCGCGCACGGAAGCGTAGCCGCCGCCGGAATGGCCCATGATGCCGACGCGGGCGATGTCGAGGAAAGGGTGTGCGGCGGCGAGTTGGCGCAGCGTGGCGATATGGTCGGCAAGCATGCCGGGATCGTCGAGTTTGCCGTAGCTGGCGTCGTGGAAGGCTTTGGAGCGCAGCGGCGTACCGCGTCCGTCGACGTTGATGACGACGAAGCCGAGTTCGGCAAAGGCTTGCGGCAAGGTGGCGCGGCCGAGTTCGGGCATGAAGTCGGTGAGCATGACAGTCGGCGTCATGCCGCGCTGGGGGCCGGGGTAGACATAGTCGATCACGGGGTATCGCTTGGCGGGGTCGAAATCGGTGGGCAGCCACATGGCGCCGAACAACTGGGTGTGGCCGTCATCGGCGGTGACGCTGAAGGGGGTGGGGAAGCGCCAGGCGCATGCGAGGTCCGGCGCCAGTGCGGCTTTGACGAGGGTGTCGACCTTGCCGCCGTCGGCGTTGCGGATTTCGGTGATGGGCAGAGAGGTGAGGTCGGAGAAGGTGTGGACGAAGTAGCGCCCGGAGGGTGCCCGATAGCAGCCGGTTTCGCCTTCGGGGCGGATATGGTCGCGCGGCACGCGCTTGAGCGGCATGGCGAGGCAGTGGTCCTCGCTGCCCGGGGTCAGCACGGTGAAGCCGGTACCGTCGAGACCGATGCGGCAGAGGGTGCGGTGGTAGGGGTTGGCAGTATCGTCGAGGCCGCCTGCCAGGAATTCGACCGTGCGGGCGGCGGTGTCGACATGGAGCAGGTCGCGCACCACCCAGTCTCCGCCGGTGATGCGGTTTTTCAGAGCGCCGGTGGTGAGGTTGTGGAGGTAGAGATGGGCCCAGCCATCGGCCTGGGAGAACCAGATGAATTCGTTGCTTTCGTCAAGTATCCGGTCGTTGGGCAGGCCGAGGACGGAGAGGTTGGTATCGATGAAGGTCTCGGTGGTTTCGGTGTGGATGGTGCGGACATGTCCGGTCGCGGCGTTCATTTCGTGCAGGCTGAGGCGCCGCCAGTAGCGGTCGCGCTCAAGGAAAAAGATTCGGGCGGAATCGGCACTCCACCAGGCTTCGTCCTTTTCGAGGCAGGTGGTCATGCCGGTGACGCAGGCGGGGCCGTCGGAATGATGGATGGCGCCGGTTGCAAGGTCGATGACGCAGTGGGTTTCAAGCGGGAGGGCGGGGTCGGCGGCGAAGGCGAATTTGATCGTATGGGCGACGGGGCGCGGATCGCCGTCATCGGGGACATGTTGCAGCAGCGTGAGGTCGCGCACGGCGGCCTCGTCGAGGCGGGAGGTGAAGAGTTTGGTGCCATCGGGCGAGAACAGGGCATTGGCGGGCAGCACGAGGCCGCGGCGGCGCAGCGTGATGGTGGTGAGATTGCTTTCGGGCGAGGCGCCGTAGCCGCGATGAGCGGCGCCGTCGATCGTCAGGCGGCGTTCATGCTGCGTGGCGAGGTCCCGCAGCCACAGGTCGTGGGAGCGGCAGAACAGGGCGTCGGTGCCGCCGGGGACGAGGCGTTCGCCGGGGCGAAGCGCGGGGGCAAGGGCTTCGCCGATCGCCATGCCGTTTGCGACATCGAACCAACGCCCATCGCTGCGACGGATGCGCAGGGACTTGCCAGTGAGGTCGAGGTCGGCGATCGGCAGATGGTGTGGATCGGACACGTCCAGCGCGGCGGCGACGGCGACATGGTCGAAGGCGGGATGGCGGTCGCCGGTCTCGGCATTGACGCGGGTGAAGGTGATGCCCTCCGGGCCTTCGTGGCGATACCAGAACTGGTTGGTCTGGCCGATCCAGTGCGGCCGCGGCATCGGGTTATAGACGCGGGCACGGACCTGGTCGGCGCGAAAACGATCAGCTTTGGCGTGCAGGGTCGGGTCGAGCATCATGGATCCTCCGGGAGCGCAGAGGGGAGGCTAGCAGCACGGCGGCGTGATGGACCAGATGCGCCGGTTCAGGCCGCGATGACGCGGCCGGCCGGAGCGGGCTGGAGCGGGATGCCTCCTGATAGGCGAAGGCACCCCGCTCTAACGCTTTGTTCGATCGCCTGTTTCATACTTTTTGGCGATTCCCCCAACAATCATCAGGCTCTAGGATCGCGGCATGACGATGACCGCACCACCCCACCCTCCAGCCAACCGATGAGCCCGCCCCATCCCCAGACGTGGCTTTATCCTCGGCCGGAGGGGCTGTTTTGCGAACCGGGCGGGTTTTTCATCGACCCGTTGCGCGCAGTCGACCGAGCGGTGATCACCCATGGGCATTCTGACCATGCCCGCGGCGGGCATCGCGCGGTGCTGGCGCATGCCGCAACGCTGGCGATCATGAAGGCGCGCGGCGTGGCGGGCAAGGCAAGCCAGGCGGCGGGCTGGGGCGAGCGGATCGGGATGGGCGAGGTGACGCTGTGGCTGGAACCGGCGGGGCATGTGCTGGGCTCGGCGCAGATCGTGATGGCGTATCGCGGCAGCCGCGCCGTGGTAAGCGGGGACTACAAGCGCGCGGCGGATCCGACCTGCGAGGCGTTCGTGCCGGTGCCGTGCGACGTGTTTGTTACCGAGGCGACGTTCGGGCTGCCGGTCTTCCGCCATCCGCCGGCTCTGGGCGAGATCAGCCGGCTGCTGGCGAGCATGGCACTGTATCCGGGACGGGCGCATGTGGTGGGGTGCTATTCACTGGGCAAGACACAAAGGCTGATCGCGCTGCTGCGCCGGGCGGGGTGGGAGAGGCCGGTCTATCTGGATCAGGCGCTGATCGCGATGTGCGCGGTCTATGAGGCGCATGGCGTGCGGCTTGGCGATCTGCGGCCGGCACTGGCGGCAGATGGGGCTGATCTCGCGGGCGGCATCGTGCTGGCGCCACCGCCTTCGATCGGGGAGCGATGGGTGCCGCGGCTCGGTGATCCGGTGGTGGGGCTGGCGTCGGGCTGGCTGGGCGTGCGCCAGCGGGTGCGGCAGGGCCGTGTCGAACTGCCGCTGGTCGTGTCGGACCACGCGGATTGGGACGAACTGAACGCCACGCTCGATGAGGTGGCGGCGCCCGAGGTGTGGGTGACACATGGCAGCGAGGCGGCGCTGATCCATGCGGTGGGGCGGCGCGGCATAAGGGGCCGGGCGCTGCGGCTGGTCGGCTATGGCGAGGAGGAGGCGTGATCGCCTTCGCTGCCCTGCTCGACGACCTCGCCTGCGCGCCTGGAAAGGGGCCGCAGGAGGCGCTGCTGCGACGCTATTTCGGCACGGTGGCGGACCCTGATCGGGCCATGGGCCTGGCGGTGCTGACGGGTGCTGCGACGCTCAAGGTGACGCGGCCGGCGCTGCTGCGCGCTTTGGCGGCGGAGCGGTTCGATCCGGTGCTGTTCGGGCTCGGACATGGGTTCGTCGGCGATGTGGCGGAGACGGTGGCCCTGATGTGGCCGGAGCGTGCGGGCGCCAATGCCGCGCCGCCCGGCCTCGCGGAGGTGGTGCGGACGTTGGGGGCCACAGCGGCGGCGGATGTACCGGCACAGATCGCCCGCTTTCTCGACGTGCTGCCGGCGGGGGCGCGGCTTTGGTTGCTGAAGGGCGCAACCGGGGGGACACGGGTGCGGGTGCCGGCGCCAATACTCCGTGCCGCGCTGGCCGGGTTATCCGCCGGGCGGCTGACGGCGGGCGCGCTGGAGGAGGTTTGGCACGGGCTTGTGGCGCCCTACGCGGCCCTGTTCGCCTGGATCGAGGGGCGCGGCGGCCGGCCTGATCCGGGGGAAGGGCCGCAGTTTCATCCGCTCATGCCGGCCGAGGCGGTGGGTGTTGTGGCGGGGCTCGATGCCGCGCGGTGGCGGGCGGAGTGGCAATGGGAAGGTGAGCGGGTGCAACTCGTGGCCGGCCCTGGCGGGCGCCGCGTGTTCGGGCGGGGGGCGGAGGATATCTCGGCCACGACGCCGGGCTTGATCGCGGCGATGGGGTTCGACGCGGTGCTGGATGGCGTGCTGCTGACGCCGCGCGGGCGGCCCCATCAGGTGCGGCTGCACGACGTGTTGTTCGAGGCCGGGGAGGACCTGCGGCCCCTGCCCTTCGATCAGCGCCGCGCCCGGCTGGACGCCTGGTTCGCCCGCGTGGCGCCGCTGGGGATGGACCTTTCGCCGCTGCTCGATTTCGCAACGCCGGCCGATCTCGCGGCGCTGCACAGGGCAGCGCGGGATCATGCCGCCACGGGGCTGATCCTGAAGGACCGTGCGTCCCCTTACATCCCCGGCCGCGCAGAGGGGGCCTGGCGGACATGGCAGCGCGATTCCCAGAGCGTCACCGCGGTGCTGATGTATGCCGAGCGCGGGGGGGACCTCAGTTTCGGCGTCTGGCGCGAGGACGGTGTGCTGGTGCCGGTCGGCAAGTGCACCCCCGATCTTCCCAGGACGGCGCGGGCGACGCTGGACGCCTGGGTGCGCACCCATACCCTCAAGCGCTTCGGCCCGGTGCGCGAAGTGGCGCCTGGTCTGGTGCTCCAGGTCGCGTGCGACGCGGCGGAACTCTCGTCGCGCCACAAGGCAGGGGTGACCTTGCGCGCGGCTCGCCTGGTTTGTGTGCGCCCTGATGTGCCGGCCGCGGCGGCGGACCGCCTGGAGCTTGTGCTGGCCCTGGCTAGACCAGGTCCTTCCGCCTGACCCACAGGAAGCCGCCGACAAACAGCGCATTGCCGAGGCTGAACAGAAGGTTCATCTCCGCCATCGAAAGTGGGAACCCGTCGATCAGATAGGCCGGTTCGTCGCACGGCTTGGACGGCCGCTCCGGCATGGACGCAAGGCGCTGGGCCACAGAGAGCCCGCGCAGATCGAGGCCGCGGCATTCCGGCAACGGGCTCGCCCAGTATCTCCATTCGACCCCGACATGCACCGCGCCCGCAGCCGTTCCGGCCAGCATGGCGGCGATGAACAGCAGCATGGACGGTTTGACCAAGACGCGCGGCAACATGAGCCCGATCAGCCCGATCCCGAGCCCGATCCAGTAGGGCCAGCGTTCCACCAGGCACAGCGGGCAAGGGATCAGCTTTCCCGTCCATTCCGAGGCATGGGCGGTCAGCAGAACGGCCCCGCAGGCGGCAGTGGCGGCGGCAAGGGTCACGCGCAATCGGGAAAACATCATCCTCGCTCTATGGCCGGGCGCGCGGCGGCGTGCAAGTTGCCCGATGCGCGGGGGCGTTCTAGCGTGTCGGAATTGCAATCCGGGGACGCCGCCATGCTGAAATTATGGGGACGCGTGACGTCCAGCAACGTCATGAAAATCCTGTTCCTGCTCGACGAGTTGGGCCTGCCGTACGAGCGGATCGACGCCGGCGGCGCCTTTGGCCGCACCGCGACGACTGACTACCGGGCGATGCAGCCGATCGGTTTGGTGCCAGCGCTCGAGGACGGCGATTTCAGCCTGTTCGAAAGCAACACCATCCTGCGCTACCTCGTCAACGCCCATGCCCCGGATTCGTCCCTCTACCCGGCCGAACCCCGCACACGCGGGGTGATCGACGCCTGGCTCGATTTCCAGCAGACCGCCCTCGGCCCACCGCATACCGTGTTTTTCATCGGCCTGGTGCGCACACCACTTGAGAAACGCGATCTGGCCGCGATCGAACGCGCGGCGCGCGAGGCGGGCGCGCTCTGGACGATCCTGGATGCGCGGATCGCCCGGCTTGGCTGGATCGCGGTTGACCATTTCAGCCTCGCCGACATCGCTTTCGGCGTGCATGTCCATCGCTGGTTCGGCCTCGACCTGCCCGACCGGCCCGACCTGCCGAACCTGCGCGCCTGGTATGACAGGTTGCTCTCCCGGCCCGGCTATGCCGCGCATTGTGCCGGCCCCCTCGTCTGATCCCCCCGGCTCGGAGCCCGTATGATGCTCGATGGACCCCGCTTCGGGCCACGCGCCGCCCCGGTTCGCCAACTTGTGATCCTGTGTCACGGCCTCGGCGCTGACGGGCATGACCTGATCGACCTTGGGCCACATTGGGCGACCGCCCTGCCCCATGCCGCCTTCGTGGCGCCTGATGCGCCGGAAGCCTGCGATCTCGGGCCGTATGGGCGGCAATGGTTCAGCGTCGGGGACCGCTCGCCGCCCAGCCGCCTCGCCGGCGTGACACAAGGGGCGGCCGCACTCGACCCGTTCATCGACGCGGAACTTGCCCGCCACGGATTGCCGGCCCACGCCTATGCGCTGATGGGGTTCAGCCAGGGGGCGATGACGGCGCTGTTCTGCGGCTTGCGCCGGCCCGTGCCGCCCCGTGCCATCCTGGCGTTTTCGGGCGCCCTGATCGCGCCCGAGACCCTGCCGGCGCGGGCCGATTTCCCGCCGGTGTTCATTGTCCATGGCGAGGATGACGGGGTCGTCCCGGTGGCCGGTTCGCGCGCCGCCGAATCGGCGCTGCGGGCACACGGCATCGCGGTGGAGGCGTTGTATCGGCCGGGGCTCGAGCACGGCATCGACGCGGTCGGTCTTTCCAGCGCCTCTCTGTTCCTTCAACGGGTTTTCGACGGCTCCTGATGTGACGCTGCCATGAAACCGGGGCGCCGCCGCTTGCGGCACGGGGCGCGAGTTGCGATAGTGGCGTCAGGTTCACGGCGGCGCTCGATGTCTCACGGGTCGGCTTGTTGGAATACCCGGAAGGCATTGCGCCCCGCTCGCGAAGGAGCGGCCCTTGCCCGACGGCGGACAAAATTTTCCGGCTCTCGTCCTGAATGCGGACTTCCGACCGCTTTCGTATTTCCCATTGTCCGTCTGGTGCTGGCAGGACGCCGTAAAAGCCGTGTTCCTCGATCGCGTCTCGGTGCTCAACGAATACGAGCACGAGGTCCATTCGCCCAGCATGCGAATGCGCCTGCCCAGCGTGATCGCGCTGAAGGACTATATCCCGACCTCGCGACGTCCCGCCTTCACCCGGTTCAACGTGTTCCTGCGCGATGCGTTCTCCTGCCAGTATTGCGGGGAGCGGCAACCGGCGCCCGATCTGACGTTCGATCACGTCATCCCGCGCTGCCGCGGTGGCCGCACCACGTGGGAAAACGTCGTCACCGCCTGCGGCCACTGCAACCTCACCAAAGGCAGCAAACTGCCGCGCGAATGCCGCATGTTCCCGCGCATGACGCCGCGCCAGCCGTCGACCTGGGAACTCCAGGAAAACGGCCGCGCGTTTCCGCCGAACTATCTGCATCAGAGTTGGCGGGATTATCTTTATTGGGATAGTGAACTCGAAAGCTAGGCAAGAAAGCGCTTCTTTTTTTGCAAAAAAAGAAGCAAAAAAACTTTATCTGATAAGCTTTTCGGGGTGGAGAGGGGCGAAGCCACCACAGATTTTTGGCTTCGTCCTTCGCCCGGTCGCAGGACCTTAGAGTGGGATGCCTTCTGATAGACGAAGACATCCCACTCTAAACTCTTTGTTTGATCCCCCGATTCAGATTTTTTGGCGGTTCCGCCAAACGTCATCAGGCTCAAGGGAGCAAAGTTTTTTGCAGAGCTTTTTTCCAAAAAAGCGACCGCTTCCTTCCCGTCACCCCCGCCCAACAAACGGCATCTTCGTCGCCATCACGGTGACGAACAGCGCATTCGCATCAGCCGGCAGGTCCGCCATATAAAGGATCGTCTTGCCGACCGCAGAGACATCCATCGTCGGTTCGACCCGCGTCGTGCCATCCGGCTGCGGCACGCCCTTGGCCATCCGTGCCGTCATCGGCGTCGCCGCATTGCCGATATCGATCTGCCCGCAGGCGATATCGAACTGCCGCCCGTCGAGCGCGATCGCCTTGGTCAACCCGGTGATGGCGTGCTTGGTCGAAGTATAGGCCGCCGAACCCGGACGCGGCGTATGGGCCGAGATCGAGCCGTTGTTGATGATCCGCCCGCCCTGCGGCGACTGGTCCCGCATCATGCGAAAGGCAGCATTGGCGATAAGGAAGCAGCCGTTGAGGTTGACGGCCACCACCTGCGTCCACTGCTCCCAGGTGAAATCCCCGAAATTGGTGGCGGGCACATTGCCGCCGGCATTATTGAACACGACATCGAGGCGGCCGAACTTCGCCTTGATGGCGGCGAACAGGGCGGCGACGGCCGCAGGGTCCGTCACATCGGTCGGCACCGCCAGCATGGCGGCCCCGGCCGGGCCCGCAAGGCCGATGGTTTCGCCCAGCGCATCGCCCCGCCGCCCCGCCAGCACCACCGAATAGCCCGCCGCCGCCAGCGCAAGCGCCGACTCCCGGCCAACGCCGCTGCCAGCGCCGGTGATCAATGCAACCTTGCCGTTTCCGCTCATGTGAGCCTCCCCTGATGATTGAACGCTCCGCATTGTGGCATCCCGCGCGGCGGCTGACACGGGTGGTTGACGCAGCATCGCGTCCGCGCTGCCATGCATGCCCGAGAGCAGAGCAGGACAGACCGCCATGACCCCGACCGACCGCCCCGCAATTCGCAGTTTTCTGGCCGCACGGCGCCAGGCGATGACCGACCTGCTCGCCGCCGTCGTGCGCATTCCGTCCGACAACCCCGCCGGCGACTGCGCGCGCCACGCTGGCATCACCGCCGGGCTGCTGGAGGCGATGGGCTTCGAGGTGGAGCGTCATGTGGTGCCGGATGCATTGGTGAAGGCGCACGGCATGGTGAGCGTCACCAACCTTGTGGTGCGGCGCTGCTACGGCGAGGGCCCGGTGATTGCGCTCAACGCGCATGGTGACGTGGTGCCGCCCGGCGAGGGCTGGACGACAGACCCCTACGGCGGGGAAATCCGCGACGGCTGGCTCTATGGGCGCGGTGCTGCGGTGTCCAAATCCGACATCTCGACCTACGCCTTCGCCATGCTGGCACTCGATCATGCCGCCCAGCCGACGCGCGGCACCGTCGAGTTGCACATCACCTATGACGAGGAAACCGGCGGCGAACTGGGTCCGGCCTGGCTGCTGTCGGAAGGCATCAGCAAGCCCGACCTCGCGCTCTGCGCCGGGTTCTCCTACGGCGTCACCCAGGCGCATAACGGCTGCCTGCATCTCGAAGTCGAAGTCACCGGCCGGTCGGCCCATGCGGCGCGGCCCTTTACCGGGATCGATGCGCTGGAGGCCAGTACCGCCATCCTCGCTGCTCTCTATGCCTGGCGCGGCAATCTCGCGGTGCGGGCCTCGTCCATCCCCGGCATCGGCGCGCCGCAACTGACCATCGGGCTGATCTCGGGCGGCATCAACACCAACGTGGTGCCGGATCGCATCGTCTTCCGCCTCGACCGCCGCATCGTGCCGGAAGAGCGGGCGGAGCAGGTGGAGGCCGAACTGCGCGACGTGATCGCCCTCGCTGGCCTCGCCTGCCCCGAAGCGAAAGTCGAGGTCCGGCGCCTGCTGCTGGCCACACCCCTGATGCCGCTGCCCGGGGGACAGGCGTTCACCGACCTGCTCTGCGCCCATGCCAGCCACGTGATGGGCGAGACCATCGCGGCCGGTGGCGTGCCGCTCTACACGGATGCGCGGCATTACGCGGCGGCCGGTGTGCCGGTGATCCTCTATGGCGCCGGGCCGCGCAGCATCGAGGAAGCCAACGCCCACCGCGCCGATGAGCGTGTGCCGCTCGCCGACCTGCACCGTGCGGCCGAGGTGGTGGCACTCACGCTCGCCGACGCGCTGGCGTCGTGAGTTCCCCCCCGCGGGAACGGGCCGGCCGCCGTCCGCGCCGAGTGGCGGATCGGCTGCACCAATTGCCGTTCAAACAACCGCGCCACCGGCTGCCGGCGGCCGAGGTGGTGAGTGCGGACGAGTTGGAAATGATCCATGACGCCAGCCTGCGCGTGCTGGAGGAGATCGGCCTGCGCATCCAGAACCAAACAGCGATCGACCTGTTGCGCCATGCCGGCGCCATCGTCGGCGAAGGCCAGAACGTGCGGATCGGTCGCGAGATCATTGCGCAGGCGCTGACCACCGTGCCGCCTCGCTTCACCCTGCACAGCCGCAATCCGGCGCACAACATCGTCGTCGGCGATGACTATCTCGCCTTTGCCACCGTCGGCGGCCCGCCCAATTGCTCCGATCTCGACGGCGGGCGCCGGCCGGGCTCGCAGAAGGATTCGCGCAATTTCATCCGCCTCGTGCAGAGCCTCAACTGCGTCCACAGCGTCGGCCCCGCCGTCGCCGCGATCGATCTTGACGCCGAAACGCGTCATCTCGACACGGTGTTCGATCTGCTCACATTGACCGACAAGGTGTTCGGCGCCTCCGCCATAGGCGCCGAGCGGTTCAACGACGCGGTGGATCTGGTCTGCATCGCCCGCGGCGTCGATCGCGCCGAACTGGCGCGCACCCCCTCGCTCAGCACCGTCATCAACACCAATTCGCCGCTGCTGGTCGATGGCCCGATGGCCGAAGGGCTGATGGCCTGCGCCGCCGCCGGGCAGGCCACGATCGTGACACCCTTCACGCTCGCGGGCGCGATGGCCCCGATATCACTCGCCGGCGCGCTCGCGCAGCAGAACGCCGAGGCGCTGGCCGGGATCGCGCTGGTGCAACTCGTCCGCGCCGGCGCGCCCGTGATGTATGGCGGTTTCACCTCGAACGTGGACATGCGCACTGGGGCGCCCGCGTTCGGCACGCCGGAGTATGCGAAGGGCGCAATGGTGACGGGGCAACTCACCCGTCGCTATGGCATCCCCTACCGCTCCAGCAACGTCAACGCCTCAAATGCGGTCGATGCCCAGGCCGCCTACGAGTCGCAAATGGCGCTGTGGAGTTCGGTGCTCGGCCGCACCCACTTCATGCATCACGGCGTCGGCTGGCTCGAAGGCGGGCTTGTGGCATCGTTCGAGAAGATGATCGTGGATGCCGAAATGATCCAGCTCCTGGTCAAAACGATGGAGCCGATGGAGGTCACCGAGGATGCGCTGGGGCTGGAGGCCATGAAGGAGGCCGGCGCCGGTGGGCATTTCTTCGGCACCGCCCACACCCAGCGGCGTTACGAAACCGAGCACTACACGCCGCTGCTGTCGGATTGGCGCAATTTCGAGACCTGGCAACTCGCGGGCAGCCAGGACGCCACCCAGCGCGCCAACACCATCTACAAAACCATGCTTGACGCCTACGAGAAACCGCCGATCGACCCCGGCATCGAGGAGGCGCTCGAAGCCTTCGGCGCACGGCGCAGGCAGGAGATCGGGGCACGAGGGTAAGCGGCTGGGAGGGGCACAATCGCTTTCCTTGCGTTTCGGATCGATTTCCCACCTGCTTATGATGGCCCCGCCGCCCCGGCCGGGGTAGAGAAGGGGTCACGCTCAGGGCTCGGAGTCGCGCGATGGCATTCAGGTTCGTTCATGCGGCGGATATTCATCTCGATTCGCCGCTGCGTTCGCTGGCCCTGCGCGATGCCGACCTCGCCGCCCTGATCGGCAATGCGACGCGCGAGGCGTTTACCGGCATTGTGCAATTGTGCCTCGACGAGGGTGTGGATGCGCTGCTGCTGGCCGGCGATCTGTACGACGGCGAGCAGACTTCGATGAAGACGGCGCGCTTCCTCTCCGCGCAGATCCGCCGCCTGCATGAGGCCGGCATCCGGGTGTTCATCATCCGCGGCAATCATGATGCGCTGTCGCGGATCACGCGGGAGTTCACCTTTCCCGACAGCGTTACGGTATTTTCGGGCCGCGCGGAGGCGATCGCAATCCCGGACGGCGCGCGGCCGATCGTGATCCATGGGTTGAGTTTCGCCCAGCCGAGCGCCCCGGACAGCCTGTTGCCGAAATACAAGCAGCCGGTTGAGGGCGCCGTGAATATCGGCCTGATGCACACCAGCCTCGACGGCTCGCCCGGGCATGACGCCTATGCGCCGTGCCGGCTGGTGGACCTGCAGCGCTCCGGCTTTCGCTACTGGGCGCTCGGCCACATCCACAGCCGCCGGGTGTTCGAAGGGGCCTGCGCCGTGGTGATGCCGGGCATGCCGCAGGGCCGCGACATCAACGAGGCTGGTGCCAAGTCGGCCAGCCTGGTGACGGTGCATGACGATGGCCGTATCGAGATCGAGGAGCGCTTCACCCACATTGCCCGGTTCGAGCGCGTGGGCGTCGATATCGGCGGGATCGAGGATTGGCGCGCGATCCCGGCGGCGATCGGATCTGCGCTGGAGCGGCTGAGGGCTGACCTCACATCCACCCACGCCATCGCCCGCCTGCGCCTTGAGGGCGCGACGCCGCTGCACTGGCGGGTGCGCCGCGATGCGGACCTGCTGCACGAACAGGCCGCCGAGGCCGCCTCGGTGCGAGGGCGAACCTGGATCGAGGGCATCGAGGTTGCCTGCACCGCGCCCATGGCAGAGCGTGCCCGAGGGGACGCCCGAGAGGACGGGGCGCCCTTGGCGGAACTGCGCCGCCTGATCGATGCCGATATTTTGTCGGGCGCGGGCTTCAGCAGCGAAATCGAGGCCATAGCCTCCGCCTTGCGTGCCCAGTTGCCGGGCGAATGCCGCGCCCTGTTCGGCACCGACGAGGCCGCCTTTACCGGGTGCATTGCCGATCTGGCGCGCGAGGGGGTGGAGGACGTGCTGGCCCGCCTGCTCACCCGCACGACAGGAGAAGCCTGATGCGGCTCCAGCGGCTCGATCTCACACGTTACGGAAAGTTCACCGACCACAGCCTCGATTTCGGCCCCCGCGTCGCAGGGCAGCCCGATCTACACATCGTCTACGGGCCGAACGAGGCGGGCAAATCGACCACCCTGTCCGCCATTCTCGACCTGCTCTATGGGATCGAAATGCGCAGTCGCTATGACTTCCTGCACCCCTACGCCACGATGCGCATCGGCGCCGTGCTGGAAACCCAGGGCGGGATGCACAGCATCACCCGCATCAAGCGCACCCAGCGCAGCCTGCTCGGCCCCGGCGATCAGCCGATCTCCGAAGGCGTGATCCTTGCCGACCTCCGCGCCCTCGACCGCGCCGCCTACCAGGCGATGTTCTCCCTCGACGACGACACCCTGGAGCAGGGCGGCGAAAGCATCCTGGCCAGCAAGGGCGACCTTGGCCAACTCCTGTTCTCCGCTACCGCAGGGCTCGCCGAGATGAGCCATATTCTGGACCAGATCCGCATCAGAACCGACGAAATCCATAAGCCCTACGCCCGCACCAGCGAACTCGCCAAACTGCGCGACGAACTCGCTGCCCTGAAGGACAAGCGCGAGCGGGTCGACACGCTGGCCCCAAAATACGCGGCCCTGGTGGAGGCGCGCGATAGCTGGGCACGCCAGTACGACGCCGCGCTGGACGCAAGCGGCAAGACCAAGGCGCGGATAGACTCGCTGCAGCGCCTGCTCAACGCCCTGCCCCGGCTCGCCGCGTTGCAGGATCTGCGCACCCGCATTGCCCCGCTCGCTGGCCTGCCCGAGGTGCCTGAGGGGTGGGCTGCGGATCTGCCGGGGCTGCAGCGCCAGGAGATCGAGGGTGCCGCCGGGCTGCAGGCGGCGCGCGCGGCGATCGGGCGGATCGAGGCCGAGCGGGCCGGCATCGTGCCCGACGAGGCCGCCCTGGCCGAGGAGGCGGCGTTTAGCGGGTTCGACCGCCAGCGCACCCGCCACCGCGCCGCTGGCCTCGATCTGGAGGACCGGCGCCGCGAGCTGCGCGATACCGAGGTCAAGCTCGGCGCGGCCCTCGCCCGGCTCGACCAGCCCGCCGACATCGACCCCGCGCGCCTTATTCTCAAACCCGCCCTGATCGCGGCGTTGCACGGCCTCATCGCCCGCCGCTCCGGCATCGACGCCGCCCTGGCCGCGGCACGGCGCGAACACCAGGAAGCCATCCGCCAACACGCGATCCTCGGGGAGACCCTGGCCGAGGCCGAAGGCGCGCGCGATGCCAGCACGAATGACGCGATGGCGGCGCTGCGGGCCGATCTGCCTTTGCTGCGCGCCCAGGATCACGCCCGCCGCCAGGAGGCAGCGCGGGACGCGCTCGCCCAGCGGACCGACATCCTCGCCGCAGCTTGCGCCACGCTGCTCCCCTGGACCGGCGGGCTGCCCGACCTCTCCGCCATCATGCCCCCACCGCCCGGTGCAATCGAGGGCTGGGCCGCGCGCCTGGCCAAGGCCGAGGCCGACATCGCGCTGCGCGACGCCGAAATCGAACGCCTCGACGCCGAACAGACCCGCCTGCGCGTCCAAATCGACACCACAGCCCGCATCGCAGGGCTCGTCAGCGACGGCGAGGCGGCGGCGATGCGCGGCCGGCGCGAGGCGCTCTGGGCCGAGCACCGCCGCCGTCTCGACACCGAAACCGCCGAGCGCTTCGAAGCCGGCTTGCGCCAAGATGACGGCGTGATGGCCGCCCGCCTCAGCCACCAGGGCGATCTCGCACGGCTGCACGGCGCCGAGACCGCCCTCGCCGAAACGGCCGCCCAGTTCGGCCGCGCCAGCATCAAGCGCGCTGAAACCCTGATCCGGCAGGCTGCCATCCAGACCGAAATCGACGCTGCCGCCAGCGGCCCGGCGCTGCCGCGCCCCGCCACGCCCGCCGGCCTCGCCGCATGGTTCGACCGCCGTGCCGCCACACTCGATGCTGCCCGCGCTGTGACCACCGCCGAGGCGGAGGGCCTCTGCGCGCACGCCGCCGCCGATGCCGCCCGCGACCGGCTGCGGGCCGCGATGCTGGCCGCCGCCCTGCCAGTACCGCCCGGCGCCCCTTGGGAGACCCTGCTCGGCCTCGCCCAGGCCGCCATCGAGCGCGACGCGAAGGAGCAGGACGTCCATGCCGCCCTGCGTGACCGCCAGCGCGATATCGGCCGCCGCGAGGCTGCCTTGCGCGAGGCGATGCAGGACGAGACCGATTGGAACCACGCCTGGGCCAGCGCCTGCGCCGCCTGTTGGATCGGCGCCAGCGGCCGGCTCCCCACACCAGGCGAGGCCGCCGAATTGTTGCGCCAGCTCGAAGATCTCGGCCCCCTCGTGCAGAAGAAAACCGGCCTCGCCGATCGCATCGCCGACATGGAGGCGGACCGCAGCAGCTTCGCCGAAGCCGTCCACACCCTCGCCGCCCGGCTCGAAATCACCGTTGTCGACACCGACACCGCCGACCAGGCGATCGCCACCCGCCTCGCTGCCGCCCGTACCGCCCGGGACCATCTCGCCCGCCTTGCAACCGCACTCAATACATCCCGCCAGGATGAAGCCGGTCTGCTGGCCCGCATCGATGTCATCAACCGCCGCAAAGCGGTGATGACCGCCCATTTTGCGGTCGATACACTGATCGAGACCAGCGCGCGCATCGCAGCGGCCGAGCGCCGGGCCCTGTGGGAGAAAGATGCCCATGACGCCGAACAGGAGATCCTGATCGCCCTCGACCTGCCCGGCATCGCCGCCGCCGAGGCCGCCCTCGCAGGCATCAGCCGCGCCGATATCGAAGCTGAACTGGCCATCCTACGCGGCCGCCTCGATGGCGAAGAGGCGCGGAGCCGCGACGCGCATACGGCTCACGAAATCGCTGCCCAGCAGATCGAAGCCGTCGGCGGCGATGACGAAGTGGCGCGGATCGAAGTCGCGCGGCGCACCGTGGTCCTGGAGATCGAGGACAAGGCGCGTCACTATATTCGCCTGCGCGCCGGCATCCTCGCCGCCGAGATGGCGTTGCGCGCCTATCGCGACACCCACCGCAGCGCGATGATGGCTCGCGCCTCCGATGCCTTTCGCCTGATCACGCGCGAGGCCTATCGCGGTCTGTCCACGCAGCCGGACAAAGAGGAGGATGTGCTGGTCGCCATCGGCGCCGATGGCGGCTCGAAGCTGGCGTCAGACCTTTCGAAAGGCACCCGGTTCCAGCTCTATTTGGCTCTGCGCGCCGCTGGCTACCATGAGTTCGCACGCCAGCAGCCCGCTGTTCCGTTCATCGCGGACGATATCATGGAGACGTTCGACGATTTCCGCGCCGAGGAGACCTTCCGCCTGCTCGGCGCCATGGCCAGTGCCGGGCAGGTGATCTACCTGACCCATCACCGCCATTTGTGCGACATCGCGCAACGCACCGTCGAAGGTGTGCGCCTGCACACTCTGCCGGGTTAGAGAACGTCCCTCAGCCCGATGCGGCTGTGCCCGTCCCGCCCGATGGTGGTGGGGGATGCGGCCAGGGCGTCGAGCACAGCCTCGTAGGTCGCCTCGGCGGCGGCCTCGAACATCCGGTCGATGCGGTTCTCGTTGAGCATGCGGTGGCTCACGATGGGGGAGGTCTCGCCATGGGCGATGCGGTTGGCGGTGGTGAAGCCGATCGCGAGGTCTCCGCTGCCATTGCCCCAGAACGAGCCGGCCCAGGCGAGCCCCGCGCCGCCGCGGCGGATCACACGGCGCAACTGGCGGTGATCGAGCGGCACGTCGGTCGCCATCACGATGATGACCGAGCCGCGCTCCGGGCTCGTCGCCGCGTCGGGCCCGATCCGCCGTCCATCGGGCAGCCGCAGATCCCCTGCCCGGCCGAAATTGGCCAGCACGAGGACGCCGAGATGATGGATCGCCCCGTCCAGCTTGATCTGCCGCGAGGCCGAGCCGATACCGCCCTTGAAGCCGAAACAACTCATCCCGGTTCCGGCGCCCACCGCCCCCACCGCAAAATCCACCTCCGCCGCATCGAGCGCGGCACACGCGTGCGCCTCGGTGATCGCCATCGCCTGGATGTCGTTGAGGTGCCCGTCATTGCATTCGCCAACCACCGCATTGACTGTCGATGTGCGCCGCCCGATCTCGGGGTTGGCGGCTACCGCGCGGCGGATCAAAGCGTTGGCGCAGGTGCCGACCGAGAGCGTGTTGGTCAGCAGCACCGGGGTTTCGAGTTGCCCGAGTTCCTCGATCTGCATCAGCCCGACCGATTTGCCGAACCCGTTCAGCACATCGGCCGCCGCCACCGGCTTGTCCCGGAACACATCGCCATCATGCGGCAGAATGGCAGTCACGCCGCTGCGCAGATTCCCTTCTGCAAGTGTCATATGCCCGACGCGCACGCCTGGCACGTCGGAAATCAGGTTCCGTGCGCCAGGCGTAAGCCGTCCGCAGGCCAGTCCAAGTTCGCGGGCTCTCATGGTCTTGTCTTTCGTGTCACGAAGTTCACTCCGGTTTCGACCACGCCGAACTCGCCGAGATTGTTGTGTGTCGCGCCTTCGATCAGCACGAATCGTCCATCCCGCGCCGCCGCTGCAAGCGCCCTGCCCATGTCGGGTGGGATCAGCCTGTCCTCTGAACCATGCATCACCAGCACCGGGGCGGTAACCCTGGGGATACGCAGCAGGCTCTCCAGACGATCCTGCAGCAACCAATCCGCCGGCACGAAAGGATATTGCCGATGCGCCATGTCGACCATGCTGGTGAACGGCGCCTCCAGCACCACGGCCGCGGCGTGCACCTCGCCGCCAAGTCGCACGGCCAACGCAGTGCCGAGCGATTCGCCCCATATGACAATTCGATCCGCGCCATAGCCGCGCAGGCGCAACAACTCGTAGGCGGCGCGGGCATCGAGGGCCAACCCCTCCTCGGAGGGATTCCCGGGATTGCCGCCATAGCCGCGCCAGTCGAGCAGCAACACGCCCCAGCCGGCAGCCGCAAAGGGCGCGATCCGCCCGGCGCGATGGCCGATCGTGCCGGCATTGCCATGCAGGAACAACGCAACCCTCCCGCCCGCCACACCGGGTCCGGAAGGCGGCGGGCGGAACCAGGCGTTCAGCACCAATCCATCTGCGGTCCTGACCTCGAGCACCTCGACGCCCGTCACCCCCAAGGCCACCGGATCAGGCCGCGTGCCAGCGTTCACGAACATGATGCGGCGCTGCAAGCCGTACAACCCCGCACACACCGCACCATACAGTGCCGCCAGCACCAGCAGAGTCCAGCCAAGCCAGCGGATAACATCGAACACGGACACCTGCCCCATCTTGGTAAATACGCGCCGTGGTTGCCGCGAAGAGGGCCGGGATGCAAGGGAAGACTGAGTGGGTCCGGTTCGATATCGACACCCTGGGGTCTGCCGAGATCGGGGGTTTCGGCGAGGCTCGAACTGTGATTCAAGCTTTGTATGGAACTGCGGATTCAAGTTTGAGAGCGAACATCCCCTGGGTGTCCCTGTAGGATAGGGTATCCCGATGACAGTTTCGCGGCGGTAGCTAACGGTTGTGGATCGGACGACGATAGAGCTTCGTCTGATGGATGGGTGGGGTGTCCGGGCGATGGCGGCTGCTCTGGATCGTTCAGCGGAGATGATTTCTGACGAGATCGCGCGGCATAGCGATGCTGCTTTGGGGTATCGGGCGGGGGTGGCGCAGGCTGAAGTGGCTGCCCGCCGTCGTGTGCCCGGTCGCAAGCCGCGGCTGCGGGTGGGTGGGCGGCTGTTTGGCGAAGTGGCCGGGTTGTTGCGGCTGAGGTGGTCGCCCGAGCAAATATCTGGTCGGCGTCAACGCATCGAGGGTGGCATGGAACTGCAATCTGGACTGTCTGTCTCGCACGAGGCGATCGACAAGGCGATCTACGCCCTGCCGCGCGGCGAATTGCGTCGGGAGTCGATTTCGTGTCTTCGGCACGAGAAGCGGTCGCGTGGCCGCAAGCCGAAAGGACGCGAGCGCCGCGGCAGAATACGCGTCAGCCGGGGGTGTTCGCTCTCAAACTCGAATCCGCCAAGCAAACAATTTTTATCCGTAAAGGGGTTGTCTCGATGACTGCATTCAGGGCTGCGGGGTTGATCGGCAATCCGGTGTCTCAATCGCGATCGCCGAAGCTGCACGGCTATTGGCTGGAGCGCTATGGCATTGCCGGCGCCTATCTGCCCATGCCGGTAGTGCCCGAGAACCTCGAGGCAGCACTTAAGGGTCTCGTCGCGCTCGGTTTCGTCGGCTGTAACGTGACGATCCCGCACAAGGAGGCGGCGTTCCGCCTGGTCGACCGGGTGGACCCGGTCGGCCAGCGTATGGGGGCGATCAACCTCGTCGTCGTCGAGGCCGACGGCACGCTGTCCGGCTACAACAAGGACGGCTATGGCTTCATCGAAAACCTGCGCGACGGCAATCCGTCCTGGCGCGCCGAGTTGGGGCCGGCGGTGGTGTTGGGCGCCGGCGGTAGCGCGCGCAGCGTTGCGGTGTCGCTGATGGAGGAAGGGGCGCCGGACGTGCGGCTACTCAACCGCACGCGGGCGCGGGCCGAGCAACTCGCCCAGGAATTCGGCGGCGTGGTGCGTGTGATGGACTGGGAGGCACGACATGAGGCACTCGACGGCGCGGCCCTGCTGGTCAACACAACCAACCAGGGCATGGTCGGGCAGCCACCGCTTGACCTGCGGCTGGATGCGCTGCCGGTCGCGGCCACGGTGTGCGATATCGTCTATAATCCGCTGGTGACGCCCCTGCTCGTGGCGGCCGGGGCGCGCGGCAACCCGGTGGTCGGCGGGCTCGGCATGCTGATCCACCAAGCGCGCCCCGCGTTCAAGGCTTGGTTCGGCATCGATCCTGAAGCCACGCCCGAACTGCGCGCCATCCTGGAGGCAACCATCAAGTGAACCCGTCGTTTTCAGTATAGGGCGAATGGACGGAGGCGGCGTGTGACAGGGTGATGGATTGTTACCGACCGGGCGATGGGGATGACGGCCGTCACTTCAGACCAAGCTCCCGGAAATTTCGCCAGAACCCTGGCGCGGGCCAAGGCTTGAACGTCACCTTGTCGGTCCGCCATACCAGCGTGACCAGCGGCCGATAGGTGCTGAGCCCGCCCAGTACCTCCGCATGTTTGCGCGTCGCGATAGCCCGGAACACCCGCGCCCGCGCCGCGGGATCGAGCGCGCGTCGCTGCTGTTCGATCAGCCAATCAAGCTCGGCAAACTCTGTTCAGGAGCAGCTGCCCCTGGGCGAACAGGACTTTCTTGATGATGGCATCAAAATCGATCGCATAGGCCGCGGCGTGGCGAACCCGCGCGTCCCTGAACGGAGAATTCGGCAGATGTATAACAAAATTGAGATGGATATTGTTGCTAATGACCAGCGAAGCCGTTCTGGTGTCGGGCAACTTGCGGAACGCCTCCACCATCGAGGGCGGCACGGCGTCCATCCAATCGATCGCCCCGGTCTTGTACGCAGCAATGCGGGTGAGGTCCTCGGGGATGAACTTGATGCTGAGGTTTTTCACCCCAGGGCGATGCGCAGTGTCCCAGTAGCCGTCGAAGGCTTCGAGCTTGGGTTCGTCCTTGACTGCCCAGGACACGAACTTCCAAGGCCCTATGCCAACTGGCGCGCGGCCGAACCCGTCGATCCCGACCTGCTCGGTGTAGCGCTTCGGCGGCGCCCAGAGTTGAAGATTGTCAATCAGACAGGAGGCATCGGGTTCTTTGAACCGGATCCGGAAGCGCCGGTCGTCAATCACCTCGCAACTCTCGACGCTGGCCTGCAGATGCGACCAGCAGCTCTGCTTGGGGTCGCGCAGCCGGTTATCGGCGAACTCGAAATCGGCCGAGCTCAGCGGATCGCCGTTGTGGAACAACACACAGGGGCGCAGCGTCACATCCAGCACCGGCTTGTCTGGGCTGCCGCCGAGACTCCAGGCCTCCGCGAGCCTGTTGGGCGGCGAGAGCGATACTCAGGCTGCCCTTGGCGGGCGGCGGTGTTTGGGCAACGGCGGCGAGCGGGGCAAGCAAACCTGTGGCGAGCCGCACTGCGGCAATCGTCAGCTTTATGGCATCCTCCGGCGTCTTTTTGAGCGGCTTCCTGAAAGCCGGTCGCTGAGCCCCCGCAACACGGGGACCAGGCTTCGTGAACGCGCGCTGACAATCACTCCCTCGTTCATTGACTATTTACTTTTGGCGGGCATCTTCACGGCCCGTCCGGAGGTCCACCGTGATTGACATTGCCGCCACCGCCAAGGTGTCCCCACTGGCTGATATCGAGGCATCCGTCCGCGGGTCCAACATCACGGTGGGGGCCGGCGCGGTGATCGATGCCTTCGTGAAAATCAAGCCGGCCGGTGGCCTCGGCGACGTCACGATCGGCCCGGGTGCGGTGATCAACAGCGGCTGTGTGCTTTACACCGGCCACGGTATCCGGATTGGCGCCAACGCTCTGCTCGGCGCCAACTGTACTCTTGCCCCCTGCAATCATGCCTTCGCTGATCCTGACCGCCCGATCCGCAGCCAGGGCTTCATGCCGAGCCGCGGCGGCATCGATATCGGCGCGGATGTCTGGATCGGCGCCAACACCGTGCTGCTGGATGGTGCCCGCATCGGTGACGGCGCGGTGATCGGCGCGGGCTCGCTGGTGCGCGGCAGTCTTCCGCCCTTCTGCATCGCATACGGGACACCTGCGCGCGTCACGGGCTGGCGGCGCGCGCCATGACACGCTTCACCATCCTGGGTGCCGGCGGCTTCATCGGCCGGGCTCTCGTTGCGCATTTGCGGGCCGAGGGGCATGAGGTGCTGCCGGTCGGGCGGGACGCGCTGGCGGACTTCCTCGCCGGCCGCTTCCCGGCGGGGCATGTCATCAACTGCATCGGCCTGACCAGCGATTTCCGCACCCGGCAGCTTGAAACGGCCGAAGCCCATGTCGGCGTTGTCGCCCGCGCCCTGGCGCGCGACGGCATGGCCTCATTCCTGCTGCTGTCATCCACCCGGCTTTATGCCCGCGCAGACGCCACGCGGGAGGATGCCGAGGTGGCGGTCCGCCCCGATGTCGCCGGCGATCTCTACGCCACCACCAAACTGGCAGGCGAGGCGCTCTGCCTGTCTGACCCCAGGTCCGAAATCCGCGTCGCCCGCCTGTCCAACATCTATGGCCCCGGCATGGGCACGGACTGCTTCCTCGGACAGATCATCGCCGAGGGCCGCGCCACTGGCGCTGTCACGCTGCGCCAGGGTCTGCTGTCCTGCAAGGACTACCTCGCCATCGACGACGCGACCTCCCTGCTCGGCCACATTGCATCCGCCGGGCGAGAGCGGCTCTACAACGTCGCCTCCGGCAGCAACACCACGCATGACGCCATCGCGGCCGTACTCACTCGCAGCCTGGGCTGGCGGGTCGATGCAATCGAAGGCGCGCTGGTGCAGCGGTTTCCACGGATCGACATATCACGAATTAGGACCGAATTCGCCATGCCGCGCCGCGGCGTGCTCGATGATCTGCCGGCGCTCGCCGGCGGGCAACGACAGGAGGTCGTATGCTGACAATTGACGAAGCCAGCGGTCAGGTCACCCTGATCGGGCCCGACGGCAGCGAGGCGGTCTGGCCGATGGACAGTCCGGAAGCGTTTTCCGCCGTCTCCAAAGCCTGGCTGCGCTGCGGTTGGGACGTCAAGCATGTCTACAGCTTCACCTGGATGGGCCGTCCCATCATCCAGTTGCCGGAGGATATGGTCCGCATTCAAGAGGTGATCTGGCGCCTCGCGCCTGATGTGGTGATCGAAACCGGCGTGGCCCATGGCGGCTCGCTGGTGTTCTACGCCGGGCTCCTCGTGGCCCTCGGCAAGGGCCGGGTGATCGGCGTGGATGTTGAAATCCGCCCGCACAACCGCGCCGCCATCGAGGCGCATCCGATGCGAGATCGCATCCATCTGGTCGAAGGCAGTTCGACCGCGCCGGAAACGGTTGCCGCAGTGCGCGGCATGGTGCGTCCCGGCGAGACGGTACTCGTCATCCTCGACAGCAACCACAGCCGCGATCACGTCGCCGGCGAACTCGATGCTTACGCAAGCCTCGTCACCTCCGGCTCCTATATCGTGGCATGCGACGGCATCATGGCCCAGATTGCCGGCGCGCCGCGCACTCAGCCCGACTGGACCTGGAACAACCCGATCACAGCTGTCGATGATTTCCTTAACCGCAACCGCGCATTCCGCCTGGAGGAGCCCGGCTTCGCCTTCAACGAGGGCGCGGTGCGCGAGCGAGTGACGTACTGGCCCAAATGCTTCCTCCGCCGCATCGCAGGAGGCACGGAATGAAGGCCGTCATCCTCGCCGGTGGCCGCGGCACACGGATCAGCGAGGAGTGCGGTCCAAGCCAATGATCGAAATCGGCGGGCGGCCGATCCTGCGGCACATCATGAACCTCTGCGCCCATCACGGCATTACCGACTTCATCATCGCGCTTCGCTATCGCGGCCACATGATCAAGGAGTAGTTCGCCAACTGCGTGCTCTATTCCTCGGATGTGACGATCGACACCGGGCGCGGCACCCTCACCGCCGTGGTCCCACCCGGCGGCTACGGTGCATTGCTGCTTGATGGTGACAATGTCTGCGCCTTCACCGAGCCCCCCCGGCGACAACGCTTTGATCAACTTTGGATTTTTCGTCCTGCGGCCCCAAGTGATCACCCGCATCGCCAACGATGATACGCCCAGGGAAAGTGGCGCCGCACCGTGGAAGGTGTGGCAGCATTGCCACCGTCTAACCTTCGAGCCGCGTCATCTCGACCAAGCAGGATTGCGCCACCGGCCATCGCCTGCCGCGCGCCGACAAAGGAGGCACCATGGTCGTTAAAAATGCGACTCTCCAGGCATACGCTTTTTAACCCAACATCACTGTTGTGCGCCGGGCGGCGCGGTATAGGGTAGCGAGATCGAACGCATCCCGTGACCTGAAAGTGGCCCATGCTCCGCCGCCTGTTCCGCTTTCTGCGCCCGCCCGAGCCCCCGTCCGCACTATTATCCCGGCCGCAGCCGTTCGGCGTGATTTCCGTTCCAGTGTCGGCTCCGCTCGATGAGCGGGTGGAGATGGCCACTTGGTGCCATGATTGCGACCTTCTACCCAAGGTGGCCGACGCCGGTGCCGTCGTCGCCCTGCCGGACGGCACGCGCGTGCAGATCATGCATAATGGTCTGCGTGTGATCGCCGACGGCTATTGCGGCCCGTGGCTGACCGATATCGTCAGCCGCTGTGGCGGACATCACGAACCACAGGAGGAGCGGGTGTTTGACACCATCCTCGCCCGCCTGCCGCCGGATGCAACGATGATCGAACTGGGCGCCTGGTGGAGTTTCTATTCGCTGTGGTTCCTGCACGGCCACCCCGCGCGCCGCGCCATCGCGCTCGAGCCTGACCCGACGCACCGCGCGATCGGGCGCGCCAACGCCAGGCTCAATGGCCTTGCGCCTGAATTCATCGATGGTTTCGCTGGCCGCACTTCCTCGCCCGCCGAAGCTTTCACGCTCGAATCCGGCGAAACGATCACCATCGCGCGCCATAGCGTGCCCGACCTGATGGCCCGCCATGGCCTCGCCAGCCTCGACCTGCTGCACTGTGACGCCCAGGGCGCCGAGACCGACGTCATCGCCGGTTGCGCCGAACTGCTGCGCGAGGGGCGCATCCGCACGGTGGTGATTTCGACCCACCATCACTCCATCTCCGGCGATCCGCTGACCCATCAGCGCTGCCTCGCCATGGTGGAGGCGTTTGGCGGCATGGTGATTGCCGAGCATGACGTCCATGAGAGCTTCTCCGGCGACGGCCTGATCGCCGCGCGATTCGGGGCCGACCAGGCGGGCTGGCCGACCATTCCGGTATCGCGCAACCGATACGCCACAAGTTTGTTCCGAAATCCGCTTTATGATCTCGCCGAGACCCGCCTGCCGCTCGGCTGAAAGCGCCTCACCCGGAACTTTCGATAAAAAATCGTCAATCTCCGTAATTAACGCTTCCACCCGATTGACGCCGGAAGCGCGGCTCTGCGACGTGTTGACGTCGACTAGGCGCTCTGGCGGCAAGGAGGAGTTTCGCGGACGTGGCAGACCTGGAATACAGCCCCGTTCTGGGTGGTTTCGTTCTGTTGGGCACCGTGGGCAGCGCCACCGCTGCGGTGACGCCGCGCGCGACCGATGCCTTGTTCGTCCGCCAGACCGGCACCGTCACGTTGCCCTCCAACCTCGCCGGGCTCAGCCTCACCATCGGCGGCCTGGCTGGCCAGTATCCTGTCGTGAGTCTGCCAGAGAGCGCGATTTTCGCATCCAACGTTACTGTCCTGAACGGCGGCAGCCTGGCCCTGGGTAACAATCTGGCTCGCCCCAACCCCAATACCCCGGCCCGGCTTGGCGCCAATCTCACAGTCGAGACCGGGGGCGCCGTGACCATCGTTGACGGCCAGATCGCCGGCACGCTGACGCCGACCGGCCGCGTCGATATCCGCAACAACGCGACCCTGACGGCCAGCGCTCACCTGGCGCTCGCTTCGCTGCGCCCGCCGCTCGGCCTCACGAGCCGGGCGACCGGCACGCTGAGCATCGCCGGCACCCTCGATACCGCTACCCTCCTCGCCGTGCTCGGCAACCACGATTCCGGGTTCAGCCCGCTGTTCAACGGCACGCTGCGCTTCGGCGGCACACTCGACAACGGCGGCGCCAGCCTGCCGCTCGACAGCCTGACCGGCCTGCAACTCGGTGCCGCCCGGATCATCGGCGGCACCATCAGCGGCGGCACCCCCCTGACCGGTGCGACGCTCGACAACGTCAGCATCGGCGGGACGATGACGGTGGCGAGCGATGCGAGCGATACCATCGTCGGCAGCATCGGCGGCTTCGGTACCATCGTCGTCGACGGCACGCTGGCCCTTCTGGGGAGCGTGACGCTGGATGCCACGACCCTGGTGATCGGCAGCCAAGGCAAGGTGCTTGGCCTGGACGGCGGTGATTTCACGATCGGCACCTTCAGTGGGATCGATTTCACCGGCTCGGCGCTGATTGACATGTCAGCCGGCGGAACCGTGCGCTTCGCCGGCACGCTCAACGCCGGGGACTATCTCGCCGACACCCTCATCACCTGGACCGCCCCTTCCGGTGCCTTCATCCTGGAGGATGGCGGTCTGATCCGCGCCGGTATCGGGGCACATCTGGTCATCGACAGCCCGCTCACCAGCAGTGGCGCCATCACGCTTGCCGGCGGCACGATCGAAGTCACCAGGACGGCCAGCCTCGGCGCAGTCTACTTTACCGAGGCGGGTGGAACGCTGATGCTGGGCGCGCGCGGCGACACAGGGCAACTCGTTGATTTCGCGAATGGCGGCACGATCGTCATCGCCGGCGCGGCCGACTTATCCGCAACCCCTGTGCTGCACGGCACGACGCTCGACATCGTTGGTTCCACGGGCGTTTTGGACGGGCAATTCGTGCTGCTGCGCAGCGACGGCGGGAGCTATGGCGCCTCTGATTTCACCATCGGCATCGACGGCGACGACCTCACGCTCTCCACCACCGGCATCGCCTTCACCGCCTGCTTCGCCGCCGGCACGACGATCATGCTGGAGGACAGCCCCTGCCCCATCGAAGCGATCAGGCCCGGGCAGCGCGTGCGCACCGCGGGCGGGCCGCTGCGCCGGGTGATATGGACAGGACGGCGGCGCGTCAGTCTCGCGCGCCATCCGCGCCCTTGGGATGTGAACCCGGTACGAATCGCCACCGATGCGTTTGGCCCTGGCCTGCCGGTGCGCGACCTTGTGCTCTCGCCCGACCACGCCGTGTTCCATGCGGGGCGCCTGATCCCGGTCCGCTACCTGGTCAATGGCGCCACCATCGTGCAGGAGGCCTGGGCGGAGATCACATATCACCACATTGAACTCGCCAGCCATGACGTGATCCTGGCCGAGGGGCTGCCCTGCGAAACCTATCTCGACACCGGCAACCGCGCCGCCTTCGAGGGGGAATCGGCGCCGCGGCCTTTACATCCCGACTTTTCCCGCGACATCTGGGCCCGGCATGGCTGCGCGCCGCTCGTCATTGGCGGCGCCGACCTCGTAGCTCTGCGCGAAACCCTGCATGCCCACGCCGAGGCTCTGGGTCATCGCCTCACCACCCATCCGAGACTGTACCAGTCGAGCATACCGGGCGGAATCTGTTTGACCAGCCGCAGTTTTGTGCCCGCCGAGATCGACCCCCTGCACAGCGACCGTCGCCGCCTCGGCGTGGCCGTCACGGGCCTGACCGCCGATGACATCGACATCCCTCTCGATGATCGCCGCCTAGGCCGTGGATGGCACGACCCCGAGCCGGGCCTGCGCTGGACCACAGGAGAAGCCGAAATCGCCGTGCCACCCGACACGCGGCTGGTGGTGCGCCTGGTCAGCCTCGGGGCGCATTATTGGGAGGCGCCAGCGGTTGTGCGGCATTCAGGGGCGTTAGAATCGCGTAAGACATAGGCTGCGCAACAATGCGACGTGGCGCGCTTGCACGGTTCAATGCACCGGTGACGTGGGCACCCGAGGTGGGGGGACAGGCTGGTCCGGGCTTTCGAGCAGCCCAAAAATGCCGCGCAGGAAGCCCGGCGTGAGGGCGGCCAGCGGGTTGACGCCCACGGAGGGGTCATTGCAATCCCCGGTCATGCTGTAGTTGGCTGCGAACAGGCCGCCGCCACGTTCAGCGCTGAACAGGCGTCCGATGACGGGCAGGTTGCCGAGCAGTGAATTGAAGAAATACGCCGGTACGATGGTACCGCCGATATCGCAACGCCCGGTCACCATGTCGACGCGGCCTTTGGCCGTCATGCCAAGCGAACTGTTGAAGGCACGGGCATCATTGAGTTCAAGCGTATCACCGGCGAGGCTGAACGGGACTTCGAGGCGGGCGAAGCCGAGGCCGGGGCCACGCACAAGTTCGACAAGGCCATAGAACGTCATGGCCTGGAGCAGTTTGGCAAGGCCAGGAGCCTTGGTCATGCGGAAGTCGGTGATGGTCGCGTTGGCGGTGAGGCGATGGTCCGCGGTGCTGTCGTCGTAGCGGCCGGTGAGGACCATGGCGCCGCCCTGCATGTCATCGACGAAGTCGAGCGCGTGGAGCAGGGCGCCGGCGTTCTCGGCGGTGCCGGTCAGGGTGCGGCCACCGAGCACGGGGGCGATCCTGATGGTGAAAGGGCCGCTGCCGGCGCGGCCGGTGAGGTGCAATGCGCGGTTGATACGTCCGTCATTCTCGGCATGCAGCATCACCTGGGTCATGCGGCGGCCTTCACCGAGCAGGGCGCGGTCCAGGTTGGCATCCAGCACGAAGGGGGGGCCGGGCGGCGCGTTGGCGGAGGTGTGGCGCAGTTGGGCGGTGGCGTCGATTGTCGTGCCGCTGAGGGTGATGCGCCAGACCGCACCATCGCGGGCGGGCCAGCCGATTTCGGCGCGCAGGTCGGTGTCCGCGCCCAGGCGCAGGCGGGCGATGGACGCGGTGGCCGGGCGGCCGGCAGCAAAGCCGATGCGGGCCTCGGCGTCGATGCCGTCGCCGGTGATGGTGAGGCGGTCGATGGCAGCGATGCGGTCACGTTCGAGACTGGCGCGCAGGTCGGCCTTGGCGGGGCGGCCGGCAGGCTTGGTGAAGCCCAGGGCATCGAGCGCGACTGTGGCGGGGGCAAGATCGGCGGTGACGGCGAGGTCCCCCTTACCGTCGCGGCGCGAGCGCCAGGTGAGGTTCACCGGCGCGGCGCCCTGGATGACGGCGCCGAGGTCGAGCCCGGCAGCGGCGAGTTGAGCGGGTTCGGGGGTGGCCGACGCGGTGACGGTCTGGACGATCTGGCTGGGCGCGCCAGGGCGGAAATCCATGTCGACCGCGACTTTGCTGGCGATGCCGGCGAGGGTGGCGGTGCCGGTGACTTTGAGGCCCTCGTTGGAGGCGGCGAGGTCGAGGCTGCCCTGGTCGAGATCGCGCCCGGCGGCGATGGCGCCGAGATGCACGCCGGTGAGTTTGGCTGCGGCTTTCAGCTTGACGTCCTCGACGGTGAGCCAGCTTTCGAGTGGCAGGGCGGTGATGTCGAGATGCCCGGTAGCGGTGCCGGCAGGATCGCGCATCTCGATCGGGCGGCGGTCGAGCAGGCGCATGCGGGGGTGGCGCAGCACGGTGATGAGGTCGGCCAGCGGACCCGCGATATCGGCCGAGATGTCGGCAACCTGATCGCGCGCAGCGAGGCCGAAAATGCGCACCAGCCCGTTGGTGAGGCGCAGATTGCCCTGGCGCCCCACGCTGAAGGTGAAGTCGATGACATCGGGCGAGACGAAGGTGAGTTCCGCCTGCGCCTGCTCGATCGGTGGCACCGGGGGGAGCCAGTGCAGGGTGATGCCGTCGGCCTGCATGCCGCCGGAGAGGCGTGTCACAGCGATGCCGGACAGGTCAGGGGGCGCATGCAGGCCCATGGCGACGTGGAGATTCTGCGCCGTGCCTGCCGTGATGTTCTGCATGATCCAGGGTTTGGTTCCTTTGCCCGCCACACCTTCGGGCCACATTGTTCCGAGGTCGGTGGCGGCGAGCTGGTCGAGCGTGATGGCGAGCGCGGCGTCATAGCCGCCGGGCGCGATGGCGAGGCTGCCGGAGGCTTCGAGATGGGCAGGCGGCCCGGACGGGGTGGGGATAACGGCTGCGATGTCGGACAGCGAAACTGTCGCACGGTCGAAGCGGGCGGTGGCGCGGGCCGTGGTGATGGGCAGGACACCGCGAGCGACGGCGATCTGCCCGGCGCCAAGGCGAAGCCGGGCCTCGCCGCGGCGGAAGGACAGGGCGCGGTCAAGGACGATCATGGTGTCCAGCGCCACATCGGCATCGACCATGCGGGCCTGGAGCAGGACGGCAAGGCCTGGGTCGAGGGCGGTTGCAAGGTCGGCGGCGAGGCGGGCGGGGTTGAGCGGGCTGAGGCGGAGATCGGCGCGAAGGGCCTCGGCCGTATCGTTCAGGGCAATCCTGGCGTCGAGATGCAAGGTCTGGGTGCCGAGCGGCAGGTCGAACGCCGCACTGCCCTCGGCGCCGCCCGCTTCGGCGCGCCGGAGGTCGAGCGTGAGATTATGGGCCGACCATTGCCGGGCGGCGACCCGGTCATCAACGGCAAGCCGTGCCTCGCGCACAACGATACGGCGGAGTTGGCTCAGCGCGTCATCCTGCCCGAGGGCGACGGGGCGGATCAGGGCGGCAATAATGCCATCCATGGTCAGAGACGGCGCGCTGGGGGGGGCGGGGGCGTTCGGTGGGGGGGTGGGGGTGAGATCGATGGTGACGCCTTCAGCCGCGGTGTGGCGGACGTGGAGTTCGGCGCCGCGCAGTTCGAGGCCGCGCGGGATCAGGCGCTGGTGCAGCAGCAATTCGCGCATGGCGAGACTGACGCGGGCCTCGGGCAGGCGGGCGAGCACGCGCCCGTCGGCGGTGGCGAGGGTGACGCCGGTGACACGAATATCGAGCGGGCGGTCAAGGCCGCCAGAAAACCCCTCCCAGGCCAGTTCCGCAGTGCCGATATGCCAAAGCGGCCCGGCCGGGTCGGTGTCGAGCGCCGCTTCAAGCTGGCGCACCAGCCATGGCAGTTCGATCGGCCCGCTCGACAGCCGCAAGGTGATGGCGAGCAGCACCGCGAGGCCGACCATGGCAAGGGCGAAGGCAAGGCTCAACAGGCGGCGCGTGAGTTTGAATACGCCGCGTGCGGCTTGACCGACGTGCTGCCTCATGGCCAGCCTGCCGGATGAGCGAGAGCAAATTCCACCTTCCCACATACTGGCCGCGACCGGCCGATGCGGGGGCCGCCGACCGCCTGGTCGAACGGTTCGCTGATCTCGGGCGCGCCGAGGCGCGGCTCGCACAGGGTTCGGCGCGGGTGCTGCTGCGTTCGCTCGGCGGCAATTCGCCCTACCTCGCGGAACTGGCGCTGCGCGAATCGGCCGCCTTGCGCGATCTGTTGAAGGAGGGGCCGGATCGAGTAACCGCGCAGGCGCTTGCCGTACTGGCGGCCATTCCGCCCGATATGCCGCGCGCCCAACTCTCGGCCGCCCTGCGCAAGGCCAAACGCGTGATCGCGCTCGCGACCGCGATTGCCGATATCGGCGGGCTGTGGCCGCTCGAACGCGTGACCGAGACACTGTGCGACCTCGCCGAGGCCGCGCTCCAGCGATCGGTCGCGCATCTGCTGCTGGCCGGACACCAGGCAGGCCATCTCCGCCTGCCCTATCCCGCCACGCCGGAGCGCGATTGCGGCTTCACCGTGCTTGGTATGGGCAAGCTCGGCGCCCGCGAACTGAACTATTCCAGCGATATCGACCTCATCCTGCTGCACGATCCCGATTCGGGTGTGTATCACGGCGATGCCCCGGCTGGCTTCTATTCCCGGATGGCTCGCGATCTTGTGACATTGATAGAAGCACGGGACGCGGAAGGATACGTATTTCGCACCGATCTGCGGCTCAGGCCCGATCCGGCGGCGACACCGCCCTGCGTCGCGCTGCCCGCGGCGATCGCCTATTACGAAAGCATGGGGCAGAACTGGGAGCGCGCGGCGATGCTCAAGGCCCGGCCGGTGGCAGGCGATCTGCTGCTGGGAGCGGGGTTTCTGCAGGAGATTCGGCCGTTCATCTGGCGCCGGCACCTGGATTTCGCCGCCATCGCCGATATCCACGCCATGAAGCGGCGGATCAACGAACATCGGGGGACCGGGGGCAATGCCGCCTCCGATCCGGTAGCGCGGATGCTGAACCACAACGTGAAGCTCGGCCAGGGCGGCATTCGGGAAATCGAATTCCTCGCCCAGACCTTGCAACTCGTCTGGGGCGGGCGCGATCCGGTGTTGCGGGTGCAGCGCACGCGCGATGCCATGCGCCTGCTGGTCCGTGCTGGACACCTCAAGCGCCGGGCTGTGGCGGAACTCGATGCGGCCTATGTCTATCTGCGCGGCGTTGAGCATCGCCTGCAGATGGTGGCGGACCGCCAGACCCATGTGCTGCCCGGCACTGCCGAACAACTCGCGGTATTCGCGGCATTCATGGGCGAGCCGGATGCGGCGTCCTTCGCGCGCAACCTGGTGCATCACGCAGATCGGGTGCGGGCGCGCTATGCCGAGGTGTTCGAGGCCGTGCCGGGGCTGGAGAACGGTGAGGTCTCGGCACTCGATTTCAGCGGGATCGATCCGCCTGAGGCGACGGTGGCGGCGCTCACGGCGATGGGGTTTACCAACACCAGCGCGGCAATTTCGGCGGTGCGCGGCTGGTATGGCGGGCGGGTGCGGGCGCTGCGGTCGATGCGGGCGCGGGAGACCATGCGCGCCGTGCTGCCGCATCTTCTGCCGGCGCTGGCGCGCCAGGCGCAGCCGGATGCGGCGCTGGCGCGGTTCGACGCGTTTCTCGGGTTGCTGCCGGCCGGGTTCCAGTTGTTGAGCCTGTTCCAGCGCACGCCATCGCTGATGGACCGGGTGGCGACGATCCTGGGGGCGGCACCGTCATTGGCGGATCACCTGGCGCGCACGCCGTCCGCCATCGAGGGGCTGCTGGTGCCGGAGGCGCCGGGCGACATCGGGCGGCTGATCAAGGCCCGGTTGGGCGATGCGCGGGAACTGGAGGACGCGATTTCGATCATCCGCGCGACCGTCCGGGAGGAAGAATTCTCGGTCTCGGTCGCGACGTTGGAAAGGCGGATGGATGCCGACGCGGCGGGGTTGGCGCGTACGGCGCTGGCCGATGCAGCGCTGGCGGCACTGCTACCGCTGGTGACGGCTGATTTCGCGCGGCGTTTCGGGCGGGTGAAGAGCGGCAGCATGGTGCTGGTGATGCTGGGCAAGGCGGGCGGGCGGGAGATGATGGCGGGCTCGGATCTCGACTTGATGTTCATCTATGATCATCCCCCGGACGTCACGCAAAGCAGCGGCAAGCGGCCACTGCCGGCGAGTCAGTGGTTCATCCGCGCCGTTCATGCCTATGTCGCGGCCATGACGGCGCCCGATGCGGACGGGCCGATGTTCGCGGTCGATATGCGGTTGCGCCCGTCGGGCAACAAGGGGCCCGTGGCGGTGCCGCTGGAAGGGTTCGAGAAGTATCATGCCTCCGAAGCGTGGACCTGGGAGCGCATGGCGCTGACCCGGGCGCGGGTGGTGGCAGGGCCAAAGCCGTTGCGCCTCAGGGTGGAGGCGGCGATTGCGCGAGCCATCGCCTCTTCCGGCAGCGCGGAGAAAATCAGGCGGGATGCGGCCTCGATGCGCCAGCGCCTGCTCAAGGAATTGCCGCCATCGGGCCAATGGGACGTGAAGCTTCGGCCGGGCGGGCAGATCGAGGTGGAGTTCATCGCCCAGACCCTGCAACTCATCGCCGGGCGCACCCATGGGCCCTCCACCCGCGCGGCGCTGACCGCCCTATTGCCCGAGGCTGACGCGGCGGCGCTGCTGCTGGCGGACCGGTTGTGGCGCACCGTGCAGGGCCTGTTGCGTATCCTCTACGGGCGCAACCCGCAGGCCGGGCTGTCGACCGCCGCGGCGAGCGCGTTGTTCGAGGCTGTGCGCGCGCTCGGCATCGCGGCAGTTGACCTCGACGGGGTCAACGCCATCTTGGAAAACACGGCCCGCGATGTGCGCGCGGCCTTCATCCGCCATGTGGGAGTGATCGAGGAATGAGTGCATTGACCGAAGGGGCCGCCGCGCCCGATTTCGACCTGCCCGCCACCGGGGGGCGGCGGGTCAGCAAGACAGGGTTCGCGGGACGGCCCTTCGTGCTCTACTTCTACCCCAAGGCCAACACGCCGGGCTGCACCACCGAGGCCTGCGCCTTCCAGGAGGCGCTGCCGGCGCTGGGCGGGATCGGGCTCGATGTGGTCGGCGTCTCGCCCGATCCGATGAAGCCGATCGAAAATTTTGCGGCCAAATACAGCCTCACCTTCCCGCTCGCCTCGGATGCTGGGCAGACCGCTTCCGCGGCCTATGGCACCTGGGTCGAGAAATCGATGTATGGGCGCAAATATATGGGGATGGAGCGCGCGACGTTCCTGGTCGATGCGACCGGGCACATCGTGCGTATCTGGCGCCAAGTGAAGGTGCCGGGCCACGCCGCCGCCGTGCTGGAGGCGGCGAAGGCTTTGTAGCACCCGACGGCCAGCGCCGCGATCAGGCGGCGCCGGCGCGTCGGGCGGGGCACGGGCTCGCTGTGAGAAAAACCCTCATGGCGCGACCCATGGGCCGGACCTTACGCCTGCGGCGGCGCAAAGAACTCGAACGGCAACGGCTCCTTGGTGATATCGGTGATGACCTCGATCAAGCAGGGCGAATTGGCCGCCATCGCCTCGACAATGGCGGATTTCAGGCCGCCAGCATCCGTCACCCGCCACGACGGCACGCCGAATGCCTTGGCAAAGATCTGAAAATCCGGGTTGGTCAGCGCGCTGCCGGAATCGCGCCCGTCGAACAGGCGGTGCTGGTCGCGATACACATTGCCGAAGGCCGCATTGTTGAAAATAACCACAATGAGGTTGATGCCGAACTGCACCGCAGTCGCCAACTCGGCGCCTCCAAACAGGAAGCCACCATCGCCGGTCACCGAAATCACCGTCTTGTCGGGATGCGCGACCTTCACGCCGAGCGCCATTGGCACGCCGGCGCCCAAGGTGCCTGAAAAACCGGAGGTGATCAGCGTGCGCGGGCTGTAGATCGGCATCCCGATCCAGGCCGCGTAGCCAACCTGGGTCATCTCGTCGCACAAAATCCCGTCCTCAGGCAGCACGTCGCGGATCGCGTCGATATAGCCCATCTGCGGCTGCACCTTGGCGCGGATATCGCTGTATGCCCGCGCCTTGGCCGCCGCGATCGCTGCCGCCCGCGCGGCATCCTGGCGTGGCGCAACCCGCGGCAACAACGCCGCCACTGCCTGCGCGGCATCGGCGACAATCCCGATATCAACTTTCAGGCGCCGCATCTCCGCCGGATCGATGTCAATCCGTGCCAGCTTTACGCCGGGGCCGGTCGATCCCCAGCGGCCCGTCGCGGTGTCCATCCGCGTACCGATGCCGATCAGCAGGTCCGTACTCGCCCACAAATTGGCCGCCGCCGTCACCGTCAAACCCAGCGGATGGCGCGCATCCACGATCCCACGCCCCGTGCGGAAACTCGCGACGGGGCAACCGAGCTTCTCCGCAAGCGCCAAAATCTCGTCCGCCGCGCCGATCGCGCCCGAACCCACCCAGATCATCGGTGCCTTCGCCGTGTCAATCAGCTTCGCCAACGCGGCGATCTTCTCGCTGTCCGGCTGCGGCAGGGGGGCCAGAGGCAACGGGTCTTGCGGCGTGATGTCCGCAACCGCGGGGAACTGGTCCCACGGCATTTCCAGCGCCACCGGGCTCGGCCGTCCCGACATCATGTGATGGAACGCCAGCGCCACCTTGTAAGGCGCCTCCGTCGGATGCTCGATCCGATCGGCATGCTTCAACATCGACTTCAACGTCGCCAACTGGTCCGGCATCTCGTGCAAACTGCCGCGCAACCGGCCCAGCTGGGCACTTGGCACCTGGCCGGTCAAACACATCACCGGCGCATTCAACCCCCATCCCGTCACCAAAGCTGCCGTGGTGTTCATCACGCCGGGACCCGGCACAACCGAAAATGCCGAGGGCTGGCCGGTTGCACAGGCATAGCCCACCGCCATATAGGCCGTGGTCTGCTCATGACGCGTATGAATCAACCGCATCCGGTTGGAATTGCGCGCAAACGCATCGAACAACCCATAGACCTGCACACCCGGCAGACCGAACACCGTGTCCACCCCATGGCGCAACAACCCATCCACAATCGCCTCGCCGCCCGTCATTCTCGCCATAACGCACCCTCACATATTTTGACCACCCTGCCACGGGGATGACACCGGGGGAAGGTGGGCGGAAGGCCAACAAGGCAGGGGCTGCGCGCCGCGCGTTGAGGTTTCAGAAGACGGTTGCGGTGTTGGCGCCGATGGTGAGGTGATTGGCGAGGAGGTCGGCTGCGGTCAGGCTGGATGCCATGCCGGTGAGGATGATGCCGTGTCCTGGGTCGGTCTGTGTATAGATCGAGAGGGCGTGGACGCCGGCGATGGTGGTGTCGGTGGCGCGCAGGGTGAGGGGGCTGACGCCGTTCAGGGCGATTGTGAGGAGGTCGCGACCATAGAGGAAGTTGGCGATGGTTTCGATGCCGCGGTTCGGGTCCAGGATGGCGGTGATGGTGGCGCCGCCGGTGCCGAGGGTGATGGAGTCCGGGGTGCCGATGAAGGTGATGGTGGGCGCGGCGAGGCCGGCGCTGACGGAGGCGGTGTTTTGCTTGAGGTCGATGGCGAGCGGAACGCTGGTGCCGGTGAAGTCGACGATGTCGGCGCCGGCGGTGCCGTTGACGATGACGGTTGCGGGCGGCGGCGGGGATTGCAGTTCGAGGCCGTGCCACTTGCTGTCCAGCGCCAGCGCGGCGGCGGCAGCGTTGAAGTTGGCAGTGGTGTCGGTGACCGAGAACGTGGCGACCAGGGGGTCGTTTTGCAGTGTGGTGCCGATGGCGGCGCTGGCGGGTGCGGCCCGGATGGTGAAGGTGGTGCCGACGGGGAACAGGGCGGCGATGGAGGTGGGGCCGGTGAGGTTGTTCGCGTATTGCGCGTAGGTGATCGAAAGGGTCGGCGCCGTGCTGTCGGTATAGGCGATGGCGGTGAGCTTGGACGCGGCGTGGAGCAGGTCGATCGCGGTGTTGATGCCATCGGCGGTGTCGGCCACGGAAAAGGCCGCGACGTGGCTGTCGCCTTGCAGGACGGCGGCGG
>CANFKS010000006.1 GCA_947447625.1 Rhodospirillales bacterium | reverse complement strand
TCGCGCTCGGCTATCATGGCACAAAGCGAACAGGAAAAGGACCGAGTCGCGGGATGATCCGTCTGGAAGCTGTCGGGCTGCATTACGTCCAGGGCGCGAGCTCCGGGCACGAGGTGCTGCGCGATCTTACAATGGTGGTGCCGGAAGGCGGGTTTCGCTGGCTGCTGGGTCCATCTGGCGCTGGGAAGTCCTCCTTGTTGCGACTGCTGCATATCGCGGTACTGCCGACCAGCGGGCGGCTGTCGCTGCTCGAGGTCGATGTCGGCGGCGCCAGCCGGCACAACCTGGCGCTGCTGCGCCGGCGGATCGGCATGGTCTTCCAGGATTTCCGGCTGTTGCCGCATCTGACTGCGTTCGACAATGTCGCCCTGCCGCTGCGCCTGGCGGGGCAACCGGAGGCGCAGGTGAGGGCCCATGTCACGGAAATGCTGCATTGGGTGCAACTCGGCCGCAAACTCGATGCGCGGCCGGCGCAGCTGTCGGGCGGCGAGCAGCAGCGCGTTGCCGTTGCCCGCGCCGTTGTCGGCCGGCCTCATATCCTGCTGGCGGACGAGCCGACCGGCAATCTCGACGAAATACAGGCGGAGCGGCTGATTCAGCTCTTCAAGGAGATGAACCGGCTCGGCACCACCGTCATCGTCGCCACCCATAATGACGCGCTCGTCGCCCGCCATCCCGGGCCGGCGCTGCGCCTCGATCAGGGCAGGCTGGTGGATCATGGCTAGGCCGCGCGACGATCTCGGGCTGGGCCGGGCGCTTGGCGAGCGGATGCTGCCGCTGATCGTGGCGGCGATGAGTTTCCTGGCCGCGCTGGCATTGGCCGGATCGGTGGGTGCTGCGGCGCTGGCGCAACGCTGGCAGGAGGGGGCGGCATCGGTGCTGAGCGTGCAGGTGCCCAAACCCACCGCGCCATCGGTTGATCAACCCGTGCAGAGCCGGCTTGAGCGTGTGCTTGCGGTATTGCGGGGCACGCCTGGCATCGGCACGGCACGGCCATTGAGCGAAGCCGAGTTGACCGAACTGCTCAAGCCCTGGCTTGGCAGCGGCGCGGGACGCCTCGCCTTGCCGCTGCCAGCGGTGATCGAGGTGCATCTGACGGGCGCCGGCCCCGATATGGCGGTGCTATCGCAGCGGCTGGAGGCCACCGCACCCGGCACCACGCCGGAGAGCCATGGCGTCTGGGTCCGGCGGCTGTCGGCCTTGGCGCGCAGCCTTGAGGCCTGCGCCTGGGTGGCGCTCGCGCTGGTCGCCGGTATTGCGGCCGCGATGATTGCCATTGCGACGCGCGCCGGGCTTGCCGTGCGGCGGGATGCGATCGAGATCGTGCATGGGCTTGGCGCCACCGATGCCATCATCGCCGGGCGGTTTGCCGCGCGCGCCACCCGCAACACCGCGGGCGGCGCGTTGCTTGGGGCGCTGGTGGCGCTGCCGGTGTTGTTGATGCTGAGCGATCTCGCGGCGCCGTTTGCCTCCGTCGGTGCCCAGCCCGCGGCCGCTGCGATCCCTTGGCTTGGTGCATTGCCGATGGCGCTGTGGAGTGCCCTGGCCGGCCTGCCCGCTGTGGCCGCGCTGATCGGCTGGACAACCACGCAGATCACGGTTCGGCGCTGGCTGCGACAATTGCCATGAGGCGGTGGCTGCGGCGCATCGGATTGTGTTTCGTGGCGCTGGCGGTGGCCTGGATGGCGGGGTTCGCCTGGTTCATCCGCAATGCCGGTCAGGCCGCCGATATGCCACCCCGGGCCGATGGGATTGTGGCACTGACCGGCGGGGCTGACCGGGTGGCGACTGCGCTGCATCTGCTGGCCGATGGACGGGCCAGGCGGTTGCTGATTTCCGGGGTGGGCGGGGCTGCCGAATTCAACGCGCTCGCCCATCTCGCCGGCGCCGACGCCAGCCTTGCCCCCCGCGTCACCCTCGGGCGCACCGCTTTGTCCACGCATGGCAATGCGCAGGAAACCGCTGATTGGGTGCAATCCTATCATATCGAGAGCCTGATCGTCGTGACCGCCGGCTATCACATGCCGCGGGCGCTGGCGGAGTTGTCGCGCGCGGTGCCCAGCGTGAGGCTGATGCCGGTGCCGGTGCAGCCGACGGCGTGGCGCGACGGGATGGGGCTCGCGGGATTCCGCCTCCTCGCCGTCGAATATTCGAAATATCTCGCCGTCGGAGCCGGGCTGTCCGGCTTCGTCACGCGCGGCGCCGATCGGCCGGCCGCGCCCCATGCCATCACGGAGCACACCGGCGGATGACTTTTCTGCGATCGTGTCTGTTCAACCTCTGGTTCTACCTCGGCACCACCGTGGTGGCGCTGTGCACGGTGCCGCCGATCCTGGCGCGACGGATGGGGCTGCTGCGGCCGGGCTGGGGCTTTGGCTATGTCTATGGCTGGACCCATTATGTGCTGTGGGGTTTGCGCGTGCTGGCCGGCACGCGATGGGAGGTGCGGGGGCGCGAGCATCTCCCGAAGGACGGCGCGGCCCTGATCGTCTCGATGCACCAGTCGGCGTTCGACACCATGGTGTGGTTCGTGCTGGTGCCGCAGGCGACCTATGTGTTGAAGCGCGAACTGCTGCGCATCCCCTTCGTCGGCGGCATGTTGATCGAACTGGGCCTCATCCCGGTTGACCGTGAGGCCGGGGCGGCGGCGATCCGCTCGCTGCTGAAGGAAACCGACCGCGCGGTCGCGGAAGGCCGGCAGATCGTGATTTTCCCCGAGGGAACCCGGGTCGCGCCAGGCGAACGGGCGCCGCTGCATCCCGGTTTCGCGGCCATCGCCAGCCGGAGCGGCTTGCCGATCATCGCGGTGACCACCGATTCAGGGCATTGCTGGGGACGGCAAGCGTTTCATAAACTGGGGGGCGTGATCCATATTGACGTCCATCCGCCGATGCCGGCGGGCCTGTCGCGCCCCGAGATCACGGCGCGGCTCGATGCGCTGTTCGCCGAGGCGACGCGCGCCCAGGCCAGACGCTGAGCGATGCGCCGGGTTTCAGCGCGCGCACTGATGGCGGCCGCCTTGGCGCTGGCGGTGCTCCATACGATCGTCTGGCTTGTTGGTATTGTCTGGCTTGAGGCGGCGCTCGCGGACACCGAGGCGGGCCTGCGGGCGCAGGGGTGGCGGGTCGATCATGGCGGATACGCCCGCAGTGGCTGGCCTTTCGCAGCGCGGCTCTCCGTGCCGGATCTGCGGCTGGTGGAGGGGGGGCGCCTCTGGCAGTCGGCCGGCTTCGAGGTTGCGTTCGAGAGCGGGCATCCCACCCTGATCACTGCACGGCTCAGCGGACCCCACGTGTTGAGCCTGCCCGGCGGCACGCCGATGCTGATCGACGGGCCGCCCGTGGTTGGCGAATTCGGCCTGTTCGGACCGTATGCCGCACGCGTTTGGGCGCGCGAACTGGAGGCCCGCACCACGGCCGGGCTGGTGAGGTTCGATGCCGTCGATCTGACGGCGGAGGATGACCCCGGCAACGGGCCCCCATTCAGTGCAGCCGTGGTGCGCGGCACCATCGCCGGTGTCGATCTCAGCGACGCGGTGCCGGCGAGCGCGCTGCCCACGCGGGTCGAGCGGATCACGCTTGAGGCCGGCATCACCGGACTCGCGGCCGCGCGGGCCACACCGCAGGCCTGGCGCGCTGCTGGGGGGCAGGTGTCGATCCATCGCCTGACGCTGCGTTGGGGCGAGCTTGATGGAGAACTTGGTGGCGTCTTCGGCCTTGACAGCCGCTTGCAGGTGGAAGGCAACGGCATGATCGCCGCCGGCGGCCTGCCGGAGACGATCGATGCTGCGGTTGGGGCCGGCATCATTCCGGCCATAACGGCACGCACCGCCAAGGCCTTGTTGCGCCTGGTGCCGCGTACGCCGGATGGCAAGCTGACGGTGCCGTTCGCGCTCAAGGATCGCACGGTGTCCGCCGCGCGACTGCCCGTTGCGGTGTTGCCCGAGATCTCTTGGCGGTAGCGTCTGGGTTGGATCACCATGACCATATTCGGCGCAACGCACGGGCCAAAAATCATCAGGCTCTAGGCCTCGTCAGCCTTGCGGCGCCGGCGAGCGGCGGCGGCGTATTCGCCGCGGGGGCGGTTCTCGGTGACATTGGGGCGCACGACGGTGTTGTAGAAGTCGTCCCAATCCTCCGGTTGCAGACCCTCAATGTCGCGGGTGATGGCGAAGTTGTTTTGTGCCGGCTCCTCCAGGGCTTCGCGCGGAATCGGCTGCACCTGGAAAAGGGGAAGCTCGTTGTTGAATTCGATCGGTGTGTCGGTCTTCGTCAGTCTGATATTTGTCAGCAGCGGCCCGAACCAGCGGTCGGTCTCGATGATCCCCTCGAACAATTCATATCCCCCGCGGCGAGCAAAGTTCACCGGGGGGCGCACCAGCAAGCTCCAGCCTGGAATGGTGCGCGCAATCAGGCCGGACCAGATATTCACCAGGCCGGGCTCCTGCAAGGACGCCAGCATAGGCGGCGAAAACCCTTGGATCTCCTCGGGCGCCCGCTCGTTGAAATGGGCAGGAAAATAAGGGTATTGCGCTGTTTTCAGGGGCATCCAGCCGTGCTCGTTGCCCTCATAGGTCCATTGGATGTCGTGCCCGTCCCAGATCAGGGTGAAGTTCAGGGGCGTGAAGACGTAATAGCCGAAGGCCGAGGCGGTGGTGACGGGGTCGCAATAGCGGAAGGCCCGGGTCGGCAGGCTGCCCGCGGCCGAGCGGTCGGCACGCTGCGGCAGGCGGATGTCGGGGATCATGCGGTAGAAGCGGACGCGGGGATCGGCTTTGGCTGGGATGGGCTTTTCGGTCATGCGGGGTCTCGCTGCGGGATGAGGCCGGGCGCGCCGGCTGAACACAAGGAAACCGGGCGCAGGCCCGGTTTCTCATGAGGTCTGACGCGGCTGAACCATACGGCGCGCGACCGCCCTGGCCTCAGGTCGCGACGGGCAGCGTGCGGGCGATGGCGCCGAGACGCACCGTGCCGGCATCGGCGGTGGGCAGCGTGCGCGCGATCGCGCCGAGACGCACCGTGCCGGCATCGGCGACGGGCAGCGTGCGCGCGATAGCGCCGAGACGCACCGTGCCGGCATCGGCGACGGGCAGCGTGCGCGCGATCGCGCCGAGACGCACCGTGCCGGCATCGGCGACGGGCAGCGTGCGCGCGATAGCGCCGAGACGCACCGCGCCGGCATCGGCGACGGGCAGCGTGCGCGCGATCGCGCCGAGACGCACCGCGCCGGCATCGGCGACGGGCAGCGTGCGCGCGATAGCGCCGAGACGCACCGCGCCGGCATCGGCGACGGGCAGCGTGCGCGCGATCGCGCCGAGACGAACCGTGCCGGCATCGGCGACGGGCAGCGTGCGCGCGATCGCGCCGAGACGAACCGTGCCGGCATCGGCGGTGGCAATGTTGGAATTGGTCATGATGAAGGTCCTTCCGATGGTGGGCTATGGGGTTGAGCAGCCCAACTTGGTTGCGTTGGAAGGAGTAAACACCCCTGTTCGCACATTAGCGTTTTAACGGCGTTAAAACGTCGTTAAAACGCTAAGAAAACGACTTATTAACGGACTAAATTTTCGCCTGCCGCGCGTTAATCTGCCTTCTCTCCCCCCCGCAGCCCGCTTCGCGGCTCTGCGGCGCGATTTTTCGAGCAAAACAAGTGCATCCGTCAATCGGAAATCATGCGCAACCACAATGTTCCTTCATCGGAGGCCACCGGATGTGTCACATCAGGTCTCAATAAAATGTTAATCAATCAGCGAAAATTCACGCTCTTGTCCCGCCGACCGTCAACCCTGACACCTTCAACGTCGGTTGTCCCACACCCACCGGCACGCCTTGGCCATTCTTGCCGCACGTGCCGATCCCGGGGTCAAGCGCCGGGTCATCGCCGATCATCTCCACCTTGGTCAGCGCATCCGGACCATTGCCGATCAAGGTCGCGCCTTTTACCGGGTACGTAATCTGTCCGTCCTCGATCATATAGGCTTCACTCGCCGAGAAAACGAACTTGCCCGACGTGATGTCGACCTGCCCGCCACCGAAATTCACCGCGAACAAGCCGCGCTTCACCGAGCGGATCATCTCCTCGCGGGTGTGCTGGCCGCCCAGCATGATGGTGTTGGTCATCCGCGGCATCGGCGCATGCGCGTAGGACTGCCGGCGCCCGTTTCCGGTCGGCTGTACCCCCATCAGGCGGGCATTCAACCGGTCCTGCAAATATCCACGAAGATACCCGTCCTCGATCAGCACGGTCCGACCCGATGGAGTCCCTTCGTCGTCTACCGTGATGCTGCCGCGACGGTCCACCAAAGTGCCGTCATCCACCACCGTAACCCCGGGGGATGCAATCCGCTGGTTCATCAGGCCCGAGAACGCCGAGGTCTTCTTGCGATTGAAGTCGCCCTCCAGCCCATGCCCGATCGCCTCGTGCAGCAGAATGCCGGGCCAGCCCGAGCCCAGCACCACCGGCATTTCCCCCGCCGGCGCCGGCCGGCTGTCGAGATTGACCAGCGCCTGACGGATCGCCTCGTCGACGGCAGCGCGCCAGATGCCCTCCTCCATGATCCGCCCATAGTCGAACCGACCGCCCGTGCCATAGCTGCCGGTTTCACGCCGCCCGTCCTTCTCCATCACGACCGACACGTTGAGCCGCACCAACGGCCGCAGATCCGCCACCCGCCCACCATCGGCGCGCAGGATCTGCACGGCCTGCCATTCCCCGGTGATCGATGCCATCACCTGGCGCACCCCGGCGTCCTTGCCGCGCGCGTAGTGGTCGATCTCCGCCAGCAGGCCGGTCCGCTTGCCGAAATCGGTCCCCGCAAACGGGCTCACCGCGCTATAGAGCCGCGAATTGCTCGCCCGCGGCGGTTCGGCCGCCACGCCCTGGTGTCCGGAAGCCACCGCCGCCACCGTCGCCGCCGCCCGCTTCAGCGCGTCCTCGCTGATTTCCCCGGCATGGGCAAAGCCCGTCGCCTCGCCCGCCACGGCACGCAATCCGAAGCCAAGCGAGGTATCGAACTCGGCGCTGCGGATCCGTCCGTCATCGAGGCTGATGGACTCGCTCTCCCGGTATTCCAGGAACAACTCGCCATCATCGGCATTGGCCAGGGCCCGACCCAGCAGCCGTGCCGCCGCATCGCGGTCAAGCGCCGCGTCGGGACGATCGAAAAACAGCGCATCGGTCGTGGCAAGCGGGGTCTGGCCGGCGAGGGAAGCGGACATGGGGTTTCCTAGAGCCTGATGACGGTGGGCAGGATCGCCAAATAATCCGAATCAGGCGATCAAACAAAGAGTTAGAGCGGGATGCCTTCGCCGGTCAGAAGGCATCCCGCTCTAGCGCGAAGAGGGGGCACGCGTGGCGTGCAACAGAACAAGGGCTGCGGTCAGCACCAGCACCGCCAGCACCTGATGGGCGGTGCCGAGTGAAACCGGCACGACCCACAGCAGCGTCATCACGCCCAGCACGTATTGGGCGATCACCGAGACACTCAAAACCAGCAACGCCCGAGCCGCAAGCCCGGACACGTGCCGCACATAGCGCAGGGCCGCGCCGAGCGTGGCAAGCAACACGAGGCTTGCGAGCAACCGATGATCGAATTGCACGGCGGCAACATTTTCGGTCAGGTTGCGCAGCCACGGCGACAGGTCGGCATATCCCGCCGGCACCAGCCGCCCATCCATCAGCGGGAATGTGTTGTATGTAAAGCCGGCCTTGAGTCCGGCGACGAACCCCCCTGCCAGCATCGTAACCGCGGTGAGCCCCGCAAGGCCGCGCGCCAGCCAGCGCAGCCCGCGCGGCGCAGCCGCATCGCGCGGCGCATCACCCCGCCATTCGCCCAGCCCGATCCAGAGCAGCGCCGCATAAAGCACCAACGCAAACGTCAGATGGACCACCAGCCGATACGGCGAGACGGCCGTGCTGTCCGGGAAAAACCCCGATGCGACCATGAACCAGCCGACCGCTCCCTGCATGCCGCCCAGCACAAACAGCAGGCCGAGCCGCGGCAGCAGCCGCCGTCCAACCGCGCCCGTCCAGGCGAACCACAGCAGCGGCCCGATAAAGACCAGCCCGATCAGCCGCCCCCACAGGCGATGCGCCCATTCGAGCCAGAAAATCGCCTTGAACCCCTCGATCCCAAAGCCCTTGTTGATCAACTCGTACTGCGCGATTTTCTGATACAGCGCATAGAGCCGCTGCCATTCCGTCTCGGACAATGGCGGCAGCGTGCCCATGATGGGCGCCCACTCCATGATCGACAGCCCCGACCCGGTCAACCTGGTCGCGCCCCCAAGGCCGATCATGACCAGGATCATCCCGCACGTCACGAACAGCCATAACGCCACGCGGCGTCGGGCGATCGGGTCGTGCTGGGCGGTCAGGCGGCGATCTATGGACATACTTCGTTTATATAGGGTGATCCGGCGCGGAAACAGGGCGCGCAACAGCGTTCCGTCACCGGCGCATCTGCACCTTGCGACCCACCCAGTCCGGCGGCGGCACGGCAGCATGCGCCGCCGCCGCCGTCTCCATCCGGACCCGCTGGGCCTCCGGCCACGGCACCACCTTGCGGCTGGCGAGATCGACATGCAGCATCATCGCCTCCCAGCAGGCCGCCCGCGTCATATCGGGCAGGCGATACATCTCCTGCGCCACATGAACCCGCTTGGTATCCACGCCAAGCACCCAGGAATGCACCACCGCGCGCTCACCCTCCAGCAACTCCTGCTGGTAGAGCGTATGGGTCTCGACCGCGAACATGCTCTGGTTGGTCCGCTTGGTATAAGCCCAGTCGAGGTCGAACACTTCGCAGATCGCGTCCAGCGCATGATCGAACAGCACCAGGTAGTAGGCGAGGTTCATGTGCCCGTTGGGGTCGATCCACTCGGGCCGCACCACGCCCTCGAAGCGCGCGAAGGGGGTCGGGAAGTTGCTCACCGCTGCGGCGCCGGCAAGGCCACGCGCCGCCCGGCCCAGTCGAGCGGTGGCAGCGCGGCATGGGCGGCGGCAGCGCGGTGCAGCACCGGCAGGATATCCTCCGGCCATGGCGTCACCTTGCGGCGCCCGAGATCGACATTGAGAAAAATGAACTCCTGCGCCGCTGCCCGCAGCCCGTCCTTGTCGCGGAACAACTCATGCGCGATGTGCAGCCGCTTGGCATCCACCCCGACCACCCGGCTATGCACCAGCCCGCGCTCGCCCAGCAGCATCTCGCGCTCGTAGATGATATGCCCCTCGGCCGCGAACGTGCCGCAGCCGCGCTCCACCTTGTAGCTCCGCCCGATCCCCAACGCGTCCCACAGATCGTCGGTCGCGAGGTCGAACAACACGGTGTAGTAGCCCATGTTCATGTGGTTGTTGCCGTCGATCCAGGCCGGCAGCACCTCGGCCCGGTGCTGGGCAAAAGGCGTGGGAAAGCTCATGCGATGTCTCTCGTTCAGGAAAGTGCGTCCCAGCCCCATTCGAGCAGCGGCAGGGTGACGGCAGCAAAGTCGGCGATATGCCCGACCAGCGCCGGCGTGGCGAGGGCCTCGTCCGGCACGGGCCGCGAGGTCACATAGTTCTTGAGCTTGATCGCCCATGCGTGCGGGCTGTCGGCCATCATGTCATAGCCCCGTGGCAGCCGGCTCAGCGTCTCCTCGCGCGACAAAGCGAGGCCATGACCCGCAAGATGTGTCTCCAGCTCCGCGAATTCCTTCGGCCCATAGGCCACGCTGTCGCGCATGCGGGAGAGTTCCGAGGGGTCCGGATGATAGAACCCCGCGGCCATGAAGCAGCCGGTCGGGGCCAGATGGAAATACAGCAGCCCCGGCGTGCCCTTGCGCCCGTCGCGTGTCAGCACCGCGCCGGCATGAGTCTTGTAGGGCGCCTTGTCGTGGCTGAACCGCACGTCACGATGAATCCGGAACAGCCCCCGCTTGGCATCGCCCGTGATCGGAATGCCGCGCCGGGCCAGTTCAGCGGCCAGATCATCCATCAGCGCCCCCATCGGCGCCTTCACATCGCGCGCGTAGCGCGCCTTGTTGTCATTGAACCAGCCCCGCTCCTGGTTGACGGCAAGCTCCGCAAAAAACTGCGCCGCCGCCGGCTGGAACCCCTGAAACCCCCGGCTCATGCCAGCCGCCATTTATAGATCGCTGCCGAGACCAGCCAACTCAACGCAAACAGCGCGACAACCACAAAGCCGAAATTGGCCATATCCGAATTGAGCTCCGCCACGACCGTCCAAACCCCTCCATCCAGCCCAAACCGATCCACCAGCAGCCCGAGCAACTCGATCCCACCGATCAGCACCGCCACCAGCACCGAGGCGGCCGTAATCGTGAGATTATACCAAAGCTTGCGCAGCGGATCGAGGAAGGCCCAGCCATAGGCCCCCACCATCAGCACCGAATCGGCCGTATCCACCAGCGCCATGCCCACCGTGAACAGCACCGGGAACACCATGATCAGCAGCGGAGACGTTCCCTTGGCAGCTTCGGCGGCAGAAATCCCGAGCAGTCCGATTTCCGTCGCGGTGTCGAATCCGAGCCCGAACAGCATGCCGACCGGATACAAATGCCAGCTTCGTGTGACCACCCTGAACAACGGCCGGCATAGCCGTGCGAGACCCCCGCCCACCAAGGACGAATCCGCCTCGGCCACCGCCGCGCCGCGCCGCAGCCGCCGAAAATTGCGCCAGGTCGCGCGCAGGATCGCCAGGTTCATGCCGGCCATCACCAGCAGAAACAGGCCAGACAGCAGCGTGCCGTAAAGTCCCAGATTGCCCTTCATATCCGCGAGCGGCCCCTCCATCGCAGCCGCCAGCAGCGCAATCGCAGCACTGGCGAGGATCACCACCGTCGCATGCCCGAGCGCAAACCACGTCCCCACCGCAACCGGCCGCCCGCCCTCCTGCATCAACTTGCGCACCGAGGTATCGATCGCCGCGATATGATCGGCATCCACCCCATGGCGCAGACCCAACACCCAGGCCAGCAGCGCCGTGCCGAGCAGGGCGGAATGCCCGGCAAATCCGGCCCACGCCCACGCCCAGGCGGCAATATTGGCAAGCACAAGCAGCACCAGCAGCCCCGCCGACCCCCGCCGCATACCCAACCCGCGCATCATGCCGCCGCCCTGTCTCGCATCCACGAACTCTGCCCGCGATCGCCGCTCGCGCAAAGACCCTATTCCCGCCGCAAAACCGTATCCGTCAGGAATGTCCCAAGCCGCCACGGCCTAAACCCGCGCCGCAGACGCATCTCGTCATAATCCTCGCGCACCCAGTCGAGGAACGCCTTGCGCCCCTCGCCCTCGGCGGCATACATGCGAAAAAACGCATCCAGGATGCCGGTCGGGGACACCGCCACATGCAGCCTGCGCCACGACAACTGCCGCGCCGCCGCCGCCGCCGTCCCCCCCTCGAACAACACCACCAGCCCCGCGGCCAGCCCGGCCCGGTCAGCCCCCGATTTGCAATGCAACAGCGCCGGCAGCCTCATCGTCCGATAGATCTCATGGAACCGCAAAATCCGCTCGCGATGCGGCGCGCCCCGGCTCTCGAACGCCATGTAGACCGTCTCGACCCCGAGCCGCGCCGCCTCTTCAGCCGACAAGGCGGTCGCCACATTCGGCGCCGTGCCGCGCAAATTGACGATCGTGCGCAACCCGAACCGCGCCACCGCACGGCGCAGCCGCCCCGGTCCGGGATGATTGCTGCGATAGATCTTCCCGGGCACAACCTCGGCCCAGTTGCTCCACCACGCCCGTAAAAACGCATGATCCCCAAGCAGGGACCCGACCAGGCTCACCCGAGCCCGGCCGCCCATGGCTAGACCTGGCGTTCCATCATCAGCGTCTTGATCTGCGCGATCGCCTTGCCGGGGTTCAACCCCTTCGGACAGGTCTGCGTGCAGTTCATGATGGTGTGGCAGCGATACAGCTTGAACGGATCCTCCAGCGCATCGAGCCGCTCCCCGGTCCGCTCGTCCCGGCTGTCCACAATGAAGCGATACGCCGCCAGCAGCACGGCCGGGCCAAGGTAGCGATCCCCGTTCCACCAATAGGACGGGCACGACGTGGTGCAGCAGAAGCACAGGATGCATTCCCACATCCCGTCCAGCAGCGCGCGCTCGTCCTTGCTCTGCAACCGCTCCCCATCCGGCGGCGGCGGCGTGTCGGACTGCAGCCACGGCTCGATCGAGCGCAGCTGGGCGTAAGCGCCCGACAAGTCCGCCACCAAATCCTTCACCACCGGCATATGCGGCAGCGGGCTGATCGCGATGTCACCCTTGCAGTCCTCGATCGGCTTGAGGCAAGCCAGCGTATTGGACCCGTCGATCGTCATCGCACAGGAGCCGCAAATGCCCTCGCGGCAGGAGCGGCGGAACGTCAAGGTCGGGTCCACCTCGTTCTTGATCTTGATCAGCGCATCCAGCACCATCGGGCCACAGGCGTCGAGATCGAGCTCAAAAGTATCGGTCTGCGGATTTTTGCCGTCATCGGCGTTCCAGCGATAGATCTTGAAGCTGCGGACGCGCTTGGCCCCAGCCGGCGCCTTGTAGACTTTGCCGGGCTGCACCCGGCTGTTCTTGGGCAGGTTGAATTCGACCATCGGACGATACCTCTAGTAGACGCGCTTCTTGGGCGGGAAGACGGAGACCTCGTTGGTCAGCGTCTGCATCTTCACCGGACGATAATCGAGCGTCACCTTGCCCTTGTCGTCGCACCAGGCGAGCGTGTGCTTCATCCAGTTTTCATCATCGCGATCCGGAAAATCGTCATGCGCCTGCGCGCCACGGCTTTCCTTGCGGGCCTCGGCGCCAACGATGGTGGTCATCGCGTTGCCCATCAGGTTCTGCAGTTCGAGACCCTCCATCAGGTCCGAATTCCAGATCAGACTGCGATCGGTGATCTGCATGTCGTCCATCCGGCCCCACAGCGTGCTCATCTTGTCGACGCCCTCGGTGAGGCTCTTGGAGTTGCGGAACACCGCGGCATGCGCCTGCATGGTGCGCTGCATGTCGAGCCGCAGGTCCGCCACCTTGCTGCCGCCCTTGGCGTGACGGACCCGATCGAGGTTGTCGAGCGACTTCTCGCCCGCCCGCGCCGGCAGGGTCGGCTGGCTCGCGCCAGGCTTGATCGTCTCCGCGGCGCGGATCGCCGCCGCGCGGCCGAACACCACAAGGTCGAGCAACGAATTGGTGCCCAGGCGGTTCGCGCCATGAACCGAAACGCAGGCCGCCTCGCCAACGGCCATCAGGCCCGGGACGGTTGCGTCCGGATTGTCCTTGGTCGGGCGCAGCACTTCGCCGTGGTAATTCGTCGGAATACCGCCCATGTTGTAGTGCACCGTCGGCAGCACCGGGATCGGCCCCTTCGTCACATCCACGCCGGCAAACACCTTCGCCGTCTCGGAAATGCCGGGCAGGCGCTCATGCAGGATGTCGGCGCCGAGATGCTCCAGATGGAGCATGATGTGGTCCTTGTTCGGCCCGCAGCCCCGCCCGGCATTGATCTCCAGCGTCATCGAACGCGACACCACATCGCGCGAGGCGAGGTCCTTCGCGGTCGGCGCATAGCGCTCCATGAACCGCTCGCCCTCAGAATTCGTCAGATACCCGCCTTCGCCGCGGGCCCCCTCGGTGATCAGGCAGCCCGCCGGGAAAATGCCGGTCGGATGGAACTGCACAAACTCCATGTCCTGCGCCGGCAACCCGGCCCGCAGCACCATGCCCGACCCATCGCCGGTGCAGGTATGCGCCGAGGTGCAGGACAGGAACGCCCGCCCATACCCGCCCGTCGCCATCACCACGGTCTGCGCCCGGAACCGATGCATCGAGCCGTCCTCAAGGCACCACGCCATCACGCCGCGGCAAACGCCGTCTTCATCCATGATCAGGTCGAGGGCAAAATATTCGACGAAAAATTCGACCTCATGCTTCAGGCTCTGCTGATACAGCGTGTGCAGAATGGCATGGCCGGTGCGGTCGGCCGCAGCGCAGGCGCGCATCGCCGGCTCCTTGCCGTATTCCGTCATATGCCCGCCAAACGGGCGCTGATAGATCCGCCCGTCCTCGGTGCGGCTGAACGGCACGCCGAAATGCTCAAGCTCATGAACCGCCGGAATCGCCTGACGGCACATATATTCGATGGCATCCTGGTCGCCGAGCCAGTCCGACCCCTTCACGGTGTCATACATGTGCCAGCGCCAATCGTCCGGCCCGATATTGCCCAGCGCCGCCCCAATGCCGCCCTGCGCCGCGACCGTGTGGCTGCGGGTCGGGAACACCTTGGTGATACAGGCCGTGCGCAGCCCGGCCGCGCCCATGCCAAGGGTCGCGCGCAACCCGGCACCGCCGGCGCCGACCACCAGCACGTCATAGGTGTGGTCGATCACGTTGTAGGCGCCGAGGGAAGGTTTCGTGATGGCGTTCATCGATGTGCGTCCAAGGTGAGGAGGCGGGCCAGGATAGGCAGCGTATAGATCAGCCGGAAAATGCGAGTTTCAACACCGCGACGACAGCAACCAGCGCCAAAAGCCAGTTGACCCCCTTCAGGATCAGCCGGGCCATCACCTTGGTATCGCCCCGCACGTAGTCATCGACGATCACGTCGAAGCCGAGTTGCTGGTGATGGAACGTGATGACGATCATCGCGATCATCGATCCCGCCACCAGCGGGTTGGACATGAAATGCGCCACATCGGCCCGCGTCATGCCGATCATGTGGACACAGGCCCACACAAACCAGATCGTCAGCGGGATCAGCGCAAACGCCGTCACGCGCTGGGCCCACCAGTGATGGAACCCCGAGCCCGCCGCGCCCAACCCGCGCGCCTGGCCCAGCTTGCTGCGCATCACCGAGGGCGCGGAATTATGGTCTGTCATCTGCTTGCCCTCTCTCAACGTGCCAGGAAAATGCCAACCCAGGTCAGCACCGTCAGCACCGCAGTCGCCGCCAGCACCATCCGCCCCGAGCGGTACAGATCCGGAATTTCGAACCCCTTGCCGAAATCCCAGCGCAGATGCCGGATGCCGTTGCAGAAATGATACCACAGCGCCCCGGTCCAGCCGAACATCGCGAGATATCCGATCGGCGAGCCGATCGCCCACGCAAACCAGCCATAAGCCGCATCCGACGACGCCGCCGCAACCAGGAACCACAGCAGGATCGCCGTCCCAACCGACAGCGCCATGCCGGTGATGCGATGCGAACCCGACAGCACCATCAGCAGATGCAACCGATAGACCTGCAAATGCGGTGAAACCGGCCGGCGGACGGTGCGCCCATCCGACGTGCGCGCCACCATCAGCGATTCACGGGTATCCAGCATGCGAGCCAACTCCTTCGCTCCCGGCACCGTGGCTGCGGCGCCGTATCGGCCATTCCCTTACGCCTGCCCCGGCGGACGGTCAACGCGGCGCAATCACGCCGCCGCGGTCGCCTTCTTGCCGATAAGCCCTTGCGCCACCATGCTCTCCGCAATCTGAATCGCGTTCAGCGCAGCACCCTTGCGCAGGTTGTCCGACACGCACCAGAACGCCAGCCCATGCGGCACCGTGGGGTCGATCCGGATGCGGCTCACATAGGTCGCATCCTCGCCCTGGCACTCCAGCGGCGTGATATAGCCGCCATCCTCGCGGGTATCCATCACCACCACGCCCGGCGCCGCGCGCAGCGCCGCCCGCGCGCCCTCGACCGTCACCGGACGCTCGAATTCAACCGTGATCGCCTCGGAATGGCCGATGAACACCGGCACACGCACGCAGGTCGCGGTCACCTTCACATCGGGGTCGAGGATCTTGCGGGTCTCGGCAACCATCTTCCACTCCTCCTTGGTCGACCCGTCATCCATGAACTTGTCGATATGGGGAATGCAGTTGAAGGCGATCTGCTTGGTGAACACCTCCATCCGCGGCGGATCGTTGACGAAGCTGCCCTTGGTCTGGGTGTAAAGCTCGTCCATCCCTTCCTTGCCCGCGCCCGCCACCGCCTGATAGGTCGATACCACCACGCGCTTGATCTTGTATTTGTCGTGCAGCGGCTTGAGCGCCACCACCATCTGAATCGTCGAGCAGTTCGGATTGGCGATGATGTTGCGCTTGTTCTTCAACAGCGCCTGCGGATTCACCTCCGGCACCACCAGCGGAATATCCGGGTCCATGCGGAAATGGCTGGTGTTGTCGATCACCACGCAACCCTGCGCCGCCGCGCGCGGCGCATGCACCGCCGAAATCGATGCCCCCGGGCTGAACAACCCGATATCCCAGCCCGTGAAATCGAAGGTCTCCAGGTTCTGCACCTTGAGCACCTGCTTTTCGCCGAACGAAACCTCCTGGCCAACCGAACGTGCCGAGGCCAGAGCGGCCACTTCGCTCACGGGGAATTTTCGCTCGGCCAGGGTTTTCAACATCTCGCGCCCGACCGCCCCGGTGGCGCCGACAACCGCGACCCTGTAGCCCATGCTCATCCCTCCAGATACGACAGCCCCGCTGGCCGCCCAAAACGCGGGACCGTTAATCCCCCTTGCCCCCCACGACAAGCACCGTTTTGCGCGAACCCGCCTCCCGAGGCGCGCAAGGGGTCGCTTTTCGGTAAAAAACCGCCGCAAACCCCGCGCGACGACCGATCCCCCCAACCCAACCAGACAAAAGTTTTTTGCTTCTTTTTTTCAAAAAAGAAGCCCTTGCCTTGCCTCCCTCCCGCCTTTGCAGGCATGAAACCGCCATGTCCGAACGCCTCACCGCCATCTATCATGTCACCGCCACCGCCGCCTCCATCGAGGCTCGCGCCCACGGCATCGCCGTCGAGCAAAGCGTCGAAATGCCGGTCGAGGGCATCGACGACGCCCATGTGCTGAACGACATCGTCGGCCGGGTCGAAGCCATCGCCGATCTCGGCACCGGCCGCTTCGAAGTCCGCATCGGCCTCGCCACCGCCACCATCGCGAACGAAGCCGGCCAACTCTTCAACATGCTGTTCGGCAACACCTCCATCCAGGACGGGATCGACCTCGTCGATGCCGAACTCCCCGCCTCCCTGGTTGACGCCTTCCCCGGCCCCAACCTCGGCACAGCCGGCCTGCGCGCCCTTGCCGGCGCCCCCGCCCGCGCCCTCACCAGCGGCGCCCTCAAGCCGCAGGGCCTCCCCCCCGCCGGCCTCGCCGCCATCGCAGCCCGCATGGCCGAAGGCGGCATCGACCTCATCAAGGACGACCACGGCCTCGCCGACCAGCCCTACTCCCCCTTCATCGACCGCGTTGACGCCGTCACCGACGCCCTCGAAAATATCGCCGCCCGCAGCGGACACCGCACGCATTACCTCCCCAGCCTCTCCGGCAATCTCGACGCCATGCGCGCCCAGATCCGCCACGGCCTCGCCCGCGGCATCCCCGCCTTCCTCATCGCCCCCCTCATCGCGGGCATGCCCAGCTTCGCCACCGTGGTGCGCGAATTCCCCGCCGCCGGGTTCATGACGCACCCCACCCTGTCCGGCATCGCCCGCATCGCCCCGCCCCTCTTCTACGGCAAACTCTTCCGCATGATCGGCGCCGATGCGGTGGTCTACCCCAATCACGGCGGCCGCTTCGGCTACAGCCCCGCCACCTGCACGTCCCTCGCCGCCGCCGCCCGCGCCCCCTGGCGCGCCATCAAGCCGAGCCTCCCCGTCCCGGCCGGCGGCATGACGCAGGCCCGCATTGGCGAAATGCTGGATTTCTATGGCCCCGACACCATTGTATTGATCGGCGGCGCCCTGCTCGCGACGCGGGAGCGACTGACCCACGAAGTCGAAGCCTTCGTCTCCACCGTCGCGCGCCATGCATTCGCCTGAGGCCCCCCCTTCCTTTGCTTGAGGACTCCATGGACCAGGACCGCTCCCCCCCCTTCCGCCGCTTCGATGATTATCGATGGGAGGGTGTGGCCCATCTGCCCTACAAGGAAGACGCGACCACCCCGTTCAAGTCCGTCACCCGACAGGTCCTGTTCCACGAACCCGACATGGGCTGCGAACTGCGCTATTTCGAAGTCGCCCCCGCCGGCTACTCCACTCTCGAACGCCATGAACACGCCCACGCCGTGCTGATCCTGCGCGGCCGCGGCGATTGCATGGTCGGCACCGAAATCCGCCATGTCGAAACCAATGACCTCGTCTCCATCCCGCCCTGGGCCTGGCACCAGTTCCGCGCCACCGCCGGCGAACCGCTCGGCTTCCTCTGCATGGTCAACGCCCTGCGCGACAAACCCCGCCTGCCCACCGAAGCCGACCGCGCCGCCATGCGCGAAACCCCCGCCGTTGCCGCCTTCCTCGACCGTACGGAACGCCCCGCATGACCGCCGCCCTCAAAACAACCGTCAAAGCCATCCTGTTCGACACCTTCGGCTCCGTCGTGGACTGGCGCTCCAGCCTGATCGCCGATCTCACCGCCTTCGGCGCCGCCCGCAGCATCGCCGCCGACTGGACCGCCCTGGTCGACGCCTGGCGCGCCAACTACGCCCCCTCGATGGACCGCGTCCGCCGCGGCGAGCAGCCCTGGACCAAACTCGACGACCTGCACCGCACCACCCTCGAGCACCTCGTCGTCCAGTTCGCCATCCCGGGCCTCTCGGACGCCGACCTCGACCACATCAACCGCTTCTGGCACCGCCTGACCCCCTGGCCCGACGCCATCCCCGGCCTCACCCGCCTCAAATCCCGCTACACCATCGCCCCCCTCTCCAACGGCAACGTCGCCCTGCTGCTCAACATGGCCAAACACGCCGCCATCCCATGGGACATGATCTGCGCCGCCGAACTGTTCCACCACTACAAGCCCGACCCCGAAACCTATCTCGGCGCCGCCGCCCTGCTCGGCCTCGCCCCCGGTGAAGTGATGATGGCCGCCGCCCATAACGGCGATCTCCGCGCCGCCCAGGCCTGCGGCCTGAAAACCGCCTTCTTCCCCCGTCTCACCGAATACGGCCCACACCAGTCCCGCGACTTCGCGGCCGACGCGCCGTTCGACATTATCGCGAGCGATATCAACGATCTTGCGCTGCGGATGGGGTGTTAGAGGGAAGGCAAGGCGAGCGCTTCTTTTTTGGAAAAAGCATCCGCTTTTTTTCCTTGCGACGGTTTTTTTCCTACGATAAAACCGCGACATGGAAGCATTTATAACCCCGCCGGACGCCCTTCGCCACGCCGATCCATTGGCCCGCCTTCTGGCGGCGATCCTGGAATGGCTGCGCGCGATGATCGCCGCCCACCAGGCGGGGCAGCTTCCCCCCGCGCCCACTCGCCGCGTTTCAGCCCGAAAAACCGCTGAACCGGACGCAAACCCCGCCCCCGTCGCCGAGGCCCCCGCGCGTATGCCGAATCCGGTTCCGCGGCCGTCGCGTGTGCGTGCCCTGCGCCCGCGCGACATGTCCGTCGGCCTGCCGCGCCCGCGCCTCGTCGCCCCGTCCTGAATGTCAGAAAAATGAACCGAGCCTACCCAACGTGCCGTCCCCTTCCGGGATTGCGCGCGCCGCCTGCTACCCAAACCGCAGCAACGCCGCCCCCGCCGCGATCACCCCTGCCGCCGCCCAGCCTCGTGCCCCCGGCCGCTCGCCAAGGAACAGATAGGCGAAGCCAACGCCAAACAGCATCGCCGTCTCCCGGATCGCTGCCACCGGCGCAATCGGCGCCACCGTCATCGCCCAGAGCGCGGTCGCATAGGCCGCCATCGAGCATCCGCCGCCGCCCAACCCGCGCAGCCACTCCTGCCGGGAGGGCAGCCGGATCACCTGCTTGCGCAACAGCCACATCAGACTCGGTATCACCGACAACGGCTCCACCCACAACGTGTAGGCCACCGGCGACAGCGAGGCCCGCGCGCCCAGCGCATCGTTGAGCGTATAGGCCGCAATCACCACCGCATTGGCCAACGCGAACGGGATCGCGGCCGTCTCCCCCGGCGCCCCGCTCCGCCGCGCCATCAGGATCACGCCACATGAAATGCCGATCACCCCAGCCCAGGCCCAGGGCGACATCGTCTCCCCCAGCCATCCCACCGCGAACATCGCCGTCAAAACCGGCGCCGCGCCGCGCATCAACGGATACGCGAGCGACACCCCGCCGCGACTGTACGCTTCGCCGATCAATATGAAATACAGCACATGCAACACACCCGACATCGCCAGGTATGGCCAGGATTCGCGCGCCGGCGGCGTCAGAAAAGGCAGCACCGCCACGCAGATCACCGCCGCCCCCACGATAATCAGCGCCGTTTCGCGCCGCCGGTCGGTCTGCCGCCGCACGCCGACATTCCAGCCGGCATGCAGCACCGCGCTGCCGAGCACCGCGAGCAGCACAAACGGAGAAAGTGTCATCATTCAGTCATGATGCGACCAATCGCCGCGCACCGCCAGCCAGACCTACTCCTTGCCCTCCACGACGACATGGCGTTGGTCCGTTGTAGCCTTGCCGATCGGGATCGTCCGCACCCGCCCCTCCGGCAAGGGCCGGGCAAGATCGATATGCAGCAACCCGTGCTCCATCCACGCCCCGCGAACCTCGATATGCTCGGACAGCACGAACACGCGCTGGAATTGCCGCGCCGCGATGCCGCGGTGAATAAACACCCGCCCCTGCCCGTCATCGGCCTGCTTGCCGCGAATGACGAGCTGGTTGTCCTCGTGCGTGATCTGCAGGTCGTCCATCGTAAACCCGGCGACCGCCAGCGATATGCGCAGGCTGGCCTGCCCGGTCTGTTCAATATTGAACGGAGGGTAGCCGTCGGAGGATTTCTTGGTCGCCTGCTCCAGCAGCAGTTCGATATGATCGAACCCCAGCACGAGCGGCGAGGCGAAGATACGCGTGGTCATCGAAGGCTCCCTCAACCGAGCGAAGCGGTTGCCCGACCCCATCATGGCGGCCGCGCTTCATCCTATGTTGGTCAACCGGCCCCGCGATGCAAGGGGGGCTATGCCGTTGATCCGCGCCGTCGTCGGCGCTAGATCACCGCCATGACCGACCACGTGCAGCCGATCCCCATCCTCATCGCGCCCCAGGCGATCCTCAAAGCCAAGGCCCGCGCCGTCACACCAGCCGACGCCGATCGCATCCGTGACCTGGTGCCGCGCATGTTCGCCGCCATGTACAAAGCGCCCGGCATCGGCCTCGCCGCCCCCCAGGTCGGCATCGGCCTGCGCCTCTTCGTCATGGACCTGATGCCTGACGACAAGGTTGTGCCCTATGTCCTCATCAACCCTGAAATCGTCGCGCGCAGCCCTGAGACGGCCACCCGCGAGGAGGGCTGCCTGTCGATCCCCGGCCTCTACGCCGAAGTCACCCGCCCTGCCCGCGTCAAGGTCCGCTATCTCGACCAGGCCGGCATCAAGCAGGAGATCGAGGGCGACGGCCTGCTCGCGGCCTGCCTCCAGCACGAGATCGACCACCTCGACGGCATCCTGTTCGTTGACCATCTCTCAACCCTCAAACGCAACATGATCATGCGCAAACTCGTCAAACAGCAGCGCGAAAAGCGCGACCTGCGGGACGACGACTGATGCGCATCGCCTTCATGGGCAGCCCCGATTTCGCGGTGCCCGCCCTGGAGGCGCTGCACCATGCCGGCCACGCGATCGCCGCCGTCTATTGCCAGCCCCCGCGCCCCGCCGGCCGCGGCCAGTCGGTCCGTCTCTGCCCGGTGCACGCCGCGGCCGAACGCCTCGGCCTGCCGGTCCGCACCCCCGCCCGCCTGCGCAAAGACCTCGCGGCCCAGGCCGCGTTCGCTGCCCTCGGCCTCGATGCCGCCGTGGTGGCGGCCTACGGGCTGATCCTGCCCCAGGCGATGCTCGACGCGCCGCGCCTCGGCTGTTTCAACATCCACGCGAGCCTCCTGCCCCGCTGGCGCGGCGCCGCCCCCATCCAGGCCGCCCTCCTCGCCGGCGACAGCGAAACCGGCATCACCATCATGCAGATGGACGCCGGCCTCGACACCGGCGCGATGCTCCTGCGCGGCACGATCCCCATCGGTCCCCATACCACCGCGACCGCCCTGCATGACGGGCTGGCCGCCATCGGCGCCGATCTGATGCTCCGCGTCCTCACCGCCCCCCAAGCCGCCACACCGCAACCGGCCGAGGGCATCACCTATGCCGAGAAACTCACCCGCGACGATGGCCGCATCGACTGGAGCCGCGACGCCGCCTTCCTCGACCGCCAGGTCCGCGCCCTCAACCCCTGGCCCGGCACCTTCACGGAATACGACGGCACCATCCTGAAAATTCTCGCCGCCACCCCCGAGCCCCACGCCCCCGAGCCCCACGCCCCCGACAGCACGGCTCCCGACAGCATTGGCCCCGGCACCCTGCTGGACGACGCCCTCCTTGTGCGCGCCGGCCGGGACGCCCTGCGCATCACCAAACTGCAAGCCCCCGGCCGCGCGCCCCTCGATGCCGATGCCTTTCTGCGCGGCCGCAAAATGCCCGCTGGCACGCGGCTCGGCGGACCCCCGGGGTCATGACCCGCTATGCCCTGCTGATCGAATATGACGGGCGTGGCTTCGTCGGCTGGCAGCGGCAGGTCAATGGCATCTCGGTGCAGCAGGTGCTCGAGGCAGCCGCCGCCAGGCTGAACGGCGGCGCCCCCGTCGCCGCCATCGCCGCCGGGCGCACCGATGCCGGGGTCCACGCCGCCGGGCAAACCGCCCTCATCGTCTTGCCCGGCGACCTGCCGCCCAACCGGGTGCGCGAGGCGCTCAATTTTCATATGAAGCCGCACGCCGTCGTCGTCCTCCAGGCCGCCATCCCGCCGGATGACTGGAACCCCCGGTTTTCCGCCACGCGGCGGCGTTACCGTTACCTCATCCTCAACCGCCGCGCCCGCCCCGCGCTGCACGAGGGCTTTGTCTGGCATGTCCCCAACCCGCTCGATACCGCCGCGATGGCCGAAGGCGCGCGGCATCTGGTCGGGCACCACGATTTCACCAGTTTCCGCGCCTCGTCATGCCAGGCGAAATCTCCGATCCGCACGCTCGACCACCTCGAAATCCGGCGCGACGGCGAAACCATCATCGTCGAGGTCGGCGCCCGCAGCTTCCTGCATCACCAGGTCCGCAACATCGTCGGCACCCTCAAGCTGGTCGGCGAGGGATCATGGCCCGCCGCCCGCGTCGCCACCGCCCTCGCCGCGCGAAGTCGCGCCGCCGGGGGACCAACCGCGCCGCCGGACGGATTGTGCTTCATGCATGTCGGATACGATCCCGATATCTTTTAACGGGCCGCGCCCGATAAATCGGTTTCGGAATTACACGCAATACGATACAATGCGCTCGCGCCGCGACGCTCCGCCGTGCCGCGTCATCCGACCGCCACGTTCCTGGAGGCACCATGTCGCGGAACCCGCTGCTCTGCTGGCTTTTCGGCCTGCTCGTCGTGTCCGGCGCCGCGTTCGCCAAAACCATCCCGGTCGGGCCGGATAAACCGCTCAAGACCCTCGCCGCCGCCATCGCCGGCGCCGCCGCGGGCGATCGCCTGTTGATCGACGCGGGCGAATATTTCGACTGCGCGGTCATCACCCTGCACGACATCATCATCGAAGGCGCCGGCAAGGACGGCTCGACCGTCTTCACCGACAAGACCTGCGCCGGCAAGGCCCTGCTGATCACCGCCGGGGACAACATCACCGTGCGCAACCTGACACTGACCCGCGCCCGTGTGCCCGACGGCAACGGCGCCGGCATCCGTGCGGAGGGCGCCAATCTGAATGTCGAGCGGGTTAAATTCATCAACAACCAAAACGGCATCCTCGCCGGCACCAACACAGCCAGCACCATCATCGTCAAAGACAGCGTCTTCTCCCGCAACGGCGCCTGCAGCGGCGCCTGCTCGCACGGCATCTATGCCGGCGGAATCAAGCGGCTTCATGTCGAGAATTCGACGTTCAGCGAAACCAAACAGGGCCACCACATCAAGTCCCGCGCCGCGCGCACCGAGGTGATCGGCTGCACCATCACCGACGGCCCCGACGGCACCGCCTCCTACCTCATCGAAATCCCCAATGGCGGCGGTGTCCTGGTAAAAAACAACACGCTGGAAAAGGGCCCGAAATCCGAAAACCACACCGGCGCCATCGTCATCGGCATGGAAGGCGTCACCCAGCCGACGCGGGACATCCGCGTCGAAGACAACATCTTCCGCAACACCGGGCGTTACCCAACCTTCCTCGTGGTCAACCAGACCGCCACCGAGGCGCTGGTCAAGGGCAACACGCTGAGCGGCAAGGCCAAACCCCTGCGTGGCGACGGCGCGGTCCAGTAGCCCTTGGGGGGCTGTTCTGGAGCGGGATGCCTTCTGATAGCGAAGGCATCCCGATCTAACCCAGCTTCCCCTTCAACCAGACCCCCGCCTCCGCCACCGCCCGGCGCGCCATCGCCACCGGCCCGGTCAGCCGCATGAACCCGTGCAGCACGCCCGGATAGGTCGCCAACGTCACATCCACGCCGGCCGCCTGCATCTTTGCGGCCATCCGTTCGCCATCCGAGCGCAGCACGTCGAGTTCCGCCAACTGGATGAATGTCGGCGGCAACCCGGCGCAATCCGCCCGCAGCGGCGCCGCCAGCGGATTCAGGCGGTCCGCATGGTCGCGCGTGTAGAGATCCCAATAGGCTTGCATCCCGGCCCGGGTCAGCCCGTAGCCGGCGGCGAATTCCTCATAGCTCGGGCTGCTGAAATCCGACGATGTGACGGGATAGGGCGTCAGCACCGCGCGCGGCACCGGCCCGCCGACATCGCGCAGATGGATCGCCGTGGCCAGCGCCAGATTGCCTCCCGCGCTATCCCCGCCCAGCGCGATGCGGCTGGTATCGAGCCCCCAGTCGGTGTCGACCAGCGCGCGCACCACATCGGCGCATTCCAGCAGCGGCTGCGGAAAGCGCGATTCCGGCGCCAGCGAATACGCGACACTCACCGTCGCGCACCCCGCCGCCGCGGCATATTCGCGGATCAACCGGTCATGGGTGTCGATCGACTGGAACACCCAGCCGCCGCCATGGAACCACACCAGCACGGGCAGCTTGGTCCCCAAAATTGGCTTGTGCACCCGGATCTGGATGCGCCGGCCGCGGATCAGCAGCCAATGCTCCTTCGTTTCCGCCATCTCTGGCCCGCCCTGGCCATAGATCATGGACAGACGCTCGTTGACGGCGCGGCTGGGCCCCATGGTTTCGCTGATGGTGACCGGCGGCAGCGTGGCGGCGAGCGCATCGCGTGTGGCGTTGGCGGCGGCTTGTTCGGGGTCGATGCGGTGGGTCATGTCGGGTCCTCGATGAATGTTCGCCATAGTGGCCTTTCGCGGCGCGGAGGCAAAGATGTTGCCCGGCTAGGCCGGTTCGGGCGTATGCTGCATCGCAGTATATGAGATGGATATCGCTGCCATGCCCATGTTGACGCGGGCGCTGCCGGGCCGGTTTCATCCCGAGGCGCTGTTCCGCCCCACGTCGCTCGCCGTGCTCGGCGCGCAGACCCCGGCCGGCGCCCAGGTGATGCACAACATCCTTGCCGCCGGGTTCAAGGGCGCGGTGCTGCCCGTCGGCATCGGCATCGGCATCGGCACCGGACTCGCCTCGGTCGGTGGCGTGCTGGCATACCCCACCATCGCCGACCTGCCGCTGGCGCCCGACCTTGCCGTGATCTGCACCGCCGACCCCGATATCCACCAGGCTCTGCGCGACCTCGCTGCCCGCGGCACCCGGGCCGCAATCGTGATGGGGATGCAGGGCGGGCTGCGCGGCATGGCGGCCGAGACCGGGCTGCGCAGCCTGGGCCCGGGCTCCTTCGGCCTCGCAGTGCCGGGGATCGGCCTCAATGCAACGCGCGGCCATCTCGGGCCGCTGGCCGGCAAAATCGCCCTCGTCTCGCAATCCGCCGCCCTGTGCCGCGCCGTGCTGGACTGGGCCGAGCCCAATGGCGTCGGCTTCAGCCACATCGTCGGCATCGGCGGCAATGACGATATCGGCTTTGGCCTGGTGCTGGATTGGCTGAGCCGCGACGGCGGCACCGGCGCCATCCTGCTCGACATCCGGCGCCTGAAGGATGCGCGCGCCTTCCTCTCGGCCGCCCGCGCCGCCGCGCGTCTGCGCCCCGTCGTCGCGCTGCGTGCCGGCGGCCGCCTGCTCGACCCGACCGGGGCCGCCGATGCGGTTTTCACCGCCGCGCTGCGCCGCTGCGGCGTGCTCTGCGTCGAAACGCTGGAGGATTTGCTCGCCGCTGCCGAAACCCTGTCCCGCGCCCGGCCTGCCCGCAGCGAGGCGCTCGCCATCGTCACCAACGCCGTTGGCCCCGCGCAACTCGCCGCCGATGCCATTTTGCGCGACGGATTGACCCTGGCGGAACTGAGCCCCGAAACGCGCACACTGATCCAGGCGCGGCTGCCGGACGCCTTCGGCCCCGCCCCCTGCGAGCCGCAACTGGCCGCCGGCGTGGCGATGGGGGATATCGTCTATTCCGGCGCGGAAACCCCGCTCGCCATCGGCGCGGCGGCCGCCTTGCTTGCGGGTGCGCGCGAAGTCGGCGGCGTGATGGCCGTCATGGCCCCCACCGGGCCGGGTGATGGCGCCGGCGTTGCGGCGATCATCGCGGCGGCACACTCCATCAAGGTGCCGCTCCTGGTCTGCGTGATGGGCGAAACCACCGGGGCTGGCCACCGCCGGGCCCTCGCCAAGGCTGGCGTGCCGGTTTTCGCCACCCCGGCCGACGCTGTGCGCGGCTTTCTTCACCTCGTCCAGGACCGCCGCAACCGTGCGGCAGCGCGCGAATTGCCGGCCAGCGCGGTATTGGAGGTCGTGCCAGACCAGGCGGCGGTGCGGGCACTCCTCAGCCAGGCGCGCGGCGGATTGCTGACCCAAAGCGAGGCGTTGCTGGTTCTGGCGGCCTACGGGGTCAAACCCGTGCCGTCTTGCGTGGCGCATGACGGCGCCGCGGCGGCTGCGGCGGCGCAGACCCTGGGTTTCCCGGTCGTTCTGAAGCGCGCCCGCGCGACAAGGCCGGACGCTGCGGCGCGCAGCGGTGTGGTTCTCGATCTGCGCGATGCCGAACAGGTCCATGCCGCCGCCGCACTTCTTGACAGGGGCGGCGCCGCGCAGGATGCGGCGCCCGGCTTTCTCGTCCAGCACCAGGTCGGCCGCGCGCGGGAATTGCGCGTCCAGGCCGGCATCGATGCGCTGTTCGGCCCGGTGATCCGCTTCGGCCAAGGCGGCACCGCGGCCGATGCCTGGAACGACGTCGCGGTCGATCTGCCGCCCCTCAACCTCACGCTGGCCCGCGGCATGATCGCCCGCACGCGGGTTGCCGCCACATTGGGTGCCTTGCACGATCAGAACGCCGCCAATGTCGACGCCGTTGCTGAGACATTGGTGCGCATCAGCCAGTTGCTCGTCGATTTCCCGCATATCGCCGAACTGGACCTCAACCCCCTGTTCGTCGATGCCGATGGCGTGATGGCGGCGGATGCCTGGATCCGGCTGCATGCCGAGGGCGAACACGCCCGCCTCGCGATCCTGCCCTTTCCGGCCGAATTGACCGGGATCTTCCGCACGCGTGGGCAGGATATCGTGGTCCGCCCGATCCGCCCCGAGGACGCCGAGGCCCATGGCGCTTTTTTTCGCCGATTGTCGCCGCAGGATGTGCGTTACCGCTTTTTTTCTGCGCTGCGCGAACTCTCCGCCGAGCAGATCGTCCGGCTGACCCAGGTCGATTACGCCCGCGAGATGGCCTTTGTCGCGGTGCGCGACGGACAGACTGTGGGCGTTGCCCGCATCGTGCGCGAAACCGGCAGCGACGAGGGGGAGTTTGCCATCGCCGTGCAGCCGGATACCAAGGGCAGCGGCATCGGACGGCATCTGATGGGCCGGCTGGTTGCGTGGTCCAAGGCGCAGGGGATGCGCGAAATGGTAGGGCTTGTGCTCTCGGACAACGCGCCGATGCTGGCGTTTGTCAAGAAACTTGGGTTCAGCGTCAAGCGCGTGGCCGGCGAGGCGGATATCGTCGAGGCGCGGCTGGTGGTTTAGAGCAGGATGCCTTCCGATAGGCGAAGGCATCCTGCTCTAACGCTTTGTTTGATAGCCTGATTCAGATTTTTGGCGGTTCCGCCAAAAATCATCAGGCTCCTTGTTTGCGTCATCCCCGTACGGCAGATCGACCATCGGCAGTTCGTCGCGTTCGATGCGCGCCATCGGAGGTTCTGCGTTTGGGTCTTTGTGGTGCACAGTGGCGGCCTCACGCAACGGCGGCATCGGGAAGGGTTTGGGAATGAGGCGGGAAAAGCCGGTTTGGCGGTCGTGTCTGTACGTGCCGGCGCATGTCGGGCGGTTCGTCGAGAAGGCGCATACGCGCGGTGCCGACTGCATCCAGCTTGACCTGGAGGATGCGGTTCCGCCCGGCGAAAAGGCCGCCGCGCGGCGGGCCATCCCGGCTGCGGCCGCCATGGTGCGCCAGGCCGGTGCCGATGTGCTGGTGCGGATCAACGCGCCTTTGTCGATGGCGGTGGAGGATGTGCGGGCGGCCGTGGTGCCGGGCGTGGATGGCATCATCGTGACCAAGGCGCGGGGCGCGGATCATGTGGCGCTGCTTGATGAACTCGTCAGCGAATGCGAGGCCGCTGCCGGGCTTGAGGTCGGGCGTCTGTGGTTTCAGGTGTTGGTCGAGGCCCCGGAGGCCCTCGCCAAATCCGAGGCGATCGCCCGCGCCTCGCCCCGCGTGGTGGCGCTCGGCCTGGGTGCGGAGGATTTCGCCACCGCAATCGAAAGCGAGCCCTCCGAAGAGGCTTTGGCCGTCGCCCGTTCCATCACCCTCTATGCCGCCCGCGCCGCCGGCGTCATGCCGCTCGGGCTGAGCGGCACCCTGGCTGGTTTTGGCGATATCGCCGCCTTCGAGGCGATGGCGATGCGCTCACGCCGGCTCGGTTTCGCCGGCGCCGCCTGCATCAACCCGGCCCAGGTCGCCCCCCTCAATCGCGCCTTCACCCCCTCGCCCGGCGAGGTCGAATACGCGCGCCGGGTGATCGAGGTGGACGCGGCCGCACGCGCCGAAGGCCGCGGTGCGGTGGCGCTCGACGGCAAAATGATCGACGTGCCCGTCGTGCGCCGTGCCGCGGCACTGCTGGCCCGCTTTGCCGCGATCGAGGCCCGCGGCGCGCTCTCACGCTGTGTTTGATCGTCTGATCGTTTTTGGCGATTCCGTCGGAAATCATCAGGCTGCGGGATGGATTTGTGGTTAAGCCAAGCCTCACTGCCCTGAATCGTGTCAACCTGCTCGTCGCGCTGATGCAGACGGGGTTCGGGGCGTTCCTGTCGGTCTATCTGACGACCCATGGCTGGAGCGCGAGCGAAATCGGCGGCGTGCTGAGTGCTGCCGCCCTCGCCAGCATGGCGGCACAGGTGCCGGCCGGAATGCTGGTCGATGCGGCCCGCGACAAGCGGATCGCCGCCGGACTGGCGGTTGTCATGGTCATGGTTGCCGCCCTGGTGATCGGCGTCTCGCCTGGCCACGGGCCGGTGCTGATGGCCGAAATCATGCAGGGGGCGGCCGGCTGTGTGCTCGGCCCGGCCATCGCCGCGATCACGCTGGCTTTGACGCGCAAGGAGGGGCTGGGGGAGCGGCTCGGCCACAACGTCCGCTTCGCGGCGATGGGCAGCGTGCTCGCGGCCGGCATGATGGGGGTGGTCGGCACCTGGTATTCCCACCGCGCGACCTTGTTTCTCGCGGCTGCGGCCGGTGCGGCGGCGCTTGGCGCCCTGTGGGGCATCCGCCGCAAGGACATGGCGACCGCCCGCCTGCGGACCGACCACAAATCGGCCCTGCGCGAAGAGCCCCATTCCCGGCGCGAGGTGATCAGCGACCCGGCGCTGCTGATGTTCGGCGGCTGCGTGTTTCTGTTCTATCTCGGCAATGCCGGCCTGCTACCGCTCGCCGCCGGAATCGTGGCGCGGGAGGATGCGCGCCATGTCGAATTGTTCGTCGCTGCCGCCATCGTTGTCCCGCAGGTGCTGGCCGCGATGCTCTCGCCGCAGATCGGGCGGCTGGCCCAGGCCTATGGCCGCCGCGCCGTGCTGATCGGCGGTTTTCTTGCGATGGCTGTGCGCGCCCTGCTTCTTGCCGGAGACGGCGCGGCGTGGCCGATGATCGGCTTTCAGGCGCTTGACGGCATCAGCGCCGCCGTGATGGGCGTTCTGGTGCCCCTGGTGGTGGCCGACATCACCCATCGCCGCGGCCGCTTCAATCTGGCCATGGGCATCGTCGGCGTGTTCATGGGGATCGGTGCTGCCTTGAGCACTTATCTCGCCGGCGCCCTGGCGGACCGGTTCGGCAATGCCATCGCCTTTCAGATCCTGGCCGTGCCCGGCATCCTTGCCGCGATGCTGGTCTGGTTCGGCCTGCCCGAGACACGGCACCGCGCCGGCGATGAAGTCGCTGCCGGTCATGACGAATGACGGGTTGCGCGCCTGCCCCGGCGCCCGCAAAATCGATGAAACGGAAACGCCCGACAGGATCATCATGTATAAAGTCGTCCTCTGCCGTGCCTTGCACCCCACCGCCATGGCCATGCTCGAAGCGCGCAGCGATATCGAACTCAGGGTTCTGACCACCGAATTCCGCGGCCCGCCGCTGCAAAAGGAACTCGCCGCCCATATCGCCGACGCCGACGGGATCATGGTCGGGCTTGAAAAAGTCCAGGCCGACCTCCTCGCCATCGCGCCGAAACTGCGCGTGGTCAGCCGCTTCGGCGTCGGCTTCGATACGCTCGACATCCCCGCCTGCACCCGACAGGGCGTCACTGTCGGCGTCGTCAATGGTGCGAATGACCTTTCGGTCTGCGAACACGCGATGATGCTCATGCTCGCCGTCGCCCGCCGCACCGTCGAATACGACGCCTCCGTTCGCGCCGGCACCTGGATGATCCAGCACGGCCGGCGCATGCACGAACTCTCCGAACGCAGCGTCCTGATCGTCGGCTACGGCCGCATCGGCACCCGCGTGGCCCGGCTCTGCGCTGCCTTTGGCATGCACGTGATGGTGCATGACCCCAACTTCCCCCTGCCCCGCATCGCCGCGGACGGGCACGAGCCGATCGCCGATCTGATGGAAGGCGTGGCCAAGGCCGATGTCGTCAGCCTGCACTGCCCGCTTGAAGACAGCACCCGCCACATGGTCAATGCCGGCTTCCTCAAGCACATGAAACCGACCGCCTGGCTCATCAACACCGCCCGCGGCGGCCTGGTCGACGAAGCCGCCCTTGCCGCGGCCCTGGCCGATGGCACCATCGAGGCTGCCGGCGTCGATGTTCTCGTGCAGGAGCCGCCCGACCCCGCCAACCCTCTTTTCGCTTTGCCCAACGTCGTCCTCGCGCCGCACAATGCCGCAGCGCCGCTCGAATGCTACGCCAAGATGTCCCGCCGCGCTGCGCTGAACCTGATCGAATATTTCGACGGCAAGCTCGACCCGGGCTACTGCGTCAACCCAGAGGCGCTGCGGCGGAACGCCTGATGCGCGACATCGTCCTGATCCATACCTCGGACGTGCATGTCGATGATGCCGACGGCGACGGCTATCACAGCGGCACGCCCGGCCTGCGCGCCGTGCTGCATGCTGCGGCCGAGGTCAACGCCGATGTGATCCTTTTGGCGGGCGATACGTTCGACAATCCGCGGGTGAAACCGGCGGCCCTGCACGCGGCGGCCGATCTGCTGGCCGGCGCGGGACGCCCCGTGGTGATGCTGCCGGGCAATCACGATCCGCTGCTCGACCCCTGCATCTTCCGCCGGTCCGGCATTGCCGATCTCCCCCATGTCCAGGTCTTTGGCATCCATGCGCCCGAGGTGATTGCCTTCGAGGCGCTAAGCCTTGAGATCAGCGGGAAGCCGCATGTCAGCTTTGAAGACATGGCGCCCTTCCATGCCCCCCGCGCCCGCGGCGCGCGGTTCCATGTCGTGATGGCGCATGGCCATTATGTTCCCCCCGAGGAGTGGGCGGACCAGGCGCATCGCTCCTGGCTCATCAGCAACGATGCGCTGGCCGAAACCGGGGCCGACTATATTGCCCTCGGCCATTGGGACCGCCCGACGCCCGCCGGCGACGGGCGGGTGCGCGCCTACTATTCCGGCTCCCCGAAACTGGCGAAGACTGCCAACGTCATCCGCCTCGGCGATGCGGTGACGGTCGAACGCCATGGGCTGCGCTGGTCCTGAGCCGACCGCAGGCCGGCCGCGCGATCGGCCTGATCCGCAAGGAGAGGGCGCGGGATTGTCCCGCGCCCCCGCGCATCAGAAGAACTTGATCAACTGGCGCACATTCGGCGTTGTCTTCATCTCGGCATAGGCCTCGTTGATCTGCTCGAGCTTGATATGCCCCGAGATCAGATGATCGAGCTTCAGCCGCCCCTGCTTCCACATGTTGAGCAGCCGCGGCATATCCACCCGGAACCGGTTGCCGCCCATCGATGTTCCCTGGATTTTGCGATCTGCCAGGAAGTCCGCCCCATGCAACTCGATCTTGGTGCCGAACGGGATCATCCCGATGATCGTCGCCAGCCCGCCCGGCTTCAGCATCGCGAAGGATTGTTCGGCCGTCGTTTTGTTGCCGAGTGCCTCGAACGAATACTGCACGCCGGCAAAGCGGTTCTTTGCGCCGCCGAACATCTCCTTGATCGCCAGCACCGGATCGACGTTGGAGGCATTGATGGTATCCGTGGCACCCATCTGCAGCGCCACTTCGAGCTTGGCCGGATTGGTGTCGATCGCGACGATCCGCTCGGCGCCCGCCAGCGCCGCGCCATTGACGGCCGACAACCCGATGCCGCCGCAGCCGATGACCGCCACCGTCGAACCCGGCTCGACCCGCGCCGCATTGAACACGGCCATCACCCCGGTCACCACGCCGCAGCCCACCAGGGCCGCGCGATCCATCGGGATATCCTGGTCGATCTTTACGATGGCATGCTCATGCACACACATCTGCTCCGCGAACGCCGACAGGTTCATCATCTGATGCACCACCTGTCCTTTCCACGACAAGCGGCGCGACTGGCCGGGCACCAGCTTGACCTCGGTGTTCTCGCACAAATTCATATGCCCGGTGACGCATTGCGGGCAGTCCCCACAGAACACCGAGAGACATGTCGTGACGTGATCGCCTTTTTTCACGTATGTCACATCCTCGCCGACCTCCTCGACGATGCCGGCCGCCTCATGCCCGAGAACGCAGGGCAGGGGCGCCGGATACAGCCCCTCCATGAAATGCAGATCGGAGTGGCACAGGCCCGAGAAGGCAGTGCGGATCAGGACTTCGCGCCGCTTCGGCTTTGAGATTTCGATGTTTTCGATCGTCATCGGCGTGTTCGGAGCATGCAGGACGGCGGCGCGCATCGGGAGGTTCCTCGTTGTGTTGTTGATGTTGGATAAAGCCTAGGGGGTTGCGGGCCGGTTCGTCCAGGGGGGGTGGTTGACCGCGGGCAGGGCAGGGGGCCAAAGTTCGGGCGGTTCGATTAAGGGGATAAGCGATGGCCGCGCTCGATGATATCCGCACCAAGTTGTTTGCCTCCTTGCTGTCCGACGTGTTGGACAGCCTGGGCCATATGCACCAGGCCATGCCCCCCTCGATCCGCCCGCTCGATGATGCCTCGGTGATGGTCGGGCGCGCCCGCACAGCGCTGTTCATGGACGTCTACGAAGTCCGCGAAGGGGAAAACCCCTACGAAAACGAAATCGCCCTGATCGACAGCCTGCAACCCGGCGAGATCCCGGTGTTTTCCTGCGGCAAGACCGGCCGCATTGCCCCGTGGGGCGAACTCCTCAGCACCGCCTCCAAGGTGCGCGGCGCGGCTGGGGCTTTGATGGATGGCCTGGTGCGCGATATTCGCGCCATCCGCACCATGGGCTTCCCCGTGTTTCACGGCGGCATCGGCCCGCTCGACAGCAAGGGCCGCGGCAAGATCATGGCCGTCGACATTCCCATCGAATGCGCCGGTGTCAAAGTTTGCCCTGGCGATCTTATCTTCGGCGACGCTGACGGCGTGGTCGTCGTGCCGCAGGCCATCGAGGCCGCAGTGCTTGCCGCCGCCTACGAAAAACTCAAAGGCGAAAAAAGCACCCTCGCCGACCTTCAGGCCGGCATCCCGCTGGGTGCCGTGTTTGCGAAATACGGGATTTTGTAGATCGTGATGCTTTCCTGATAGGCGAAGGCATCAGGCTTTAACTCTTTGATTGATCGCCTGATTCAGATTTTGGTGATTCCACCAAAAATCATCAGGCTCTAGAGGAAGCGGGTGGGCGTGCCGACGCCGAGGAGGTGGGCGCCCACGGTTTCGAAATGGGCGGCGCGGGCCTGGATTTGCTGGGTGACGGCGTGCAGGTCGCGGAAGCGGCGTTCGAAGGGCTGGGTGGGGAAGATCGCGGTGGCGCCGGCTTCGTGATAGGCGAAATCCATGACTTCGCGGGCCTGGTGGGTGGCGAAGCTGCCGGCGAGGCGGATGGCCATGCGGGTGTCGAGCGGGAGGTCGCCTGAGCTTCTGAGGGTGGACCAGGCGTCTTCCAGGGTGGTGGTGAGCAGGGTTCGGGCGGCGGCGAGTTTGGCGGTGGCGAGTGCCATCTGGGTTTGGACGTGGTGGCTGTCGCGCAGCATGCGGGCGCTGGATTGCGGGGTTTTGCTGCGTGCCAGGGCGGTGAAGGCTTCGAGGGCGCCGCGGGCGATGCCGAGGGCGACGGCGCCGAAGCCGCTGGCGTAGATGTGGTTGGTGACGAAGCGGTAGAGCAGGCCTGCTTCGCGGCGGTCGGGCGCGTGGTCGCGGATGACGCTGAAGTCATCGGGGACGAAGAGGTCAGTGACTTCGTAGCTGTCGCTGCCGGTGCCGCGCAGGCCCATCGGGTTCCAGTTGGCAAGCATGGTGACGGCGGATTTGGGCATGATCATGCTGCGTTCGATGAGATCGCCGGCCAGCGGGCCGTCGGCCCAGCGGCGCATGGAGCCGTCGGGGTCGATGATGCGGGAATGGCCGCCGATCCAGGTGGCGCCGCGGCTGCCGGAGGCGAAGTCCCATTTTCCGGTGACGCGGTAGCCGCCGGGGACCTGGATGGCGCGGCCTTGCGGGCCGGAGCCCCAGGCCATCGCGGCGTCGGGGCGGCCCCAGATTTCGCGGGCGGCATGGGGGGGCATGTAGGCCGAGGCCATGGAGCAGCCCGCGGTTTGGCCGATGCACCAGGCGGTGGAGGCGTCGGCGGCGGCGATGATTTCCATCATGCGGACGAATTCGGCCGGCGTGGTTTCGTCACCGCCGAGGGAACGGGGGAGCAGGGTGCGGAAGAGGCGGGCCTCGTGCAGGGCGGCGAGGAGGTCGGCCGGGATTTGGGTGCCGGCTTCGGTGCGGCCGGCGGCGGCTTCGATCAGGGGGGCGAGGGCGCGGGCGCGGGCCGAGGGCGGTGTGTTGATCATGTCGGGTCCAGTCGCAGGCCAGTGCCGGCGTCAAAAACATGGAGGTGGGTGGCGGGGAAGGCGACGCGCATGCTGTGGGTGGGGGCGTCGTTTTTGGGGAGTTTGACGGAGAGGAGTTCGTTGTTGGGCAGGCGGCCGATGACGATTGTTTCGGATCCGAGGGGTTCGAGCAGGTCGACCTGGAGTTCGAGGCCGGTGGGGTCTGTGCCCGGCGGGACGGGGGCGATGTGTTCGGGGCGGATGCCGATGGTGAGGCGTTGACCGGCGGCGCCGTCGCGCTTGCCGTCGGCGAAGGGGATGACGGGGCCGAGGTCAAGGCTGACGGCGGTGCCGCCGTGGCTCAGGGCGCCGGGCAGGAAGTTCATCGCCGGGGCCCCGATGAAGCCGGCGACGTAGGTGTTGGCGGGGCGTTCGAAGACCTCCATGGGCGTGGCGAGTTGGACGGCGCGTCCTTCGTGGAGGACGAGCAGGCGGTCACCAAGGGTCATGGCTTCGACCTGGTCGTGCGTGACGTAAAGGGAGGTGACGGCCATGCGGCGTTGCAGGCGCTTGATTTCGGCGCGCATGGTGACGCGCAGCGTGGCGTCGAGGTTGGAGAGGGGTTCGTCGAAGAGGAACAGCTTGGGGTGACGGACGATGGCGCGGCCCATGGCGACGCGCTGGCGCTGGCCGCCGGAGAGTTGGCGCGGCTTGCGGGCAAGGAGGGGGGCGAGGCCGAGCATTTCGGCGGTTTCCCGAACGCGCGCGGCGATGTCGGGCTTGGTGAGGCCGCGGATTTTCAGGGCGTAGGCCATGTTGTCGAAGACCGACATGTGCGGGTAGAGCGCGTAGTTCTGGAAGACCATGGCGATGTCGCGCTCGGCGGGGTCGAGCCGGGCGACGTCACGGCCGTCGAGTTCGATGGCGCCCGACGTGATGGCTTCGAGGCCGGCGACGAGGCGCAGGAGGGTGGATTTGCCGCAGCCGGAGGCGCCGACGATGACCAGCATTTCACCGGATGTGAGGGCGAGGTCGATGCCGTGAAGGACTTCGACGGGGCCGAAGTTTTTGCGCAGCGCCGTGAGTTTGAGGGTGGCCATTACTTGTCGCCTTCCGTGAGGCCCTTGACGAACCAGTGCTGCATGAGGACCACGATCGCGACCGGGGGCAGCATGGCGAGGACGGCGGTGGCCATGACGCGGTTCCATTCGACCGAGGTGTCGGCCCCGATCATTTTGACGATGCCGATGACGATGGTGTCCAGGCGCGAGTCGGTGGCGACCAGCAGGGGCCAGAGATATTGGTTCCAGCCATAGACGAAAAGAATGACGAAGAGGGCGGCAATGTTGGCGGCCGAGACGGGCAGCAGGATGTCGCGCAGGAAGCGCAGCGGGCCGGCGCCGTCCATCCGCGCGGCTTCGACGAGTTCGTCGGGGATGGCGAGGAAGGTCTGACGTAACAGCAGGGTGGCGGTGGCCGATGCGATCAGCGGCATGGTGAGGCCGGTGAAGGTGTTGATGAGGCCGAAGCCGGCCATGACGGCGTAGGTCGGGATGATGCGGACTTCGACGGGGAGCATCAGGGTGAAGAAGATCATCCAGAAACAGGCCAGGCGGAAGGGGAAGCGGAAGAAGGCGATGGCGTAGGCGGAGAGCACGGAGATGAGGATTTTGCCGATGGCGATCGCCATTGCCATGCCGAAGGAGACGAGCAGCAGGTGCCATACGGGGGCGACGCCGGGGGCGCCCTCGGTCAGTACCTTCCAGTAGACGTCAAGCCCGGTGCCGGGGATGAAGGAGAGTTCGCCGCGGCCGATCATCGCCGGGTTCTGCGTCGAGGCGGAGAACACCAGCCAGACCGGGAGGAGAAACAGCAGCACGCCGAGGCCGAGGACGATATGGGCTGTCCAGTCCGTGCGGTTGTTCATGTCTTGTCGCGCTTTCCGAGGAAGCGGAACTGCAGAACGGTGAGGGCGACGATGCCGAGCATCAGCACCACGGATTGGGCCGAGGAGCCGCCGAGGTCAAGGTTCACCACGCCGTCGCGGTAGACTTTGACGACGAGGGTTTCGGTGGATTTGCCGGGGCCGCCCTGGGTCATGGCCTGGATGGTGCCGAAGGTGTCGAAGGCGGAATAGACGAGGTTGACGACGAGGAGGAAGAAGGTGGTGGGGGCGAGGAGGGGGAAGATGATGGTGCGGAAGCTGCGCCAGCCGCGGGCGCCGTCCATCCGTGCGGCTTCGATGACGGAGCGGGGGATGGATTGCAGGCCGGCGAGGAAGAAGATGAAGTTGTAGCTGACCTGTTTCCAGGCGGACGCCAGGATGACGACGAGCATCGCCTGGGTGCCGTTGATTTTGTAGTCCCAGTTGATGCCGATCGTCTTCAGCGCGTGGGAGACCATGCCGATTTGTGGATGGAGCAGCAGTATCCACAGAATGGCGGCGACGGCGGGGGCGACGGCGTAGGGCCAGATCAGCAGCGTGCGGTAGATGCCGCGGCCCTTGATTTCGCGGTCGGCGAAGACGGCGAGCAGGAGGGCGACGCCCATCGAGAGAAAGGTGACGGCGAGGCAGAAGCCGAGGGTGCGCCACATCGATTCGATATAGAGCGGATCGGTGAACAGGTCGACGAAGTTTTCGAGGCCGATGAACTGGGTTTTGAGGCCGAATGCGTCCTGCCGGGTCAGGCTGCCGTAGATCGCCTGCCCGGCGGGCCAGAGGAAGAATAAGATCGTCAGCAGGGCCTGCGGCAGCACGAATGCTGCCGGCAGGGCCCAGCCTCCGAAGAGTGTGCGGCGCTCCATGAGGGGCGCGTCTTAGCCTTTGGTTGTCTTTTCAAACTCGCGCAGGACGCGGTTGCCGCGGGTGACGGTGGCGTCGAGGGCGGCCTGGGCGCCTTGCTGGCCCTGGAGGGCTTTTTCGAGTTCCTCGGAGAAGATGTTGCGCAGTTCGGCCATGCGGCCGAGGCGGAAGCCGCGGGAGTTGGCGGTGACTTCGCCGCGGGTGAGTTGGAGGATGGGCAGGTCGGCGCCGGGGGTTTTCTCGTAATAGCCCTGCTTCTTGGAGAGTTCGTAACCGGCCAGGGTGACGGGCACGTAGCCGGTGTGCTGGTGCCATACGGCATCGTTGTCGGGGCGGCCGATGAACTTGAGGAATTGCGCGCAGCCCTTGTATTCGCCGGCCGTGCGGTTGGGGGCGGTCATGGTCCAGAGGCTGGCGCCGCCGATGATGGAGTTGATCGGCTTGGCGTTGACTTCCGGGTCGATCGGCAGGAGGGCCTCGCCCCAGCGGAACTTGGCATCGCGCGCGACGGCGGCGCGGGCGGCGGACGAGTTGAAGCCGATGGCAGCTTCGCCCGAGGGGAAGATCGCGTCGGCGGCGTTGTCGCGGCCGGCGTATTTGAAGAGGCCTTCCTTGGACATGTCGAGCAAGCGCTGCATCTGCTTGACGAAGGGCGGCGCGTTGACCTTCAGCTCGGTGTCGAGCCCGTCAAAGCCGTTGGACTTGGTGGCGAACACCAGGTCATGCATGGCGGCGAATTGTTCGAATTGGATCCAGATCGGCCAGGCGGACCCCATCGGTACGGGCGTTGCGGCCTTGGCCTTGAGGGCGCGGCAGGCGGCGATGACGTCATTCCAGGTTGCGGGCGGTTTCTCAGGGTCAAGCCCGGCCTTTTCGAAGGCGTCTTTGTTGTACCACATGACGGAAGATGAGGAATTGAAGGGCAGCGAGGCGAGGCGGCCGTCGGAGAGGCTGTAGTAGCCGCGCACGCCGCCGAGATAGGCCTTGGGGTCGAACTCGATGCCGGTTTCTTGGCTGAGCTGCCAGACCTGCTTTACGGCGGGGCCGGCGGCGAGCATGGAGCCGGTGCCGACTTCGAACATCTGCACGATGTGCGGGGCCTGGCCGGCGCGCCAGGCGGCGATGGCGGCGGTAAGGGTTTCGGGATAGGTGCCCTTGAAGACGGCTTCGACTTCGATGTCAGTTTGCGAGGCGTTGAATTCCTTGGCGATCCGGTTCACTTCCTCGCCGAGGGCGCCGCCCATGGCATGCCACCAGACGATCTTGGTCTTGGCCTGGGCGAAGGCAGCGGCGGGCAGGGCGGCGGCGGCCGATGCGGCCAGTAGGGTGCGGCGCTTCATGGAAGAACTCCTCGCTGTGCGTAGTGCGGGTTCGGTAGAACTCGGGTGTTGCGGTATCATGACACGATTATGACTGATTGATGAAGGGTCCAGATGGCGTCGTTTGCATGAGTGCGGCTTGCCCCGCCGGCACCCGCGCCGTTAAAGAGACCAATCTCGAAGGACGGCACCCATGGACCTCAAGGCACATATCCGCGGCATTCCCGATTTCCCCAAGCCGGGGATCCTGTTTTATGACATTTCGACACTGTTGCGCGACGCGGACGCCTGGCAGGTGGCGATGGGGCGGATGGCGCGGGCGGTGCGGCAGCATCAGCCGGACCTGATCGCGGGGATTGAGTCGCGGGGCTTTCTGGTTGCGGCGCCGCTGGCGCTGAAACTCGGCTGCGGGTTCATCATGGTGCGCAAGCCGGGCAAGCTGCCGGGGCCGACGATCGGGCATGATTATGCGCTTGAATACGGCACCGACCGTCTGGAGGTGCAGAAGGATGCCGTGCATCCCGGCCAGCGCGTGGTTGTGGTCGATGACCTGCTGGCGACGGGCGGGACGATGGTGGCGGCGATTGAATTGCTGCAGAAGATCGGCGCGGTGGTGCCGGCTGCGGCGGCGTTGATCGAACTGACGTTTCTGAACGGGCGCAGTCGGGTTCCGGTGCCGGTCGATACCTTGATGGCTTACGACGCGTAAGGTTCAAGCGGATATCAGCCGGGTCGAGAGGGCTTCCACGGCGCTGCGTTCGGGGCTGAAGTCAGCTTCCGGGACGAGAGCGCTGAGGGCGTTGAGCGCGTCGGCAATTTGCCGGCCAGCCCAAGGAGCCACCACGCCGTGTTCGGCGGCCAGGCGATCGAGCAGATCGGGCAGCGCGGCGCGGAAATGAGCGGCTTCCTGGCGCATCATTGGAAGCCAGCGGGCGCGGAAGATGGGCGGGACGCTTTGCATCAGGGCACGGCGTTCGGCCGGATCGATGCGGGCGACGGCGAAGCGTTCGATATGACCGTACGCCGTGGCGGTGAGGGGTATGTGCCAGAACAGGTCGGCCAGGGCGTCGTCGAGTGGCAGGTTGCGCTGGGTGAATTGCGAACAGCCGCGGGCGAGGTCGGCGACGTTCTTGCCGCCATGTCGTCGCCAGAACAGGGTGGCGTCCAGAGCGCGGATTTCGCCGTAGAGCGCGAGTTCGGCGAGGACGGCGTGATCCCAACCGGGCCGGTAGGCCAGGGGGGCGAGGCGTTCGATACCGGCACGGCGGTAAATCCCCCAGAACGCGGGTGCGCTGGTGTAGTGCGCCATGACGTGGCGGGCGCGGGCAACAGGATCGGGGCTGGTGGCATCGAGGCTGTGGGTGGGCGGGTAGGCGGCGCGGACGGAGCGGTCGTCGTCAAAGATGAGCCCGGCGGCGTGGCACATCGCGGTTTCGGGGTTTTGGAGCAGGGTTTCCATGATTTCGGCGATGAAGTCGGGTGCGAGGAGGTCATCGCCAGTCTTGGGCATCACGAAATCCGACGTTCCATGCCAGAAGGCGCGTTGGCAGTTGAGGACGGGGCCGATGTTGATGCGGTTGCGGATGAGACGGATCCGGTGGTCGGTTGTGCGGGCGACAATGGCGGGGGTGTCGTCGGTGGAGGCGTTGTCGATGACGGTTAGCCGCAGGTTGGGCCAGGACTGGGTGAGGATGCAGTCCAGGGTTTCGCTGATCGTGTCGGCGGCGTTGTAGACGAATAGATTTACATCGACGCTGGGGCTGATGGTCATGCCGCGTGCTCTTCGGCGCAGGCGGTTTGCCAGGCGTTGCGGAGTGCGGCGCCCAAGTGGTGGCCGAAGCGGGGGGCATCGCACAGGGGGCTCGCTTTCATGCGCGGGCGGAGGGATTGGCGCAGGGCGGCGAGGGCTGGCAGGTCTGTGGCGCGGGCGATGGCTTGGGTTTGGTAGGCGGCGAGGTCTGGGGCAATCCAGTCATCGAGGCCAATATTGCCGAGGTGGCTGGCCGAGTGGCGGGCGGCAAAGATTTCCCCGGGCATGGTGATCACCGGAACGCCCATCCAAAGGGCTTCGCATGTGGTCAGGCCGCCGGCGTAGGGGAAGGGGTCGAGCACGATGTCGACGTCGCCGTATTGTTCGAGGAGGGTGCGATGTGGGGAGCCGCCGCGGGGCTCAATGCGGGTGGGGTCGACGCCATGATGGGCGAAGGCCGCGACGAAGGTATCGCGCGTTTCGGGGTCGCTCATCTGGTGGCATTTCATGATGAAGCGAGAGCCTGGAGTCGCGCGCAGGATGGCGGCCCAGGCGGCAATGGTGGTTGGGGTGACCTTGGCGAGATTGTTGAAGCAGCCAAAGGTTATGGCGCCGGTGCGCAAGGCGGGCAGGGAAGCGACCGCGGGCGCGTAGGCTGGGGGGCTGTAGCAGACGTATCCGTCTGGCAGGCGCAAAAGGCGTTCCGAATAGAGCGGTTCGAACCCGGCCGGGGTTTCGCGGTGGTCGGTGATGAACCAGTCCATTTCCGCGAGGCCGGTGCTGTGGTTTTGCGAGCCGACCCATTTGATTTGAAGCGGGGCAAGACGATCGGCGCAGAGCGGCATCAGGCCTTGGTCGCCGTAGCCGCCAAGGTCGATGACGATGTCGAGGTCTAGGGCGCGGATTTGTGTGGGGACGGCAGCGCCGAGCCCGGACGGGATGGTCCAACTGGCGGCGAGTTGGCGGAAGCGGCGGTAGATCGGGTCGGCGCCGTGTTCGGCGCCGATGGCGTGCAGTTCGAAGGCGGCGGGGTCGAGGTTCTCGAAGCCAGCGATGGTGAGCCACCCGACGGGATGGGTTTTCAATGTGGGGGAGAGCAGGCCGACGCGCAGGCGCCGTTGCGGGTCAGACGGGCGGGGGAGGCGGGGGAGATCGTGGCGCGGGTGTTGGCGGCCGGTGGTTTTGGTGGCGGCGAGGAGTTTGGCGCCGTCGGTATCCGCACAATAGGGCAGGGCGTTGCACAGGCTGCGCCAGGCGAGGTTCGAATGCGGTTCGTTGGCGATGGCGCGGCGGGCGACAGCGGCGCCTTCGTGCTGCCGGCCGAGCGACACGAGGGCATTGGCGAGGTTGTTGAGCAGGCCTGGATGGTCGCCGTGTTGGGCGATGAGGGATTCGAGTTCGTTGATTGCCTCCCTGAAGCGATGCAGGCGGAGCAGGGTGGCGGCGCGGTTGTTGCGGAGTTCGAGGGTGATGCGTTCGCTGGGTTGGTCTTGTGTGAGGGTGATGGCGCGGTCGAAGGCGGCGAGGGCTTCGATCATGCGGTTGGCGCGAACGAGGCATTGGGCGAGGGAGGCGACAGGGAGGACTTCGTCGGGTCGGAGCATGGTGGCGAGTGTCAGGTCATCTATCGCTTCGGCTCGCCGGCCCAGGCGTTCGTAGGCTTCGCCGAGCGCTGCCAGGACGGGGACGTTGGCGGGGTCCTCTTGGCGGATGCATTCGAGGCGGGCGACTTCCTCCGGGCCGCAGCCGGCGGCGAAGGCGGCTTCGGTGCGGTGCAGCGCGAAGATGACGCTATCGGGGGCAAGGAGTTGGGCCTGGGCGAAGGCGGATTCGGCGGCCAGGGGATCATGGCTCAGCAGAAGCGACGCGCCCAGGGCGTCCCATGCTTCGGGATGGTCGGGGGCGATACCGCAGCACTGGATCAGCAAGCGCTCGGCGAGGTCGACCTGCCCTGTGGCCAGACGCAGGACGCCGAGGGCGAGGAGGGCTTCGGGGCGTTTGGGGTTGCAGTCGAGGACGGCTTCGTAGGCCGCGATGGCTTCGGTGGTTTCACCTGCCGCACGGAAGGATTCGGCCAGTCGGAGGGGAATTTCGTCCCAGAACGGCAGGCGCTGTTGCATCGCGCGCATCAGGCTGCGCGCGGCATCGCGGTCCCCGGCGTGTTCGGCCTCGATGGCGCGGTTGAGGACGGCGGTGGGATCCAAGTGAGCAGATTCAGACATCGGCCGAGGCTTTGCGCGCGGTGATGATCAGGCCATCGACGGGCGCGCCGCCTTCGTAGCGCAGCGTCTCGGGACGGAGTTCGATGGTCTGCAGGCCGGCGCTGGTGAGGCAGGCCGCGACGTAGTCGGCATGGTGCGTGTATCGGCCCTGGGCCTCGAGACGCCAGCCTGGATTGAGCGCCGTGGGATCATGTTCGACGGTACAGATCAGCCAGCCGCCTGGCCGCAGAGCGGTGGCGGCGGAGGTGAACAGGCTGTCCAGGGCGCCGCGGTAGCACAGCACATCGCCGCCGAGGACGACATTCCAGCGGGCGGGTGTGGTGTTGAGGTAGGCGGCGATGTCGGCGACCACGAAGTCCGTGTAAAGGCCCTTGGCACGGGCCTTGGCGATCATGTTTTCAGAGATGTCGATGCCGATCAGGCTGGTCAGCGGCAGGTCGGCGATGAAACTGCCGACGAGGCCGGTGCCACAGCCGAGATCAAGGACGTCACCCAGGGTGGTGATCTGGTTTTGTTCAATGAGGTGGTCGAGAGTTTCGCGAATGGCACCGGGCACCTGGTAGCCCAGGTCGGCGAGGTGTTGATCGAAGCTATCGGCATAGCCGTCGAACACGGTTTCGAGATAGGGCAGGGGGGCGTGTTCGATGTCGGGGAGCAGGCCGGCGGCGCGCACGAGGTGGCGCACGTAGGGGTCTTCGGGGGCCATGCGCAGGGCGTCCTGGTAGTGTTCTGCGGCTTCGGCGTGGCGGCCGAGTTTGCTGCAGCCGTGGCCGAGCAGGCCGAAGATGCAGGCGTCGGCCACGCCGTCCTGCCGGGCAGCGAGGCCGAGCGCGAGGGCGCGTTCGAAATTGCGTTCGCGCATTGCGGTCATCATGGCGGCAAGGCGCAGCGGCGCGTCGTGCGGTATGTTGGCGATGGCGGCGTCATGCACGGCGGCGGCGGCGGGGGAGTCGCCCAGCCTGGTCATGGCTTCAGCGAGGCCGCGCCATGCGGCACCGAGGGTGGGCGTGCGTTGTACTGCGTCATGGAGGCAGGCGACGGCGTCGGGCAGGTGACCGAGTTCGATCATAATGAGGCCGAGCATCGCCTTGGCATGGGAGTCCTCGGGTGCGAGCAGCGTGGCTTCGGCGGCGTCGGCCGCGGCACCGGCATGGTCGTCGAGGCGCGAGCGGGCCTCGGCGCGCAGCAGGTGGAGTGCGGGGGAGGCGGGGGTGCGGCCGATGGCGCCATCAAGCAGGCGAAGGGCGTCGGGCAGGCGGCCTTCGGCGATGCAGAGGCGGGCTTCGATGTGGTCGGCGTCGGATGTCGCGGCCGTGCTGCGACGCAGTGCTGCGATAACCATGCGGGAGGCATCGAAGCGCCCGGATGTAAACAGGCGGTTGGCCTGCTGGATGAGAGTGGAGGCGAGGCGATCCTGGGTGGTGGATTGCATAGCATGACTCCTTTTGAGTCGGTGCGCTGAAGATCAGGGTCAGGCCAGCCGATCAGGGGCGGCTGGCGAGCCCCGCGGCGAGATCGGCGTTGACGGCAATCAGGAAGTCGATGTCGGGGGCCGGGCGGTCGACCTCGCGCTGAACGGCAAGCCCGACCGAGACGATCGAGGCTTTGAGGGGGGCGGGAAGTGCGTTTTCGGGGTCACGGACCAAGTCGATCACGGCACTCCACAACCGGCCGGTGTCAGACAGAGCGCGGATCAGGGGCAGGGGGCCGGCATCACGCGAGTGGCGCAAGGCCGCATTTGCCCTCAGGAAGAGGTCCGCCTCCTGTTCGCGCAGGCTGCGGAACCCCTGCGTTGCAGCATAGGCCCGAGAGGCTTTGGCGTGGGATGACATCGGGTTTTCCTCGTCATGCAAGTGAAGGAATCGATCAGGCGTCGACCATTGAGCGCGCGGTGTGATCCGAGCGGGGCGGGTGATCGGGTGGGGGCATTTCGGGGCGGCCCAGCACCGAGTCCTCATGACGGATGATCCGCCGGACCAGTTTCAGCGCCTGGTAGCAGTTGTCGCCCTCGGCGGCGGTCAGCGCCCGGTCAAGGATTTCGCGCGCCAGTTGGGACGTGGTGGAATCCTTGAAGGCGGCGATGTAGCCGCGTGCCGCGACAAGGCCGTTCTCGCGTTCCAAAGATGTGCCGATATAGGCGGATTGCAGAGCAAAATAGATCCGCCGGGCGGGCGAATCGACATCGTCCGGGGCCATGATCTGCTTGCCGAACAGGAAGCGGGCATGGGCAGTCAATTCCAGTCGGGTTTTGGTGCGGAATCGGATCGGTGCGCCGTTCACGATCATCACCTCACCCGGACGCAGTTCGAGAACCAGCGTCGACATGGGCTCACTCTCCTCGGGTGCCTCGTTCAACGGCGAGGCGATTGCGTGCGGGCACACGTTTTGTTTGCCCGATCGCTTGCATCGTCGCCGCTACTTGAACAGGCTCAAGAGAGACTGCGGTGCCTGGTTGGCGATGGAGAGGGCCTGGGTGCCGAGCTGCTGGCGGATTTGCAGCGCCTGGAGCTTGGCCGATTCCTTGGCAAGATCGGCGTCGATGAGGGCGCCGAGGCCGGTGTTGAGGGCGTCCATCTTGTCACTGTTGTAGCTGACCTGATTGGCAACATATTTGTAGGCCGCGCCATAGGTGGCCATCGCGGTGCCGAGCGCGTTGAGCTTGTTCATGAACGTGGCGCTGCTGGCGGTACCGATCATCGCGGCCACCGTGCTGACGCCGCCGAGTTGGGTGCTGGTAAAGGAGATGCTGGCCATGAACGCCGAACCGCCGTAGGTCGCGATGCCGTAGGTGGAGCCGACTTCGTTGCGCACCACGGCGACCCGTCCGAAGCCACTGGCGCCGTTGATGTTACCGACCAGGGTCTTGCCGCTGTAGCTCGCGTCCTGGAAGAAGCTCTTTAAGTTGGATACCATGGACTTGTACTGCGCGATGTACTGCGTGCGCTGTGTGCCCTGTGTGTTGCTGTCGGACAGCCTTACCAGCACTTGACGCGCGTCGGACATCAAATTTGAGACGTTGTTGAGCGCGGTGTTGGTGGTCGATAGCAGGCCCTGGATGTTGCCGAGTTGCTGGTTGGCGCTGGTGATGGCGTTGACGTCCGACCGGATGCGTTGGGCCACTGCATAGGCGGCGCCGTCATCCGTGGCGTCTGCCACGCGATAGCCGGTTGAGATGTGTTTTTGAGTCATTTGAAGCGCGCTGTTGGTGGCGTTCAATGACTGCAGGGCGATGGTGGCGCCCAAGTTGCTGTTGACGGAGTTCAGAGGCATGGTGAGTTTTCCTACGTGCCCAAAATTTGAAGCATGCCCCCGCTGTTTTTGCGGGCGTGACAGCAATGTGCCGTCAATTGATTAACCAACGATGAAAGGTGGACGGATTTTTTGACCATGGGCACAAATTATTATTGTGGGTTAGCCGGACAGAACCGAGGCCAGCGACAGTGAGCGCAGCGTGTTGAGCAGCTGATAGGAGGCTTGGAGCTGGGTTTGGGTGGCTGTGAGGCGCGACAGGGTGGCGGCCATGTCGACGTCCCTGACGGAGGAGATCTGGCCTTGCAGGGCCGTTACGGTGTCGCCGAGGCTCAGTTGACGGGCCTGCAATGTTGCCTGGCGGTTGCCCATCACGCCGGCGTCGCTGTTGAGGGCGGCGATCGCGTCGCCCAGGCTGGTGTGGACATCCTGCACCAGAATGTCGAGGCCAGATGTGCTGGCCTGGCTGCCGGAGAGGCTGCCGATGGTTGCTAAAGCGCGCATGATATCGCGGATATAGGAGCCGGTGGTGGAACTTCCGGTCGAGGCGATGTCGCCGTTGGCGCTCGCGAGCACGCCGGTGGGGACAGGCGCGCCAGGGCCAGCGACCACCAGGGGGCGGGTGCCGTGCAGGGCAGCGGCGGGTTGCGAGAGGGTGGTTGAGAACGGCGAGATGGTGGCGGCGTTGGAACTGGCGGCGGCCAGGGTGCTGGCGATGGTTGCCGCCGCGCCGTTGGTGCTGAGGGTGGCGACGGCGGTGGCGATTGACGTGACCATGCCGCTGGCCAGGATGTCGCCGGGGATGGGCGGATTGGCGCTGTCGGTGCCGGAAAAGACGAAGATGTTGCCGAACTTGCTGTTGAGCAGGCTGGAGAGCTGGGTCAGGGCATCGCGCGCGCTGGCGGCGCTGGTGTCGATTGCGGTGGTGTTGATGCCGTTCAGGGCCGCTGTCTGACCGAAAAAATGGGTTGCGATCTCGCTGATTTGCGCGAGGGCAGATTGCGCGGTCTGCATCGGGCCGCTGGCGGCCTGGGTGTTGGCCTGCCAGGTGGTGGCCTCGTCGACCGCGCTGCCGAGCGAGAGGGGGATGGCTGCGGCGGCGCCGAGGCCGGAATAGGTATCGGCCACGAGACCGTCGCCGGCCTGGCGGGTCAGGGCGTCGAGCTGGCGGCGGATGGTGGCGGCGTCATTGACCACCTGGGAGAGGGTGCCGTTGCCGAAGGTCGGGCTTGAGGAGGGGATCTGCATGGGGGGCTGGCCTACTGGACGGTCTGCAGCAGCTGCGCCCACAGCGACTGCATGGTGGTGATGACGCGGGCATTGGCGGCGTAGGCGTTCTGCAACTGCACCATTTGCGCCAGTTCGGTGTCCATGTTCACGCCTGAGCTTTGGGAGAGGCTTTGTTGCAGCGCCTTTTGGGTGTCGCTGCTGGCGGTGGCGGTGTTGCTGGCGTCGGTAGCGTCGGCGGCCTGACTGGCGAGCAGGGCGGTGGCGAAGTCTGCGAGCGCGGCGGGGGCGGCGATCGGTGAGACCAGCAGGCCGGTTGGGCCCATCGCAGAGAGGGAGGGCGCGGGTTGGGCGACACTGGGCGCGATGCTGCCGCTCAGGGCGTAGCTGATGACGCGGGTGATCATGGTGGTGAATCCAGCCGGGCCGCCCGAGGGATTGGGGGTGAAGGCGGTGGGGCCACTGCCGGCGGGGATGGACTGCGTGCCATCGCGCACCAGAGAGGGCTGCGCTCGCACGGCGGGATTGACGGTGATGGTGCCGGCGAACCCGACATAGGGCGCCTGGCGCGGGCCGGTCGGCGCGGGGCTTGGCACGGTGCCCTGGGGATCGGTGAACAGGGTTAGGCCCTGGCTTGAAAATCGGGTGGCAAGGGTCTGGGCGAATTCGTCAAGCGTGCCCTGGTAGGTCGGCAGGGTGGTGTCCCGCAGGGCGAGGGCGGCGCCGATTGAGCCGGAGTTGAGCGACACTGTGACGTCTTGGCCGTGCAGGGTGACGGCGGGGGCGCCACCGCCGGGATAGAAGGAGGCAGAGCCCAGGGTGGTGGCGCTGATGGTGAGGCCGGCGCTGCCGTCGGTCGGCAGTTGCAGGCCATTGTCGGTCAACACCGCGATGTCGCCGTTGGGTTGCGGCATAAATTTGAGGGCGAGCAGTTTCGAGGCGTCCTGGGCAGCGGAGTCGCGCTGGTTTTCGAGGTTGGCCGTGCTGCCGCCGACGGCACGGAGCTGGATGATCTGTCGGCTGAGGGCGCCGATATGGGCGAGGCCGGTGTTGAGTGCGCCGATATCGGCGACCGCGCGGTCCTGCGCGGTTTGGCGTTCCTGGGTGATGCTGTCGGTGGTCAGGTGGAGTTGGGTGGTCAGCCTGTCGGCCTGGTCGAGTACGGATTGCTGCTGCGGGCTGGAGGATGGGTCGGTCAGCAGGGTGGAGAAACTGTCGCGCAACTGGCCGAGCAACGTCGTGATATCGACGCCGGCACCGGGTTTGCCCTGGACCTGGCCGATGCGGGCGAGGGCATTGGCGCGGGTGCTGTCCTGCCCGGTGGCGGCGTTCTGTAGAAGGAGTTGGGTCTGCACGGCGGTATCGAGATCGCGCACCGTGATCCCGGAGCGGACGCCGAACGGCAGGCCGTTGGCGTCGGCCGCGGTCTGCTGGTGGCTTTCGTGGATGTAGCCTTGGGTGTTGGCGTTGGCGATGTTCTGGGACAGCACCGCGAGATTGCGGTTGGTGTTGGCGATGCCCGACAGCGCGATGGACAGCGGGTCAATCCGTGACATGGTTCAGCCCGCCGCTCAGCGCTTGAGGTCGAGGGTTTGTTGCAGCATGTCATCGGCTGTGGTGATCATTTTCGCATTGGCGGAATAGGCGCGCTGGGCGACGATCAGGCGGGTGAATTCGGTGGCGATGTCGACGTTGGATTGCTCGATCGAACCGTTGACGATGTTGCCGGCGCCGCCGGTGCCGGCGGCGTTGGCGAGTGCGGCACCGGAGGCGCTGGTGGCTGTGAAGGATTGGCCGTCCTCGCGCTGCAATCCATCGGGGTTGTTGAACATGATCACCGGCACCTGGGCGATCGAGCGGGACTGGCCGTTGTCGAAGTTGACGATGATCTTGCCTGAACTGTCGGTCGAGACGCTGCTGAAGCTGCCGGGGGGGAGGCCGTTCTGGGTGAGGCCGCGCAGCGTGTAGGCTGAGCCGGCGTATTGGGTGACGCCGGCGGATTGGCCGAAGATCCCCATGTCGAGCGTCACGGACTGAGGGCCGTTGCCGAAATTGGCGCTGAAGCTCAGGCTTGCGGGGCTGCCGAGGGCGAAGGGCGTGACGGCAACGGTTCCGGTGGGGACGCCGATGCTGCCGATGGTGCCGTCTGGGACGGCGTTGCTGCTGGCGATGGGGCCGAACCTGACTATGGCTGAGCCGACCGCGGGGGCGGCGATGTCATCTGGCACGTTGAGTGCGACCGTCCAGGCATTGGTGGCGGTTTGGGTCCAGTTGAGCACCACAGTGCGGGCGGTGCCGAGGCTGTCGTAGATGTTGATCTGGGACGCGATGTTGGTGGGGGTGGTGGGGGTGGCGGGCAGGTTGGCGGAGAGCGCAACTTGCGTGGTGGGCACCGGGAGACCGACCGCCTGAGTTACCTCGATGGGTGTGATGGCGTTCTGGTTGACGACGCCGGTGGCCGGGTTGACGGACCATCCGTTGAGGTATTCGCCAGCACTGTTGACGAGGAAGCCGGCCTCATTGAGGCTGAAATCGCCGGCGCGGGTGTAGTATGGGATCGTGGAGAAGGTGGGTGTTGCGTCGGCAAGCGAGGCGACGTGGCTGACGGGGAAGAAGCCCTGGCCGGTCAGCGCCATCGCCAGTGGGCTGCCGGATTGCGACAGGGCGCCCTGCACGGAGTTGGTATAATGCGGCCGGGCGACGACGGAGCCGCTGCTGTTGATGATGGCGTTGCTCTCGGTGAGATAGTCAACGAAGGTTGTCTCGATGCCCTTGTAGCCGACGGTCTGGCTGTTCGCGATGTTGTCGCTGATGTTGCCGAAGGCGGCGGATTGCGCGCCGAGGCCAGTGATGGCGGTGTTCATCGCGCCGAAGAGACTCATGCGGGGATGCTCCAGAAGGGCGTGGGTCAGGTGGCGGACGCCTCGCAGATTCCGTGCCAGGGTCTGTGGTGTCGGATTTGCGCGGGTTCTTGCGATGCGAAGGTGAGTACCCGGCAAAATCAGCCGGGTTGATTCTGCCGGGCGGCGGGTTGTGCGCGGTGCTTTGAGGGGCGGGAAGGAGCCTTGGAGGCCGGTAAGGCGCGGTGGCCCGGGGCTTGCTTTGGTGGCGGGTAACACACCGGAGACATTGGTCCTTGGCCTTTATTGCGCCCGCTGCCGCCCCGTCTGCCGCCCCGTCTGCCGCACCGTCCCTCCTGCCTGTGGCGGGGGCGTCGCTTGTGGCGCACGATCAATCCGATAGGTTCGACGCTGTGTTGCTGGCGATGGTCGGCGGGGCGGCGCCGGCTGAGTTGGGGCCGGGCCTTGTGGCGGGGACGCCCGTGCCTCTTGGGCTGGCAGATCAGACCGGGGCGGCACTGTCTTTTATTGGCCCGCAGAGTGGCGGGACAGCGCTGGAACTCTCCCCCGCGAAGCCGCGTGTGTTTCGCAAATCAGACGACGAGACGGTGGCGACGGCGGCGACGCCGGAGCAGGCGACGCCCGTCGTCATGCTGCTGCCGATCGGGCCGTCGCCGGTGATGGCATCCGTGATGCAACCAGCAATACCATCGGTGGCGGGGCCGCCATCGGCCTCTGCGCCTTCGACGACCCCGCGCGCCGTCGGGCCCGGGGTTGGTGAGGCAGCGCCGTTGCTCCCGCCACCCGATATGCCGCCTGCGCCCGCCCCGATGGCACCGCCGCCACATGCGGAGCTCCGCGCGCCGCGTGCCGGCGATGGTCGATTCGGCCATCTTGGCGATTCGGACAGCGCATCTGCGTCGGCTTATGCTCCACCCGATCCTACTCTTGCGCCGCTCTCCACCGAACGCATGGCGGTCGAAAAGCCGCAGATCACTCAGACGATCGCGCCGTCCTTGCCCTTCTCCTCCGCGCCATCCGCGGGCGCCGCCCGCCCGACCGAGACTGCGGCACACGATATGACAGTCGCGATGACGCTGCACGCGGTCTCGACCGGCCCGGGTGCGAACCAGCGCATCACATTGAAACTCTCACCCGTCGAACTCGGTCATGTCAGATTCGACATCCAGTCCCCGGCTGCTGGCCTGCGCAGTGTCGCGGTGGTGTTCGAGCGGGCCGATACCATGGCACTGTTCCAGCAGGATCAGCGCCATCTTGCCCTCGCCCTCGATCGCGCCGGGCTGCCGACCGATCCCGGCCAGATCACTTTCAGCCTCGCGCCGCCGACACCGCAGGAGCCTGGCTTTGCCCCCTTGGGCTCCCTCGCCACCACTGCTGGTTCCTCCGACCCGAACGGCGGCCAGCCGAGCCGTGGCAGCGCGCCGCAGCGCCCGGATGGCGCCAGGCCGCACGACTCCGAACCCGAAGCCGCTGCGGCTGTTGCAGCCTATCGCATCGGCCCGCGCACCCATCTCGACATCATCGCTTGACCCCGGAGCTCTCCATGACCGTCAGCCCTACCACCGCCGCCGCTCAGTCCGTCACCTCGACCGCCGCCACGGCGAGTACGACTTTATCGGGCAACTTCAATACATTCCTTACCCTGTTGACCGCACAACTGAAGAACCAAGACCCGACTAGCCCGCTCGATACAAACCAATTCACCCAGCAGCTCGTGCAGTATTCGACTGTCGAACAGCAGATCAACACCAACGCCAACCTCACCACCCTGATCGATCTCAACCGCGCCAGCAGCCTCTACCAGGCCTCGGCCATGGTCGGGCATCAGGTTGGCGTCACGTCCTCTCAACTTGCGTTGCAGGATGGCGCGGCAAGCCTCCAGTTCACCCTCGGTACCGCCCAGCCGGTTGAGATCGCAATCAGCGATGCGTCGGGCGCCGCCGTTTATAAAGGTACGGTGCAGGGCAATGCGGGCAGCAATGCCTGGACCTGGAACGGCGTGAACAGCAGTGGCAAGAGCCTTGCCGATGGCGCTTACACCGTCAGTGTGACCGCCGCCGCGGGGAGCAAGGCGGCCGTGCCGTTCACTGTGCTGGGCCGGGCAACAGGCATAACCATGAGCGGCACGACGCCGGTGCTGTCACTCGGCCAGCTCGGTGTGCCGATGAGCGCGGTGCAGTCGATCGTGAATTGATCGCAGGCCCGGCAAAACCTGCCGGGCGGTTTACCTTTTATTCAGTTCCTGCAGGCACCCTCACATCATCGGCAAAATCGCCGCGGATCGAGGTTCCTTCATGGCTTCGCCACAGGCCAGCGTATCACCGCCGCGTAGCAGCTGCCCCATGGCTTGGGGGTCTGCATGAACGGCATCGTCGACGGCCTGCGCGGCCTTGGCCCGGCCCGGCTTATTGGGCTCGTGGTCGCTGCTGTGATGACGGTCGTGGCGCTCCTCACGCTCACCACATTCAGCGGCGGCGAAGCGATGGCGTTGCTCTATGGCGATCTTGAGCTCTCCGAATCGGGCCTCATTGTTGATCATCTCGAGAAGCAGCAGATCCCCTTCCAGCTGCGGGGCGGCGGCAGGGAAATCCTGGTGCCGGCGGACAAGGTTTCACGGGCCCGCCTGCTCCTGGCGCGCGATGCGCTACCATCGGGTGGCGTTGTCGGCTATGAAATCGTCGATCGCAATGTCGGCATGGTCGCGAGCCAGTTCGAGCAGCGGATGAACCAGTTGCGCGCCATGGAAGGGGAGTTGACCCGTACTATCCGCGGCATCCGCGGCGTGCGCAACGCCCGCGTCCATATTGTCCTGCCGCGCCGTGAGCCGTTCGAGCGGCAGACCCCGCAGGCCCAGGCCTCGGTCCTGCTCACCACCGCGCCTGGCGGGATCGACCGTGAGAGCGTGCAGGCCATTACCCATCTCGTTGCCACCGCCGTGCCGGGCCTCAAGGTCGAGAACATCACGATTGCCGATAATCGCGGCACCTTGTTGAGCCGTTCGGGCGAGGCGGGTGCGGGGCGCAGCAATGAGCGAGCGGAGGAATTGCGCCGCGGCATCGAAATGCGGGTCAGCCGCTCGGTCGAGGAAATCCTCGAACGCAGCGCCGGCCAAGGCCGGGTCAGGGTCGAGGCGACGGTCGATCTCGATCTCGACCGCATCAACGAAACCCGCGAGCAGTTCGACCCCGAAGGCCAGGTCGTGCGCAGCAGCCAGAATACCACGAGCAGCAACCGCAGCACCGAGGCCGGCACAAACACGGTCTCTGTCCAGAACAACCTGCCCAATGCCGATGCTGGCCAGTCCGGTGTCACTGGCAGCCAGGAGCAGCGCCAGGACGAGACGACGAACTACGAAATCACCAAGACCGTCCGCAATTTGGTGCGCGATCAGGCGCAGATCCGCCGCTTGAGCGTCGCCGTTCTGGTCGATGGCATCGAGGAGAGGGCACCCATGGGGGAGATCGTCTGGAAGCCGCGGCCGCAAGACGAGCTCGACCAGATGGCCCGCCTCGTCAAAACCGCCATCGGTTTCGACGTCAGGCGCGGCGACCAACTCGAAATCGTCAACATGCGCTTTGCCGCCCGCGAAGATCCGTCCATTGCCGAGCCTGCCAGGCTGTTTGGCTTGCCGATCGCCAAGGACGACCTGATGGCCCTGTCCCGACCGGCGATCCCGGCGATCGTGGTGTTGGCGATGCTGTTGTTCATTCTGCGCCCGATGATCACCCGGCTCACCACCGTCGGTAGCGCCCTGGCCGGCGATGACGGCCTTGCCCTCGCTGGCGGCGGCGATGCCCGCATGCTTGGTGGCGAATCCGGCGATCCCGGAGGGGCTCGCTCGGGCGGAGGCCGCGGCGCGCTCGCCACCCTCGATGGCGGCGGCGGGCAGAGCGATGACGAGGAAATCAGCTTGGCCAACGTCGAGGGCGCGCTCAAGGCCACCTCAGTGCGGCGCTTGACGGCGCTGGTCGAGCGGCATCCCGAGGAATCGTTGTCTATCGTGCGCGCATGGCTGCGACAGGAGCAGAACTGATGGCAGCCCGTGACGATTATCGCGGCCTCCCCGGCCCGCACAAGGCAGCGATTCTTATGTTGGCGCTCGGCGAGGAACGCTGCGCGCACATCTTCAGCCTCATGCACGAGGATGAAATCAAGGAGCTGTCGGTCGCCATGGCCCAGCTCGGCCCTGTCCATGCCGAAACCATCGAGCATATCTGCAACGAGTTCATCGAACAGCTCGGTGGCGCCGGCAATCTGGTTGGTGGCTTCGACAATACCGAGCGCCTGCTCATGAAAACCATGCCGCGCGACCGCGTCAGCCAGATTATGGAGGAAATCCGCGGTCCCGCCGGGCGCACCATGTGGGACAAGCTCGGCAATGTGAACGAGGTGGTGCTCGCGAACTACCTCAAGAACGAATACCCGCAGACCGTCGCCGTCGTGCTCTCCAAGATCCGCGCCGATCATGCCGCCCGCGTTATCGCTCTGCTGCCGGATGGCTTCGCGATGGAGGTGGTGATGCGGATGCTCCGGATGGAAAGCATCCAGCGCGACGTACTTGACGGGGTAGAGCGCACCTTGCGCGCCGAATTCATGTCCAACCTCTCGCGCAGCACCCGGCATGACGCTCACGAAATGATTGCCGAAATCTTCAACAACCTCGACCGCCAGGCCGAGGGCCGCTTCATCTCGGCTCTTGAGGAGCGTAACCGGGAGTCGGCCGAGAAGATCAAGTCGCTCATGTTCACCTTCGACGACCTCTCGCGCCTCACCCCCATGGCGGTGCAGACCCTGCTGCGCAGCGTCAACAAGGAGAAATTGCCTCTCGCCCTCAAGGGCGCATCGGAGAAGCTGCGCGAGATGTTCTTCACCAACCTCTCCGAGCGTGCTGGCAAAATGCTGCGCGACGACATCGAGGCCCTCGGCGCCGTCAAGCTGCGCGACGTCGATGACGCGCAGGCCACCATCGTCGCTCAGGCAAAGGAACTCGCAGCCCAGGGCCAGATTGAAATCAACGAAGGTAAGGACGAGGAGATGGTCTATTGAGCACCCATCCCGCCGCCCGCGCGCCTGCAACAGGCTCCGGCATGGCGCATTTGCGCCTGAACATCGAGGATTTCGACGAAGCGCCGCGCCCGGTCGCCAAACCTCCCGCAGGTTGCACCTGCCCGCGCTGCGCCGCGGATCCGCACAAGTTGCGCTGCCAGAGCGACCTTTATGAGGAGGGGTATCAGGCAGGCCTGATCCAGCGCCGCAACGCCGACCAGGATCACGCCACCCGCCTCGCGCTCGACGTGTCCGATGCCCTCGCCGCCGCGCAATCGACGGTCAACGACATCGCCGAAAGGGCCGCCCAAGCACTAGGCCAGACTGTCATTGCGATGTTCGCTGCCTTGCTCCCCACCACCCAGTCCCAGCATGCCGCCCGCGAAGTCAGCGCCATCGCCGCAGCCGTGCTGCCCACCCTCGCCCAGGCGCCGCACATCACGATTGATGCCGCGCCTGACGTCGAGGACGACCTGCAGGCTGCTATCGCTCATCTGCCGCCATCAGAACGATCCCGGGTGGAACTGCGGATCTCGACTCGCACCGTCCCTGGCGCCCTCAGAATTGCCTGGCCCGGCGGCGCCCTGCATCGCGATCCCGCCCTGGCGCTGCGCAACGTGCGTGCCGTGCTCGATGAACTTGGGCTGACCGCCCCCACCCCAGAAGAGGCTCTGCTCCATGGATGAACGTCTCGGCCTGACTGACCTTCCCGACGTGACCTCCGGCACCATCGAACCGCCCGGCACCAAGGCCGGACGTAACCTTGAAGCGGTTTACGACATCCCCGTCACCGTCAGCGCCGTGCTGGGCAAATCCACCATGCAGGTAAGCCAGTTGCTTAAGCTGGGCCGCGGCGCGGTCGTCGAGCTTGACCGCAGATTGGGCGAGGCAATCGACATCTACGTCAACAACCGTCTCGTTGCCCGTGGCGAAGTGGTGATGGTCGATGATAGCCGCCTCGGGGTGACGATGACAGAAATCGTCAAGGCCGACCGCGCCCTGTGACGATCAGACCCATGACGATCAGACCCATGACGATCAGACCCATGACCTCCGGTTCAGGAGCATCCCGATGCGCATCATGATTGTCGGAGCGCTTGCCGGCCGCCTCGGCGAGGCCTCTCGCATCGCGCGGGACGCCGGCGCCGCGCTGGAACACGCCGACAGCGTTGACCAGGCGATCCAGGCGATCGGCCGCGGCACCCATGTGGAGATGGTGTTCTGCGATGTTGCGCTGCCGATCGCCACCCTGCTCGACTATCTGCGCGCCCAGCGCCACGACATTTTCGTTATCGCCTGCGGCACCAATGCACAGGCCGACGAGGCGGTCGCCGCCATCCGCGCCGGCGCCCGGGAATACCTGCCCCTGCCGCCGGATCCGCTGCTCATCGCCGCCATCCTGCACGAGGCCAGCCGGGACCGGCACACCCCGATTGCCCGCGATCCGGCCATGATCGCTGTCCTCAAGCGCGCCGAACAGATCGCCCGCACGGATGCCTCCATCCTGCTGACAGGTGCGTCCGGCACGGGCAAGGAGGTGATGTCCCGCTACATACACTCCCTTTCGCGCCGCGCCCGGGGCCCCTTCGTCGGCGTCAACTGTGCCGCCATCCCCGAGACGATGCTTGAAAGCGAGTTGTTCGGCCATGAAAAAGGTGCCTTCAGCGGTGCCGTCACCCGCCGTCTCGGGAAATTCGAAATGGCCGATGGCGGCACATTGCTGCTCGACGAAATCTCGGAAATGGACGTTCGCATCCAGGCCAAGCTGCTCCGCGCGATCCAGGAGCGCGAAGTCGACCGGCTCGGCGGCGGCAAACCGGTGCGTGTCGATGTCCGCATCATCGCGACCTCGAACCGCGCCCTGACCGAGGAAATCGCCGGTGGTCGCTTTCGGGAGGACCTCTATTTCCGCCTCAATGTGGTCAGCCTGCGGCTCCCCTCCCTTGCCGAGCGGCCCTCCGATATCGCCCGCCTTGCCGAACATTTCGCCGAGCACTACGCCAAACTGAACGGCGTGCCCGTGCGCCGGCTGATGCCATCCGCCCTCGCCAGCCTCCAGCGCGCGCCCTGGCCCGGCAATGTGCGCGAACTCGAAAACACCATGCACCGCGCTGTCCTGCTGGCCGAGGGCAGCGAAATTGGCCCCGACGCGCTTGACCTCGAATCCCGCCCCCCCCGTCCCACCGGCTTACAACCGGACGAAACCTTTGTCGGCCGCCGCATCGAGGACGTCGAACGCGATCTCATCCTCACCACACTCTCCCACACCAACGGCAACCGCACTCACGCTGCCGTGATGCTCGGCATTTCGATCCGTGCCCTGCGCAACAAGCTGCGCGACTACGCGCTGAGCGGTGTCGATATTCCGCCCCCGCTCGCTGGCGTCGCAGCGTGAGACGCTGAATGGCCGCCATCACCTTCCCCGCCATATTCGATCGCCTGCAGCGCTATGTGCCGGCGAAGGATGTCGGGCTCGCCGTCGGTGTGGTGGTGCTGCTCTCGGTGCTGGTGCTGCCCCTGCCGCGCGTCATGCTCGATGTCGGCCTTGCGCTGTCCATCACCGCCTCGGTGCTGGTGCTGATGGTGGCGATGTTTCTGTCCAAGCCGCTCGAATTCACCAGCTTCCCGACGCTGCTGCTGCTCACCACCTTGCTCCGCCTGTCCCTCAACGTTGCGACAACGCGGCTGATCCTGCAACACGGCAGCGAGGGCATGCTCGCCGCCGGCCATGTCGTGGCGGCCTTCGGCGGCCTGCTGATGGGCGGGGATGTGCTGATCGGCGTTATCCTGTTCGCCATCCTGCTGGTGATCAATTTTATGGTCATCACCAAGGGCTCGGGCCGCATCGCCGAAGTCGCCGCTCGCTTCAGCCTTGATGCCATGCCGGGCAAGCAGATGGCGATCGACGCGGACCTCTCGGCTGGCCTCATCGAGGAGAAGGTTGCCCGCAAGCGCCGCCGCGAACTGGAGGAGGAGAGCGCGTTTTACGGCGCGATGGATGGCGCGGCGAAATTCGTCCGCGGTGACGCGATCGCCGCCCTTATCATCACTGTCATCAACATCGTGGGCGGCCTTGCCATCGGCGTGCTGCGTCACGGCATGAGCTTCACCAGCGCTGCCGCCACCTTCACGACGTTGACCGTCGGTGACGGCCTGGTGAGCCAGATCCCGGCTCTGCTGGTCTCAACCGCGGCCGGCATCGTGGTGACCAAAGGCGGTATGGAAGGCAGTACCGAGGCCACCATCATCCGCCAGCTCGGCGGCTCCAAGCCTCTCGCCCTCGCGGCTGGCGCCGCGGGCGTGCTGGCCATCATGCCGGGATTGCCGTTCATTCCCTTCATCGCGCTGGCGGGGCTGTTCGGCGGCGCGTCCTGGCTGCGCTGGAACTTGCCTGACCAGGGCGCCGAGCCGGCTCCACCGCCTGCCCCGGTTGCCAGCGAGCTGCCGATCGCCGAAAGCCTGCGCATCGACATGATCCGCATCGAACTCGGCTATGGGCTGCTCGGCCTCGCCGGCGGCGAAAGCGCGCGCCTCACCGATCAGATCAAGGGCCTGCGTCGCAGCATCGCCGCCGAACTCGGCTTCATTCTCCCTGCCGTCCGCATCCAGGACAACATGGAGTTGGGCGCCGAGGAATACTGTATCCGCATCAAGGAAATCGTCGCCGGCCGCGGCCAGCTCCGCCCCACCAAATACCTTGCGATGGGCGAAACCGGCCCCGACTTGCCCGGCGAACGCACCTTGGAACCTGCCTTCGGCCTCGCCGCCACATGGATCGACGCGCTCGAGAAGGACGCCGCCGGGATGCGCGGCATCACCGTGGTTGACGCCTCCTCCGTGCTGGCGACGCACCTGACCGAGGTCGTCAAGCAGAACCTCGCCGAACTGCTTTCCTTCGCCGAAACGCAAAAGTTGATCGATGACCTGCCGCGCGAGCACCAGAAACTCGTCACCGAACTGATCCCCTCCATGATTTCGGTCGGCAGTGTGCAGCGCGTGCTGCAGGGCCTGCTCGCCGAACTGGTCTCGATCCGGGACTTGCCGACCATCCTCGAAGGCATCCAGGAGGCGAGCGGTGGCCAGATCCGCGCCATTCCGTCCATCATCGGCCATGTCCGCAGCCGCCTCGCCCGCCAGTTGAGCGACGCCCATGTTGGCCCCGCCGGCTACATCCCGCTCATCACCCTGTCGCCGGACTGGGAGGGGGCCTTTGCCGAATCCCTGGTCGGCCCGGCGGAGGACCGCCAACTCTCCATCGCGCCTTCGAAGCTGAGCGACTTTGTCGTCCGCCTGCGCAACGCCTGCGAAACCGCAGCCAACGCCGGCGAAAACCCTGTGCTGCTCACAAGCGGCGCCATCCGCCATCACATCCGCGCCGTGGTCGAACGTGTCCGCCCCGGCACAGCCGTGCTCGCCCAGGCCGAAATCCACCCGCGGGCCCGTATCCGCACCATCGGCACGGTCTGAGGCGCACCATGCGGATTAAACTTTACACCGCGCGAGGCATGCCCGAGGTGATGGCCCTGATCCGCTCCGAACTGGGCCCGGACGCCGTTATCCTCAACTCGCGCCGCACTGCCGGCGGCGTCGAAGTCATGGCCGCGCACGACGAACAGGCCTCAGCATCAACCCTCCCGCCGTCGCCGCTCGCCTTTGCCCGCGCCGAATCCTGCCCCCTCCTCGCCCACGGCACGCCCGAGCCTCTCGCTGCCAAGCTCAGGGCGGGTCCGCTGCCCTTCGCCCTCTCGGTCGCCTTCCGCTTCCAGCCGATCGACCCCGCCACACTGCGCCGACCGCTGCTCTTCATCGGCCCCCCCGGTGCCGGCAAGACCCTCACCGTCGCCCGCCTCGCCACCCGCCTTGTCATCGCCAAAACCCCCCCCACCGTCATCACTGCCGACACCCGCCGCACCGGCGCCTTCGAACAACTGGCTGCCTATACCGATCTCCTTGGCCTGCGCCTGCACAGCCTGGGCGCCACCGCACCCACCGGTCTCACCCTGATTGACGCCCCCGGCCTCGACCCTTTTGAACGTACCGACCGTGACGAGCTCGCTGGCCTCGTGCGTCACACCGGCGCCATCCCCATCCTCGTCCTCCCTGCCGGGCTCGACGCCAACGAGGCGCTCGACCTCGCCGACGGCTTCGCTGGTCTTGGTGCCACCCGCCTCATCGCCACCAGGCTCGACGTTGCCCGCCGCCTCGGCGGCATCCTTGCCGCCGCGACCCGTCTCCCGTTTGCCGAAGCCGGCATCGGCCCCGACGCACCCGGCGGCCTCGTGCCCTTCACCCCCGAACGCCTCGCCCAGCGCCTCGCTGTTGTGCCGACCCGGAGAGCAAGCTGATGTATCGACACGGAACCCTGCTCGCCATCGCTTCTGGCAAAGGCGGTGTCGGCAAGACCTGGCTCGCCATCACCCTCGCCCATGCCCTTGCCGCGCAAGGCGCCTCCGTCCTGCTGGTTGACGCCGATTTCGGCCTCGCCAACGTCGATATCCAACTCGGGCTGATGCCGGAGCGGGACCTGTCGCACGTCCTCGCCGGCACCATCCCGCTCGCTGCCGCCGTCACTCGCCACGATGCCGGGTTCGACATCATCCCCGGCCGCTCCGGCGCCGCAGGCCTGCCCCAGGGATGCCTGACCGACCTTCTCCCATCCCTCAAATCGCTTGCCTCACACTACGACCTCGTCCTGCTCGATCTTGGCTCGGGCCTGGACCCCACGCTGCGCCACCTTGCAGCCGTTGCCGATGCTCTCCTCGTCGTGATCACCGAGGACCCCACCAGTCTGACCGACGGGTACGCCGTGCTCAAACTCCACGGGCAGGACTGCGCGCGCCCCATCCCCACCCATATCGTCGTCAACCAGGCGAGCAGCCCCGCTTCCGGCGCCCGGGTCTTCGCCACCCTCGCCCAGGCGTGCCGGCGCTACCTCGCCACCACGCCGGATCTCCTCGGCATCGTCCGCCGCGACGATCGTGTGCGTGACGCCATCCGCCGCCAAACCCCCCTGCTGCGCCGCCATCCCGCCGCTGCCGCCGCCCGCGATGTCGAGGCGATTGCCCAGATCATCCATGCCTGACGATCGCCCCATCCAGGCGCTGGAAATCGAAACCGCGCTTGCCGCCGCCGGCCTCCTCGCCGATCGCGGGACCTGAACGGGACGCCCTACACCCCCATCGGCTTGAGACACGCCGCCACATACCGCGCGAAGTGCGCAAACCCAGGCGTGGCCAAATCCTTCACCTTCGCCCCCTCGTCCCACCGCCGCAGCCGCACCGCCTCGGCGTAGCCCGGCAATTCCTCGAACGCCGCGATCTCCGCCGCCGACATCGGGCCGCCCTGCAACGACAGGCTCAGCACCGAATCCTTCGACAACTTGCCGAAATAGCTTGGGTCCGTGCCGCACAGATATCGCTTGGCCGCGACATGAAGCCGCACCGGCTCCGTCACCTCCGGCCCGAACCAGGCAAGGAGCCACGCATGCCCGAGGTCCTCATGGTGATCGTCGATCCCCGCTTCGGCCGGATTGTCGCCGAGGTCATGCACCATGTGCCCGATATCATGCAGCAGCGCTGCGGTAATCAATGCCGCGCTTTCCCCCTGCGCTTCCGCCAGCAGCGCCGCTTGCAACGCGTGCTGCCGCTGGTTGATCGCGCTCAACCCGTACTGCCCATGCCCCTTGCCATCGATGATCGCGGCAAGTTCGTCGAGGCGCGGATCGCTGATGTTCATTTCATCCAACTTTCATTTGTTATGGCGCATAATATTGTCCGCCCCCGCGCCCGGCAATCCGCCCCGCCCCTGCCTGGCATGACGTTCCCATGACATCCACCCGCTGGACGCCGGCGCCATCCGCCCCGATACTCGGTGTTACAGAGGAGACGGCGGCATGAAGATCACCGATATCAAGACATTCCTGATGCAGGCTGGCTCGCCGCCCAATTCCGGCGCCTGGGCCGCAAATTTCGATACCATCTCCACCGGCTGGCGCAATTGGCTCTTCGTGAAAATATACACCGACGAAGGCATCACCGGCGTCGGCGAATGCAGCGGCTGGCCCCGCGTCATCGAAACCGCCGTGCAGGACCTCCGCTCCATCCTCATCGGCGAAGACCCGCAGAACATCGAGCGCCTGTGGCAGAAAATGCAGGTCGCCATCATGGGGCATGGCATCACCGGCGTCGTCGGCGCCGGCGCCATGAGCGGAATCGACATGGCGCTGTGGGACATCAAGGGCAAGGCGCTGAACACCCCGGTGTGGAACCTCCTCGGCGGCAAGATGCGCGACCGTATCCGCATCTACGCCCACGCCTCCACTCCCGAAGTCGCCTTGCAACTCAAAGCCCAGGGCGTCACCGCCATCAAGGCCGGCGGCCTGAAGCAACCCGTCCGCATGCTCGAAGGCCTGCGTGAGGCCATCGGCGACGAGATGGACCTGATGGTCGACCTGCACGGTCCGCCCTGGCTCACCACTGCCGACGCCATCGCCCTTGGCCGCCGCCTTGAACCCTTGGGCCTGCTCTTCATGGAAGACCCCGTCGCCCCAGAACAAACCGACGCCTACCAGCGCATCCGCGACGCGGTCGCCATCCCGCTCGCCGCCGGCGAACGCCTCGCCACGATCTGGGGCCTGCGCCCCCTCATCGAGCGCGACCTGGTTGACGTCGTGCAACCCGATACCGGCCGCTCCGGCGGCATCACGGTTCTGAAGAAAATCGCTGCCATGGCCGAGGCCCACGGCATCATGCTCGCCCCGCATTCCGGCTCACTCGGCCCCATTGCCGAATACGCCGCACTGCATGTCCTCGCCGCCGTGCCCAATGCGCTGATGCTCGAAAGGGTCGAAATCGACTGGGCGGCGCGCCCCACCGTCATCACCCCTGCGCCCGTCACCATCGACGGGCACATTGCTGTCCCCACTGCCCCGGGCCTCGGCGTCGATATCGTCGAATCCGAAATCGCCCGCTACCCGAGCCAGCGCAACGTCGGCCTCGGCAAGGGTGACTACGCGGCCGGCACCGAAAGCTCGTCGGTCTACGTCCAGTCCCGCCTCGGCCGCCAACGCTGGCTCAAGGGCGAATGAGCAGCGGTGATAACAGCACGACGCTGGTGGGGAACGATCCCGTCTTGCGATCCGTCAGCAATCCGTTCACGATAAGGTGTGTTAAAGCGGAGCCCGCACCATCCGGTCGGGCCCCAGGCGGCAGAGGGGATCAAAATCCATGATGGGGCTGGTGCGCCAGGCTTTGCGGCGCCCCTATACTTCGGCAATCGTCGCGTTCGTCATCATGCTGGGGGGGGCGATGTCCCTCACGCGCATGATCGTGGACATTTTTCCGATCATCGACATTCCGGTCGTGCTTGTCGCCTGGAACTATGGCGGCCTGCCCGCTGAGGAAATGGAACGCCGCGTCGTCCTCGTTGCCGAACGCTCCTACACCCAGAACGTCGATGGCATCGACCGCATCGAAAGCCAGTCGATCGCCGGCACCGGCATCATCAAGATCTACTTCGCGCCCGGCGCCTCGATCGGTGGCGCGATGGCGCAGATCAACGCCGTCAACAACCAGGCGCTGCGCGTCATGCCCCCGGGCATGACCCCACCCGCCCTCCTGCCGTTCAACGCCTCCTCGGTCGGCGTCATGCAGATGACGACGTCGTCGAAAACGATGTCTGAGCAAAATATCGTTGACTACACGTTCAACTTCATTCGCCTCAAACTCTACACCATCCCCGGCATTGCCCTCTCTGCGCCCTACGGCGGCAAGAGCCGTCAGATCGTTGTCGACCTCGACCCCGCTCGCATGGCCGCCAAGGGTGTCTCGCCCAATGACGTCGTCGTCGCCCTGCAAGCCTCCAACGTCATCGTCCCCGCCGGCGTCGCGCGCATGGGCGAGCGCGAATACTCGGTGGCGATGAATTCAAGCCCCGCCGCGGTCGACCAGTTCGCCAACCTTCCCCTCGTCGTCCGCAACGGCATCACCGTGACGTTGGGCGATGTCGCCAAGGTCGGCGACAGCTTCGCCAATCAGACCAACATCGTTCACGTCAACGGCGAACGCGCCACCTACGTCACCATCCTGCGCCATGCTGACGCCTCCACCCTCGCCGTCGTCGAAGCCGCCAAAGCCATCCTCCCCGAAATCAAGGCCGCCGCCCCCGACGGGCTCGACATGAGCCTCGATTTCGACCAGTCCGTCTTCGTCTCCTCGGCCATCCACAACGTGCTCGAAGAGGCGCTGATCTCGTCGGTCCTCGTGTCGCTGATGATCCTGGTATTCCTGGGTTCGTGGCGCAACATGGTCATCGTCTCCGCCTCCATCCCGCTCTCGATTTTCGCCGCCCTCGCCGGCCTGTTCGCAACGGGCCAGTCGATCAACCTGATGACCCTGGGCGGCCTCGCGCTGGCCATCGGTCTTCTCGTCGACAACGCCACGGTGGCCATCGAAAACATCCATCGCAACCAGTCCCTCGGCAAATCCCTCACTGTCGCCATTCTCGACGGCTGCGGCGAGGTCGTCACACCGCTCACTGTCGCCACGCTGGCGATCTGCATCGTGTTCTTTCCGGTCTTCCTCCTCACCGGCCCGGCCCGCTTCCTTTTCATCCCGCTCGGCATCACGGTGGTGCTGGCGATGCTGGCCTCCTTCGTCCTTACCTTCACTGTCGTGCCCACCATGGCGCGCATGTTGCTGAGCGAACACGCCCACGCCCCCACCGGCTTCGCCGCGGCCTTCGAACGCGGCTTCAACCGCCTGAGTGACGCCTATGCCAGTATGCTCGGCGCCTGCCTGCGCAACCGCGGCTTCGTCCTGTTCTGCTTCGCCGGCCTGCTCGGCGCCAGCCTCGCCGTCGCCACCGTCGCCGGGCAGGACTTCTTCCCCACTGCCGACGTCGGCATCATCAAGCTCCACTACCGCGGTGCCTCCGGCACCCGGCTGGAAGTGACCGAGACCAACGTCCTCGCGATCGAAGACAAAATCCGCCAGGTCATCGGCAAGGACGAAATCCTCACCATCAATGACGTCGTCGGCGTTCCGTTCTCCTCCAACCTCGCCATGTTGCCGTCGGACAACGTGACCAGCGCCGACGCCGAAATCCTCATCCAGCTCAAAAAGGGCCATAAGCCCAGCATCGATCACGTCCGCGCCCTGCGCGCCCAGCTCCCGGAGGCCTTCCCCGGCGGCATCTTCTACTTCCAGACCGCCGACATCGTCTCCCAGGTGCTGAATTTCGGCCTCTCTGCTCCCATCGACATCCAGATCACTGACCCCAACTTCACCCGCTCCTTCGCCATCGCGCAGCGCCTGCTCGTCGCCATCCAGAAAATCCCCGGCGTGGCCGACGCTCACATCACCCAGGTGCTGGACTATCCGACCCTGCAAATCGAGGTCGACCGCCTGCGCGCCGCCGGCCTCGGCATCACCCAGCGTGACATCTCCAACAACCTTCTGGTTTCGCTCTCATCGTCCTCGCTGGTCGCGCCGTCCTACTTCCTGAACCCGGTCAACAACGTGAACTACTTCGTCGCCGTCCGTCAGCCGATGGAAGCGATCACCAGCGTCGATGACCTGATGGACCTCCCGATCAGCCAGCCGCTCGCCCCGGTGCCCACCACGGTGTCGAACCTGTTCTCCACCATGCAATACGCGGCCATGCCCAACGCGCCCGTCACCCGCATGTCCGACGTCGCCTCGCTCCGCCCGCGCACCTCGTTTGCCACCATCAACCACAGCTCAGTCCAGCGCGTCGTCGATGTTGCCGCCAATGTTGATGGTCGCGATCTCGGCTCCGTCTCGGCCGATATCCGCAAAGTCATCGCTGAAATCTCCAAGGATCTCCCGATTACCACGCGGATTGACCTGCGCGGTCAGCCCGAAGTGATGGACACCTCGTTCCGCAACCTCGCCCAGGGCCTCCTGATCGCCATTATCCTGGTCTATGCCCTGCTTGTCGTGCTGTTCCAGTCCTGGGTCGACCCCTTCATCATCATGATGGCCGTCCCCGGCGCCCTCATCGGCATCATCTGGATGCTGGTGCTGACTGGCACCACCATCAATGTCGAATCGCTGATGGGCACCATCATGACGGTCGGCATCTCGGTCTCGAACTCCATCCTCGTCGTCAGCTTCGCCAATGATGTCCGCTCCCGACATGGCGTGACCCCCTTCGAAGCCGTCGTCGCCGCAGGCCGCACCCGCCTGCGCCCCATCATGATGACGGCGCTGGCCATGGTCCTCGGCATGATCCCGATGGCCCTCGGCGCTGGCGAGGCCGGTGAACAAAACGCCCC
>CANFKS010000005.1 GCA_947447625.1 Rhodospirillales bacterium | reverse complement strand
TGCGGGCAGTGTCTGCGCCAGTTTTCCGCTCAGATGCTGCAACCGCGCCGGCCATGTCGCGCGCGCCACCCCCTGGGCCAGCGCCGCATCGGGGATCGGCAATCCCGATGCCCGGATCGCTGCGACCGCGATCCCGGCATTGTCGATCTGATGCGGGCCGGGCAGGGCAGGGCGGGGCAGCGCCACCCGGCCCGCCCGATCCTCATAGACCAGCCCCTCCGGCCCCTCGGTGATGCGCCAGTCCAGCAGCGCAGCGCCCACCTGGTGCGCATGGTCCCGAAAGACCTGCATCACCTCTTGCGTCTGTATCCCGCTCACCACCGGGCGGCCCGGCTTCATGATGCCGGCCTTTTCGCGGGCGATCTTGGCCAGGGTGTCGCCCAGCATCTCCATGTGATCCATCGAAATCGAGGTGATCGCGCATGCTGCCGGCGCTGCGATCACGTTGGTGGCATCCGCCCGCCCACCGAGCCCGACCTCCAGCACGCATAAATCCGCCGGAACCCGCGCGAACAGCACGAAAGCGGCTGCCATCAGCACCTCGAACACCGTGATCGGCAGCCCGTCATTGATCTGCTCGACCTCCGCCAGGACCGCGGCCAACGCCGCGTCGCTGACCAGCACGCCTGCCAGCCGGATCCGCTCGTTGAAGCGCACCAGGTGCGGCGAGGTGTAGACATGCACCCGCAAACCGGCGGCCTCGCCGATCGCGCGCAGGACCGCGCAGGTGCTGCCCTTGCCATTGGTTCCTGCCACATGGATCACCGGCGGCAGGCGCCGCTCCGGATGGCCCAGCGTGGCCAGCAGGCGCTCCAGCCGATCGAGGCTGAGATCGATCAGCTTCGGATACAGACCATGCAGCCGCTCGATGATCGCTTCGGCCCGGCCGGGTTGTGTGGTCATGCCCCGCTGCTCAGGCCGCCTCTTTCAGCTTTACCCGCAACAGGCTGATGAGCCGCGCCAGCGTGGCGGGCAGGTCGTCGCGCTTGACCACCATATCGAGGATGCCATGCGCGAGCAGATATTCCGACCGCTGGAACCCCTCCGGCAGCTTCTCGCGCACGGTCTGCTCGATCACCCGAGCCCCCGCGAAGCCGATCTCCGCGCCGGGTTCGGCGATCTGGATGTCGCCCAGCATGGTGAAACTCGCCGTGACGCCGCCGGTGGTCGGGTCGGTCAGCACGACGATGAAGGGCAGGCCCTTTTCCTTGACCAGCCGGGTGGCGATCACGGTGCGCGGCATCTGCATCAGGCTGATCGCGCCCTCCTGCATCCGCGCGCCGCCCGATGCGGTGAACACGATGAGCGGTGCGTCCTGCAACGCCGCCAGCTTCGCCGCCGCCACCAGGCCCTCGCCCACCGCGGCGCCCATCGAGCCGCCGATGAATTCGAACGCCATCACCGCGACCACCGCTTTGTGGCCGCCGATCATGCCATGGGCGACCGCGATGGCGTCATCGAGGTGGGATTTTTCGCGGTGTTCCTTCAGCCGGTCGGTGTAGCGTTTGGTGTCACGGAACTTGAGCGGATCCGCCGGCACTTTGGGCAGTTCGATGCGGGTGAATGCGGCTTCATCGAACGTCCATTTCAGGCGCTCCGGCACATTGGCGCGCATGTGATGGCCGCAATGCGAGCAGATTTTGCGCGATTTCTCGAGCTCGGCGTGAAACATCATCTGCTGGCAGGCCGGGCACTGCACCCACAAATTTTCCGGCACCGTGTTGCGGCCGAGAATGCTGCGGATTTTCGGGCGGACGAATTCGGTCAGCCAGCTCATTGGGGGCGCCTCATGAGGAAGGAAGCAAGCGCTTCTTTTTTTGGAAAAAAAGAAGCAAAAAAACGTTGGCCGTTGGTGGCCGGGGGCGCACCAAGGGCCTGGGTCACGGTATCATCGGGGGAAAGTTTTTTGCTTCTTTTTTTCAAAAAAGAAGCCCTTCCCTACTTCCTGACGGCGCGAACCGCTTCGGCCAATTCCCGCACCTGATCCAGCACGATCCGCACGCTATCCGGTCCGGCCTTGCCCTCCGGCGTCAGGCTCGAGACCATGTTGTCGATCAGGGCCGAAGCGACCACCGCCCCATCCGCCGCCGCCACCGCTGCCGCGGCCTGGGCTGGCGAGCGCACGCCGAAGCCGACTGCGATCGGCAGGTCGGTGAATTTGCGGATGCGCGGGATCGCATCGGCCAGTTCCGCGCCCGAAGCCGTCCGCGTGCCGGTGACGCCGGTGATCGAGACGTAGTAGACGAACCCCGAGGACCCCGCGAGCACCAGCGGCAGGCGCGCTTCGTCGGTGGTGGGCGCCACGAGGCGAATGATATCGAGCCCGTTTTTTGCCGCATCGGCCGCCATCAGGTCGGCCTCCTCGGACGGCAGGTCGACGATGATCAGCCCATCGACGCCCGAGGCTGCCGCATCGGTGCAGAAGCGCGCCGTGCCGTAGGACAGGATGGGGTTGAGATAGCCCATCAGGACGATCGGGATCTCGTTGTTTTCGGTGCGGAATTCGCGCACCATCGCCAGCGTGTGGACCATCGTGGCGCCCACGTTGAGCGCCCGCCGCCCGGCCAGCTGGACCGTCGGGCCATCGGCCATCGGGTCGGTGAAGGGGCAGCCGATTTCGATCAGATCGGCGCCGGCGGCCGGCATGCCGCGCAGGATCTCCATCGATGTTGCGGGATCGGGGTCCCACGCCTCGAGGAAAGGGATGAGGGCGCCGCGGCCCTCGGCCTTCAATGTTGCGAAGCGGGCGGCGATGCGGCTCACAGGGTGACTCCCAGGGCTTCGGCGACGGTGAAGATGTCCTTGTCGCCGCGGCCGCACAAATTCATGATGATGATCTGCTCGGGGCTCATCGCGGGCGCGATCTTGGCGACATGGGCCAGCGCATGGGCCGGCTCCAGCGCGGGGATGATGCCTTCGGTGCGGGTGCAGAGCTGGAACGCATCGAGCGCCTCGGTATCGGTCGCCGAGACGTATTCGACGCGGCCGATGTCATGCAGCCAGGAATGCTCGGGCCCGATGCCGGGATAGTCGAGCCCGGCGGAAATGGAATGGGCCTCCTGGATCTGGCCGTCCTCGTCCTGCAGCAGGAATGTCCGGTTGCCATGCAACACGCCAGGCCGCCCGCGCGACAGCGACGCGGCATGCTGCAGCGTATCAAGCCCGTGGCCTGCCGCTTCGACACCCACGAGGCGAACCGATGCATCGTCGAGGAACGGGTGGAACAGGCCCATCGCATTGGAGCCGCCGCCGATCGCGGCCACGCACATGTCGGGCAGCCGCCCTTCGACCGCGTGCATCTGCGCCTTGGCCTCCTCGCCGATCACGGATTGGAAGTCGCGCACCATCTGCGGATAGGGGTGCGGCCCGGCGACGGTGCCGATGATGTAGAATGTGTCGCGCACATTCGAGACCCAGTCGCGCAGCGCCTCGTTCATCGCATCCTTCAAGGTGCTGGCACCCGAGGTCACCGGCTTGACCTCGGCGCCCAGCAGCTTCATGCGGAACACGTTCGGCGCCTGACGGGCCACATCGGTAGCACCCATGTAGACGGTGCAGGGCAGGCCGAAGAGGGCGGCGACCGTTGCCGTCGCCACGCCGTGCTGGCCGGCGCCGGTTTCGGCGATGATGCGGGTCTTGCCCATGCGCTTGGCCAGGATGATCTGGCCCATGCAGGAATTGATTTTGTGCGCGCCGGTGTGGTTCAGCTCGTCGCGCTTGAAATAGACTTTCGCGCCGCCGAGTGCCTTGGTCAGGCGTTGAGCGAACCACAGCGGGCTCGGCCGGCCCACGTAGTCCTTCAGGTAGGCATCGAGTTCGCGCTGGAAACTCGGATCGGCCTTGGCCGCGTTGTACGCCGCCTCGACTTCGAGGATCAGGGGCATCAGGGTCTCGGCCACGAAACGCCCGCCAAACTCACCAAACCGGCCCCGCGCGTCAGGGCCGGACCGCAAACTGTTCGCACCAAAGGTATTCAACACCAAACTCCCTCTCGAAGCGCCCTCATACCGCAGGCCCTGCCCGCGGCAAAGGCCCACATTACCCCCGCGCGAGCATCGGCCCAAGCGGTGCGCCGGCGAACACATGGAGGTGAAAATGCGGCACCTCCTGACCGGCGTGCTCGCCCATGTTGGTCAGCATCCGCCAGCCCGGCGCATCGAGCCCCAGCATCCGCGCGACATGGCCGGCCGCCCGCATGAGCCCGGCGATCTCGGCGTCCGAGGCCAGTGCCGCAAAATCGGCGGCTGAGACATAGCGCCCCTTGGGGATCACCAGAACATGCGTGGGGGCCTGCGGGTTGATGTCATGGAACGCCAGGGCATGGTCGTTTTCGAACACTTTGCGGCATGGGATTTCACCGCGCAGGATGCGGGCGAAAATGTTGGTGTCGTCGTAGGGGCCGAGGCCTTGGACCGGCATGGCGGATGCTCCGGAGGGTTGATCAGGGGATCTTGCTGGTGCCGAGATTGAGTTCCTGTGGCAGCGATCGGGCGCGCGAGGCCTTCTCGGCGATGCCGGACACACCCTCGCGGCGCTGCAACTCGGCCCATACATCGCCGGGCTGGATTCCCGCATCGACCCACATCACGAGCAGGTGATAGAGCACATCGGCGGATTCCGCGACCACCCCCTCCGGGTTGCCGCGCGTCGCCTCGATGACGCATTCCACGGCTTCCTCGCCGAATTTCTGCGCCACCTTCGGCGTCCCGCGCGACAGCAGCCGGGCGGAATGGCTCACCTCCGGATCTGCGCCCTTGCGGCTCTCGATGACATTCCAGAGCCGGTCCAGCACCGCAGCGGAGGCGCCAATGGCGCGCGGCGGCGGCGGCGCGACCGAGATCTGCGGTATGATGGCCGACGGCGCCTTCAGCTTTTTGGGCGTGGCCTTCTTGCGGGCAGATTTTTTGCCTCCATCCTTCTTGGTGGATGGATTTTTCGTCAGGGCCTTTTTGGTTGCGGCCTTGTTGTCCGCCGTTTTTTTAATCTCGGCCTTCTTGGTCACCTCGCCGGTGGGCGCGGCTTTCTTGAGTGCTTTGGCCATTCGTGGTTCCCCTCAGGCAGCGCGCGGCATGGTGCGCGGCAGACGCACCGGCAGCCCCGCGTCCAGCATGGTCTGCTTCACTTGGTCGATCGTAAAGGTGCCGAAATGGAACACGCTGGCGGCCAGCAATCCGGTCGCGCCAGCCTTTGCCCCCTCGACGAAATGGTCAAGCGTCCCGACTCCGCCCGAGGCGATCACCGGCACCCGCACCGCAGCACAAACCCGCCCGAGCAGCGCAAGGTCGAACCCCTTGCCGGTGCCGTCGCGGTCCATGCTGGTCAGCAGGATCTCCCCCGCCCCCAGCGCTGTCACCTGCCGGCACCATTGAATCGCATCGATCCCGGTATCGCGCCGCCCGCCATGGGTGAACACATGCCATTGATCAGGCCCGGTCTGCTTGGCATCGACGGCCACGACGACGCATTGGCTGCCGAATTTCAACGCCGCCTCGCGCACCAGTTCGGGCCGCGCCACGGCGGCCGAGTTGATCGAACACTTGTCGGCGCCGGCCAGCAGCAAGCGGCGCATATCCTCCGTCGCCCGGATCCCGCCGCCCACCGTCAGCGGCAGAAACACCTTGGAGGCCGTGCGTGAGACCACATCCAGGATCGTATCGCGATTTTCATGGCTCGCGGTGATATCGAGGAATGTCAGTTCATCCGCGCCCGCGGCGTCGTACACCACGGCCTGCTCCACCGGATCCCCGGCGTCGCGCAGCGACACGAAGTTGACGCCCTTGACGACACGGCCGTCCTTGACGTCGAGACACGGAATGACGCGAAGCTTGAGCACGCTGATCCACCCGGCGAGTTGAACCTCGGTTCATGCGGCCTGATCCCGGCTTCGCGCAAGCACAGATATGCGGATATGCCGCAAACGCAACACTCCAGGCGGATGAATCATGCATTCATCCGCTCAGTCATCCCGCCAGCAGCGCCAGCGCCTCCGCCGGCTGAACCCGCCCGTCATACAGCGCGCGCCCCACGATCACCCCGTCGATGCTGCCCTTCGCCCCCGCCGCCCGGTCCTTGAGTGCGGCGAGGTCCGACAGCGCGCCCACACCGCCCGAGGCAATCACCGGCGTCGTCAACCGAGCCGCCAGATCGAGCGTCGCATCGAGATTGAGCCCGCCCAGCATCCCGTCCCGCGCGATGTCGGTGTAGATGATCGCGGCCGCCCCGGCATCCTCGAACCGGGCCGCGAGATCGCGCGCCAGCAGGTCCGACGTCTGTGCCCAGCCCTCGACCGCCACCCGCCCGTCCCGCGCATCGATTCCGACCGCGATCCGGCCCGGATGCGCCCGGCAGGCCGCGCGCACCAGCTCCGGATCGCGCGCTGCGATCGAGCCCAGGATCACCCGCGTAATCCCCGCCTCCAGCCACCGCTCGATCCCCGCGCGGTCACGAATTCCGCCGCCCAACTGGATCGGCACTGTGCTCGCCGCCCGGATCGCCGCCACCGCCGCGCCATTGACGCTGCGCCCGGCAAACGCGCCATTGAGGTCCACCACATGCAGCCAGGCGAATCCGGCCGCCTGCCACGCTTGCGCCTGCGCCCCGGGATCGTCCGAATACACCGTCGCATCGTCCATCTCGCCGCGCCTGAGGCGCACGCAGGCGCCATCCTTGAGATCGATCGCGGGATAAAGAGTGAGGCTCATGAGGTCACACGTCCGCCGGGCTGCAGCAGCTTGTAATAGAAAATCCCGCGCACCGTCTTGCCGCCGACGCGGGCGTAATGCGGATGCACCGCCATGCGGATATAGCCCATCCGCTCGTAAAGCCGGATCGCCGCGGTCTGCGTCTCGCGCACATCGAGGTTGAGCACATGGTAGCCGAACGCCCGCGCCCCGTCCTCGATCCGCTGCGTCAACAACTGCGCCAGCCCATGGCCCCGCGCGTAGGGCGCGATGAAGGCATGCATCAGCTGGGCGGCAAACGCCTGCGCCTCGTTGTTGCGCGGCGGACGCACCAATTGGCCGGAACCCACGATCCGCCCATCGAGCCGGACCACGAACAACTCGCGCTCCGGCACCAGCAACACCCCGCGGAAATACCGCTCCAGCGCCTGCCGCCCGGGCGGGCTGACCCAGCCGAATCCGCCGCCGCCGATAATCGCGGCATCCGTCGCCTCGCACAGATCGGCCAGTTCGTCCTCCGTGAAACTGCTCACGCGCTCCACGGATTGGGTCGGCGGCGTGGTCGTGTTCATCAGGGGGTCCAGCGCAGGAAATTGGCGAGAATCCGCAAGCCGACATCCTGGCTTTTCTCGACGTGGAACTGGGTGCCGGCGCGATTCCCGGCAGCAACCATGGCGACGACCTCGCCGCCGTAGTCCGTTGTCGCGATGGTCTCGCCGGGCCGCCCGCCGGTCAGGGCAAAGGAGTGCACGAAATACGCATGATCCCCCGGCGTCAGCCCCGCCAGCAGCGGGTGCGCTCCGGGTGTGAACACCAACTCGTTCCATCCCATCTGCGGCAGGCGCAACGCGGCTGGCGGGTGCATCTCGGCGATGTCGCCCGCGATCCAGCCGAAGCCCGGCGTCACCGCATGTTCAAGCCCGCGCTCCGCCATCAACTGCATGCCGACGCAAATCCCCAGAAACGGATGCCCCGCCTCCGCCCGTGCCATCACCGCCTCGCGCAAGCCCTCGATCGCCGCCAGCCCCTGCGCACACTCCGCGAAGGCCCCCTGGCCCGGCAACACCACCCGATCCGCCCGCGACACCCATTCCGGATCGGACGTGATCACCACCTCGGCCGCCACACCCTCGCGCTCGGCCGCCAGCGTCAGGGCCCGCGCCGCCGAAGCCAGGTTGCCGCTGCCATAATCGATCACGGCGACCCTCATGCGGTCGGTCCTTCAACGAGGTCGGGCCGGGCTGACATCAGCCGCGCAAACGCCGTCTCCGCGTCATCCGCCGCCACCACATGCTCCTCGCGAAACCCGCGCCGCTCCAATGACCAGCGCACCAGGTCATGGCCGAACATCCCATGCGCCCAGGCCGCAGCAACGCCCGCCACCGCCTGCGCCGGCCCCGGCACCAGCGTCACCGCCGCTGTCAGCAGCGCCGAAACCGCCGCCGGCACCCAGGCGCGATGTGCCAGCAGCCAAAACGGACCCAGCACCGCGGCCCCCCAGGCAAACCCCTCGCGCACCAGCTGCGGCGCCGCCCGTTCCGCGATATGCGCGGAATAGATCTTCACAGGGCGCCCTTGGTCGAAGGAATCGCCGTGCCCACCCGGGCATCCAGCGCCACCGCCATGCGCAGCGCGCGCGCCAGCGCCTTGAAACACGCCTCCGCCACGTGATGCGTATTGGTTCCGGATTTTTGCGTCACATGCAGTGTTATCAGGGCATTGCTGGCGAATGCACGGAAAAACTCCTCGAACAACTCGGTGTCCATCGCGCCCACTTTGGGCTGTGCGAACGCCACCGACCAGGCCAGGAACGGACGCCCCGATATATCGATCGCCGCTTCGGCCAATGCCTCGTCCATCGGCACCATCGCATGCCCGAACCGCGCGATCCCCCGCTTGTCGCCCAGCGCCTGCGTCAAAGCCCGGCCCAGCACGATCCCGATATCCTCGGTCGTGTGATGGAAATCGATATGCAGATCCCCCTTGGCCCGCAGTGTCAGATCGAACAGCGCGTGGCGCGCGAGCGCGGTCAACATATGATCGAGAAAGCCGATCCCGGTCTCGATATCCGCCCGCCCGGTGCCGTCGAGGTCGAGCGTCAGGCTGATGTCGGTTTCGGAGGTCGTACGGGTGATGCTGGCTGTGCGGGTCATGATGGGCGCAGCACTACCCGATTTGCCCGCCCGCCCGCAATCGAACCTGTCTCCTTTATCGCCAACCTTCGCGCAAACCCGCCCCATCCCGCGGGCCCGGGCGCTTGCCCCGGCCGGCGGGTTGCACCATCTAGCAGCGATGAACACGAACACTCCGCATGATCCGGTCGGCTGGCACGGCACCACCATCCTCTGCGTCCGGCGCGAAGGCGTCGTCGCCATGGCCGGTGACGGCCAGGTCTCCCTCGGCAACACCGTCATCAAAGGCAATGCCCGCAAGGTCCGCCGCATCGGCGCCGGCGGCGCCGTGCTTGCCGGGTTCGCCGGCGCCACCGCCGATGCCTTCACCCTGCTCGAACGGCTCGAAGCCAAGCTCGAACGCTTCCCCAACCAACTCGAACGCGCCTGCGTCGAACTCGCCAAGGATTGGCGCACCGACCGCTATCTCCGCCGCCTCGAAGCCATGATGACCGTCGCCGACCAGGACCGCTCCTTCACCCTGACCGGCAACGGAGACGTCCTCGAACCCGATGACGGCGTGATCGCCATCGGCTCCGGCGGCAATTTCGCGCTCTCCGCCGCCCGCGCGTTGATGACTGTCGATGGCCTGGCCGCCGAGGAAATCGCCCGCCGCGCCATGAAAATCGCGGGCGACATCTGCGTCTACACCAACCACAACGTCATTATCGAAACAATCGGGGCCTGAGCATGGATTTTCCGACCTACTCGCCCCGCGAAATCGTCAGCGAGCTCGACCGCTTCATCGTCGGCCAGAACGACGCCAAGCGGGCTGTTGCCATCGCAATGCGCAACCGCTGGCGCCGCCAGCAATTGCCCGCAGCCATGCGCGAGGAAGTGGTCCCAAAAAACATCCTGATGATCGGGCCGACCGGCTGCGGCAAAACCGAAATCGCCCGCCGCCTCGCCAAACTCGCCCAGGCGCCGTTCCTCAAGGTCGAAGCCACCAAATTCACCGAAGTGGGCTATGTCGGGCGCGACGTCGAATCGATCATCCGCGACCTCGTCGAAATCTCCATCACCATGCTGCGCGACGCCGAGCGCAAGGCGGTCCAGGCCAAGGCCGAGCTTGCCGCCGAGGAACGCCTCATCACCGCCATGTGCGGCGAACAGGCCGCCGCCGACACCCGCTCCAAATTCCGGAAAATGCTCCGCGACGGCGCTTTCGAGGACAAGGAAATCGAAGTCAGCCTCCTCGATACACCCTCAAGCCCGATCGGGCAGATGGACCTTCCGGGCATGCCGCCGGGCCAGATGATCAACCTCGGCGACATGATGAAGGGCATGTTCGGCCCGCGCCCGACCTCCACCCGCAAAATGAATGTCGCCGCCGCCCGCATCGCCCTCGAACGCGAGGAAGCCGACAAACTCCTCGACACCGAGCGTCTGACCAGCGACGCCGTTGCCCATGCCGAAAACAACGGCATCGTCTTCCTCGATGAAATCGACAAGGTCTGCGCGCGCACCGCCGACGGCGGCGTCCGCGGCGGTGATGTCTCGCGGGAGGGCGTGCAGCGGGACCTGCTGCCCATCATCGAAGGCACCACCGTCAGCACCAAGCACGGACCGGTCAAAACCGATCACATCCTGTTCATCGCCTCCGGCGCCTTCCATTTGGCCAAGCCCTCCGACCTGCTGCCCGAGCTGCAGGGCCGCCTGCCCATCCGCGTCGAACTCGCCCCCCTCTCGCGCGATGATCTCCGGCGCATCCTCGTCGAACCCGAAGCGAGCCTCCTCAAGCAATACCAGGCGCTCCTCGGCACCGAAGGCGTCAGCCTCGACTTCGCCGATGACGCGATCGACGCGCTGGCCCAACTCGCCTCCGATATCAACGAGCGCATCGAAAACATCGGCGCCCGGCGGCTTCATACCGTGATGGAGAAACTGCTCGAAGAGATCAGCTTCACCGCCCCCGATCGCAACGGCCAATCGATCGCCATCGACGCAGCCTACGTCCAGACCCGGGTCGCCCCCCTCGCCAACCGCGGCGATCTGAGCCGGTTCATCCTGTAGGACCGATCGGCTGACACCGCCGCATACTTTACACCGTCGCGGCATTGCGCCGGTTCCGGCTGCGACAATGACAGGCGGCGGGAACAATCCGCTTGTAACCGGCCGCCGCAGTCCCTAGGTAATCAGCACTCCCGTGGCCTGAGTGCCAATCCGACCCGTGCCGCGAGGCAAGGGGCGGTTCCGGGGAAGCCCACCGGCCCTCACGGCCGGTACCAGGAAGTCCCGCACATCATGAAATTCCGCCCCTTGCACGACCGCGTGGTCATCCGCCGGCTCATCGCCGAGGAAAAGACCGCCGGCGGCATCATCATTCCCGACACCGCGCAGGAAAAGCCGATGGAAGGCGAAGTCGTCGCCGCCGGCCCGGGCGCGCGCAACGAGCAAGGCCTCGTCGTGAGCCTCGACGTCCAAGTCGGCGACCGTGTCCTGTTCTCGAAATGGTCCGGCACCGAGGTCAAGATCGACGGTGCCGAACTGGTGATCATGAAGGAGAGCGACCTGCTCGGCGTCATTGCCGTCGCGCCGACCGCTCCCAGCGCCCCGGCCAAGCCGGCCTCTTCCGCCAAGCGCAAGAGCTAACCGCGCCCCCTCACCGATCAGAAAGAAAAAAACATGGCCGCCAAAGACGTCCGCTTCGGCACCGATGCGCGCGAGCGCATGCTCGCCGGCATCGATACCCTCGCCAAAGCCGTAAAGGTCACACTCGGCCCCAAGGGTCGCAATGTGGTGATCGACAAGAGCTACGGTGCCCCGCGCATCACCAAAGACGGTGTTACCGTCGCCAAGGAAGTCGAACTCTCCTGCAAGTTCGAGAACATGGGCGCCCAGATGGTGCGCGAAGTGGCTTCCAAGACCAACGACGTCGCCGGTGACGGCACCACCACCGCCATCGTCCTCGCCCATGCCATCGTTCGCGAAGGCATCAAGGGCGTCGCGGCCGGCATGAACCCCATGGACCTCAAGCGCGGCGTCGACAAGGCCGTCGCCGCCCTGGTCGATGAACTCGCCAAGCGCAGCCGCAAAATCACCACCCAGGCCGAAACCGCCCAGGTCGGCACCATCTCCGCCAACGGCGAAAGCGAGATCGGCAAGATGATCGCCGCCGCCATGCAGAAGGTCGGCAACGAAGGTGTCATCACCGTCGAAGAAGCCAAGGGCATGGAGACCGAACTCGACGTTGTCGAGGGCATGCAGTTCGATCGCGGCTACATGTCGCCCTACTTCGTCACCAACGCCGAAAAGATGAACGCCGAGCTCGAGCAGCCCTATATCCTCATCCACGAGAAAAAGCTGTCCGGCCTCCAGCCGATGCTGCCGCTGCTTGAAAGCATCGTGCAATCCGGCCGCCCGCTGCTCATCATCGCCGAGGACGTCGAGGGCGAAGCGCTCGCCACCCTGGTGGTCAACAAGCTGCGCGGCGGCCTCAAGGTCGCGGCCGTCAAGGCTCCCGGCTTCGGCGACCGTCGCAAAGCCATGCTGGAAGACATCGCCAGCCTCACCGGCGGCCAGGTCATCAGCGAAGATCTCGGCATCAAGCTTGAGAGCGTCACCCTCGATATGCTCGGCAATGCCAAGCGCGTGCTGATCGACAAGGACAACACCACCATCGTCGAAGGCGCCGGCAAAAAGGACGACATCCTCGCCCGCGTCGCCCAGATCCGCGCCCAGATCGAGGAAACCACGTCGGACTACGATCGCGAGAAGCTGCAGGAACGTCTGGCCAAGCTCGCCGGCGGCATCGCTGTCATCCGCGTCGGCGGCTCGACCGAGGTCGAGGTGAAGGAGCGCAAGGACCGCGTCGATGACGCCCTGCACGCCACACGGGCCGCGGTCCAGGAAGGCATCGTCCCCGGCGGCGGCGTGGCCCTCGCCCGCGCCAGCCTGGTGCTCGCCAAGCTCAAGGCGGTCAACGAGGACCAGAAGCACGGCATCGAAATCGTGCGCAAGGCGGTCCTGATGCCGATGCGCCAGATCGCCGAGAACGCCGGCGAAGACGGTGCGGTGATCTCGGGCAAAGTGCTTGAAAATGCCGATTACAACTGGGGCTTCGACGCCCAGTCCGGCGAGTACAAGGACATGGTCAAGGCCGGCATCATCGACCCGACCAAGGTCGTGCGCGCCGCACTCCAACACGCTGCATCGGTCGGGGCTCTGCTGATCACCACCCAGGTGATGATCGCCGACCACGTCGAGGACACGTCCACCGGCGCGTGATCCGATCGTCCGTGGCATTCGGCGCCGCTGCACCGGATGCCACGGACACTGATCGTGCCTTCGAGACCGTCGGCCGCCAGAGCCTGGTTCAGACTTTTTGGGCGAATCGCCAAAAATGATCAGGCTCTGGCGTGGCGGTCGGCGGGCCTTCGTCCGGATCAGTCTTTCGGGCCGGGCCGTTCCAGAGCGCGGACGATCCGGGGCAGGCGGCGGGCAGCCCAGACCGAGGCGCCGGCTGCGATGATGGTTCCAAGGATGACGGGGATTTGCAGACCGCCGATTTCGGTCGCGGCGCCGTAAAGCAGCGCGCCGATGGCAGGCGCCGCCCGGGTGATCATGCCCCACAGGCTCAGCACGCGGCCCAGCATATGGGATGGGGTTCCGCTTTGCAGCAGGGTCTGGGCGGAGATACCGTGCAGCGTCCCGGCCGCGCCGATGCCGACGGCACAGATGATGGCGAACGCAAACGAGCCGGTGGCGACAAACAGCCCGGTCGAGACGCTCATCAGCAGGCCCGACCCGATCGCATATTTCGACAGCCCGCGCAGCCGCCCGCGCGCGGCGATAAATGTCCCGCCGGCCAGCGCCGCAAGCCCCATCGTGGTGGCCAGCGTGGCGAGCCCCTCGGGCCCGCGATGGAACAGCCCGGCGACGAAGGGCGCCATCATCTCCGGCACGCTGCGCGCGAAAATCCCGATCAGCGCGGCATAGATGAACAGCGGCCCCATGCCCGGATGGGCGGCCACATAGGTGATCCCGTCGATCGCCTCGCGCAACACGGAGCGTCCGGTCGGCTTGTGGCCATGGCGGATGTCGTCGGAGAGTTTGAGCATCGGCATGGTGGCCGAGGCGATGAGATAGCCGATGCAGTTGACGATCATGCCCGGCACCACGCCGCCAGTGGCGACCAGGATGCCCCCGATCCCCGGCCCGACCGAGCGGGCGATATTGTAGGTGAGCGAATTCAGCGCCACGGCGCCCGGCAAATCCGCCCGGCTCACCATGCCCGGTACCAGGCTCTGCCGGGCCGGCTGCGCGAAGGACTGCGATATGCCGAGCAGCACCTGCAGGATCACCATATGCTCGATGCGGATCATCTCGGTGATCGTCAGGATCGCCAGCACGGCGGCGTGGAAGGCAGTGAACAACTGGGTCGCGATGGTCAGCCGCAGCCGGTCCACCCGGTCCGAGATGGCGCCCGCGAACGGCGAGACGATCACCGAGGGGCCAAGGTTGCAGAACGCCAGAATCCCGACCCACAGCGCGGAATGCGTCAGCGTCCAGGCGAGCCAGTCGGTCGCGATCTGCTGCACCCAAAGCCCGGTCCAGGACAAGGCGCTGCAGCCGTAGAAGATCCGTGTGTTGCGCTGCGACAGCACGGAGCGGATGGCGGCGAGATTGGCCATCGTCAGGCCGGCCGGTCCATCAGGTCGCGGGTTTGGCGTTGGCGCGCTTGAGACAATCGCCCAGGATCAGATCGCGGGAGTAGCGGGCCTGCAGGTCCGCGGTCGGATCGGCCTGCACGGAGCCGCCGAACGGGGCGTCGCGCTGGCTGGTGACGTATTGGTCGGTGCGGTACTTGTCGCCCGGGTTGCGCCGCGCGAACACTTCATCGGCGCGCTGTCGGCACGCCGCCTGCTGCGCCGCGGTGCCGCGATCCTGCGGCTGCATGGAGCAGGCGGCGAGCCCGGCGATCAGGCCGGCGAGGAGCAGCGTAGGGGTGAGGCGGGGGGTCATGCCGGGTTTCCAAGCAGTTTGGTGCCAAATCGTGAGGCCGAGGTGAGCCGGGCGTGGAAGCTGTCCGGATCGAAACCGGCCTCGGGGGTGAGCGGTACGCCAGCGGCGGTGGCGAGCAGCCCCGCATCGAGCCGTGCGCCATCGCGATCAAGTTTGAAATAGGCCCGCGCCCATGCCGCCCGCGCCAGCAGCGCCACCAAAGCGAGCAGGCGCAGACAGAGCGACAGGCCATAGACCGTCGTCAATCCAGCCACCCGATCCGCCGCCGACGCCCAGCAGGCCGCGTCCGGATCGGTCAGCGCCAGGTCGATCCGGCTGCCATCGGCGCGCAGGAAGTGGAAAATCCGCGGGTCGCCCCATTGCTCGCCCAGCGCCGCGCCGCGCGCCCGACACCAGGCCGCCTCGATATCGCGCGGCCGCACCGCGGGCAGCGCCTCGGGCGGCATCGCGACCAGATAGGTCAATGTGCCGTCGGCGGTCTCGCGGGTCCGGATGCCAGAGGGGGAAGGCGGCGCGTTCATAGCCCTAGGATGAACGCTGCGGCGCCCCGGCGCCAGTCTTTTGGCCGCAAGGGAGCCGTGTTCAGCGGCTGAATGCGCCGTCGATGCGCCGCAATTCGGCGTAGATCGCTGTCGAGCGCGTGCCCGGATCGAGCAGCGCCCATGCCTCGGCGCTGTAAAGTGCCTGGGCGCGCGCGGCCGCGAGTTCGAAGCGTGACGGCGGATCCAGCGCAGTCTCGGGCGCCGGGTTGCTCGGCTCTGGCGTTGCAGTCGGCATATCTGTCGCGGCGCTGGCGGATGGCACGGTCGACTCCGGCTGTTGGAGATGGATCACCACGGCAAGGCTTGAAGCAAGGACATCAATTTTTTATCGATCGATCAATCGTGTAGGCCAGAAACCCAACGCAAGAGTGCCGAGCCAACAGGCAAATCCGGCCATCAACGCGGGATCGCACTGCATGTGTGACGTATCGGAATAAGTGCAAGATATGCAAATCCGTTGCTTTGAGCAACTGTTTCTCGTCGCCCATCGAAGATCAGAGCAGCAGATCGGCCGGCCGCCGCCGGTGATGTGCCGAATCGTCGAGCCCGTATTGCGGCCTTCAGCACCGCCCGTGCCTCGCTATGCGAGAGATCCCAGTCCCAGTCCCACTCAGCCTCCAACACTGCCGTCGTCGCAATCATGCCCTTGCGAACCGGTCCCGATCTCCAGGATCGGTTCCGGCACCAGGAAAGCTGGCGCCGGCGGTCGGTTTTCGGCGAACCACGCGGCAAACTCCGCGCAAAACGCCCCCATCCCGCCTATTCTCCCTTCACCCAGGAGGGCGGCCTTTTCTCGCGGAACGCGGCCATCCCCTCCTGCCCCTCGGGCGCGGTGAACATCCCCCCGCTGAGCGCCGCCATCTCCGCAAACGCGGTCTGCGGTGCCAGCTTCGGCACAGCGCGCACCATCTTCTTGGCCGCCACCACCGCGAGCGGCCCGCCGAGGCAGATCGTCGCGACCTCCGCCTCCACCGCCGCCCTGAGTTCGCCCTTCGGCACCGCGCGATGCACGAGCCCGAGCCCCACCGCCTGCGCCCCGGTAAACCGCTCCCCCGTCAGCATCAGCCGCATCCCCTGATGCAACCCAAGCTTCGGCAAACACGTCACCGCGATCACCGCCGGGATCACCCCGATCCTGACCTCGGAGAACGAACACGGCGCATCCTCCGCCGCGATCACAATATCCGCCGCCCCGATGATGCCGAGCCCCCCCGCATAGGCCGATCCGTTCACCGCGGCGATCACCGGCTTGTCGCTGTCCATGATGTGCTGCAACACATCGGGGAACGTCACCTCCTTCATCACCCCGAGCGGCGACTGCCCGCGCGGCGTCTTCAGGTCCGCCCCCGCGCAGAACGCGGGATCGGCCCCGGTGATCACGATGCAGCGCACCGCCGGGTCCGCATTGGCGGCCCGCAGATGCGCATCCATCTCCGCCACCAGCGTGGGCGACAGCGCATTGCGCGCCGCCGGGCGGTTCAGCGTGATCCATGCCGCCCCATTGCTGATTTCGTAGAGCGTCGCCTCGGTTCCCGACATCTCAACTCTCCAAAGGTTCGATCGCCTGATTCAGACTTTTTGGCGATTCCGCCGACGTCATCAGGCTCTAGCCGCGCAGCAACGCATCATCGTCCCGCCAGGGCGACATCCGGCCCTCATAGGCCCCGGCACCAAGCCTGAAATGCGCGGCCTCCTCCAGCGTTTCCACAAACGGCATGTCGATCGGATAGAGCCGCTCGCCGCGCGGGCGCGGGCCGGATTTCGACACATGACCCCATAACGTGTGCCCCACCACCTCCTCGGCGATGGCCACCGCTTCGATCAGCTTGTCCAGGTTGTAGCCGGTCTCGATCCCCATCTCGTGACACAGATCGACAAAATCCTCGGTCGGCACATGCCCCGCCGTGCGCCCATTCCCGCAATAGGGGCATCCCCCCATGCCGCCGATCGAGGTATCGAATTCGCGGGCGCCGAGGTGCAGCGCCTCGTAATAGCTGGTCAGCGACGCGCCGCGCTGGTTGTGCAGGTGCATGTGGAAGTCGGTGATCGAGGGCCAGCGGTCCTTGATCGCCATCATGGTCTCGCGCACCAGATGCGGCATGTTCCAGCCCATCGCCTCCAGGAACGACACGCGCGTGACCGGGATTCCCACCGCCTCCCATTTGCCGACCATCAGCGCCAGCAGGTCCATGCGCTGCCGGTGCGTGAAGGGGCCTTCGAAGTTGGAGCCGAACGGATTGCCGATCCCGATCGAGGCCCGCTCGGCACCTTCTGCCTTGGCAGCCCTGATGGTGGCGTCCATGGCGGCGATCTGCTGGGCCTGCGTGCGGTTGTAGTTGCGCCGGGCGAAGCTGTCGCACAATTCGACATGGGTGCCGAAATGCTTGCCGCGGCTGCGTACGTCGATCTTGGGATAATAGGCATCGGCCCGGTCGAAGCCGCGCTTGTTGAAGACCGCGGCCGTGTAGGTGACGCCGGGTTTGGGGACGAAGCGTTCCGCGATTTCGTCAATACAGGCCATCGACGGGGTCCATTTCGGATGGGCGAAGGAGCCGATCGAGATGATCCTGGCGCCGGTCTCGCCGAGGGCATCGAGCAGGCGGAGCTTGGCCTCGACCGGGATGCTGGCGCTCTCGATCTGGAGGCCTTCGCGCATGGTGTCGTCGGTGATGATGACGGATTTGGGGAGCAGGGACATGGTGGCGGGCTCTTGGTGGGTTTCCGTCCGCAGTGTCGTTGCTGCCTCCTATCGCGTCAATTCACGAACCATGCGGCGCAGGCTGGCGCTGTGCTGCGCGATATAGCTGCCGGTGGCGAGCGCTTCCTCGGCAGTGGGGTCTCCGGTGGCAACGAAGCTGCGGTTGAAGTCGGCGGTGCGGAAGAGCATGTCCCACCAGGGCAGGATGGCGCCGTAATTCAGGCTGTCATACCCCGCCGCGGTCAGGCCGTGATGGGCGCGGTGAAACCGGGGGGAGACCAGCAGACGCTCGCCGAGCCAGCCGAAGGAGAGCCGCGCATTGGCATGGCTCAGGCTTTCAAGGAAGCGCAACACGAGAATCAGCAGCGGGAACTGCATCGGCGGGATGCCGATCAGGAGCGCGATGGCGGTTTGCCAGATGAAGCCGATGATGTCGTCGAGCAAATGGTTGCGGTCATCGGACCAGAACGTCATCTGGCGCTGGGCATGATGCACGGCGTGCAGCGCATACCACCAGTCGAAAACATGGCTCAGCCGGTGTTTCCAGTAATCCGCGAAATCCAGGATGATGATGTAGAGGATGAAGGTGACGACCTGATGGCCCAGCAAAGCCGGGATCAGGCGTTCGAGCGTGGGCGGCACCCAGCCCTGATCGGCAATGGCGCCGTTCAGCATCACTTGCAGCTTGTAGAAGGCGACAAAGGTGACGAGCGGCAGGATGCCGATGCGCGAGATCAGGGTGTAGAAGACATCGACCAGGACGGCCCTGCCGTTCGCCCACTGCTCGACGGGGCGCCACTGTTCAAGCGGCACGCAGATCGCAAAGGTGACACTCACCTGTGCCGCGCCGTAGACCGCAAAAAGGGCCCAGCCGAAGGACACATCCTCCCACTCCATCAGGCCGAGGCCGAAGAGCATCGGCAGCAGAAGAGCCTCCTGAAGCCAGCCGGCGGCCTGGTCGAACGCGGCAATCACTTTGGGGTGGCCTTGCTGTTGAGGAAGATGCCGTGCGGCGAGCGGCCGACGCTGATGGTTTCGATGCTGCCGGTCGCAGGGTCGAGCACCGCGGTTTTATGGACGAAGCGCAGCGTGAACCAGACCTTGCCGTCGGGTGCGAACTCGATGTCATCCGGCCCCCCCGGGAGCTTGTAGCTGCGGATCTGGTTCAAGGTGGTGGAATCCAGCACGACGGCGGTGCTCTCGATGCGGTTGTTGACGTAGATCAGCTTGCCGTCAGGCGAGGGGAAGAGCTGGTGGGCGCCCTTGCCGGTGCGGAATTTGCGCTCGGTTTTCCCGGTGGCGGGATCCAGCACCCAGACGTCGTCGCTGCCCATGTTGGCCACCAGCAGTTTGCCGCGATTCCACAGCACGCCCGCCGGGGCGGGGCCGGTGTCGGCAATCCAGCGGACCGTCAAAGCCTTCAGGTCGATCGCGGCAAGTTTCGCGGTGCCTTGCAGGGTGATGAAAACAGCCGAGGAATCGGGGGCGAAAGCCATGTGGCTCGGCATCGATTTCAGGGGGAAGCGCTTGATCAGCTTGAAGGTGACGGGGTCATACAGATCGACCTGGGCGCGGGCCAGGGCGTTGACCACGAAGTATTTGGCGTCCGGCGAAAAACCGATCTGATAGGGGTCGGCAATGGGGATGCGGCGCTTCAATTCGAAGCTGTTGGGGTCGAAGACGAGGACCTCGTTGCCGACGGTGTCACCGACCAGCAATTCCTTGCGGTCCGGCGTGAGCATGGTGTGGTGCGGCTCGCGCAGAACGGGGATGCGGCGCAGCTCCTGGCGCGTGCTCATGTCGATGACGGAGAGGCTGGCCTCGCCCGAATTCATCACCAGAACGGCACCGGCGGCATGGGCCGCGGCCGGCAATGCGAGCGAGAACAGCAGCAGAAAAAGACGACGCATCAGGGCCTCGATTGGATGTCAAAGTCAGTTCGGGGTCCCCCCTGCCGGCATGTTTAGCGCGCCGCCTCGCGCCGGGCGAGGGTTTCCGCGCCGAGCCTGCGGGATTTTGAGGCAGGCGCTTCTTTTTTTCAAAAAAGAAGCGCCTGCCTTCGCTTCTGTCTGAAATCGGCTAGTCTGCCCGAAACACGAACGGGAGGGCTGGCCTATGGCGATGCGCATGATGGCGACGGGGTTGCGGTTTCCCGAGGGCCCGGTTTGGTTGCGGGATGGGTCGGTCGCTTTGGTGGAGATCGAGCGGGGGACGCTGACGGTGGTTTCGCCGGGGGGCGATGTTCGGGTGCTGGCGGATTTGGGTGGGGGGCCGAATGGGTTGGCGGTGGGGCCGGATGGGGCGTTTTATGTGTGTAATAACGGCGGGTTCACCTGGATCAAGGCGGGGGATCAGTTGCGGCCGGGGGTGCAGCCGGCAGGGTATGAGACGGGCCGGATCGAGCGGGTGGATGCGGTAACGGGGGCGGTGACGCGGCTTTACGAGTCATGCGGCGGTCATGGGCTGCGGGGGCCCAATGACATCGTTTTCGATCGGCATGGGGGGTTTTATTTCACCGATCTCGGCAAGAGCCGGGCGCGGGATATGGATCATGGCGGGGTTTATTATGCGAAGGCGGATGGCAGTTCGATCGTCGAGCTGGCGTATCCGTTGATCACGCCCAACGGGATCGGTCTGTCGCCCGACGGGTCCACGGTTTATGTGGCGGAGACGCGCACAGCGCGGGTTTGGGCGTTTGATCTGGAGGCGCCGGGGGTGGCGCGCAAGCATGCGGCGCCGGCGGCGCATGGCGGGCGGTTTATCGCGGGGCTGGGCGGGTATCAGATGTTCGACAGTCTGAAGGTGGATGCCGCGGGCAACATCTGTGTGGCAACCCTGGTGACGGGGGCGATCACGGTGATAGCGCCGGGCGGCGAGGTGCTGCGCCGGTATATGACGGGCGATCCCATGACGACGAATATCGGCTTTGGCGGCGCTGACCAGGGGACGGCGTATGTGACGCTGTCGGGGCCGGGGGCGCTCGTGGCGGTGGATTGGGTCGCGGAGGGGGGCGTGCCGGGGCTTGCGCTCAATTACATCATTTGAGGCACATCATTTGAGGCGATCACCCCGGCATCGGGATGTCGATGCCGGCTGTGATGAGGATGAGGAGGACGTTGAGGGCAAGAACAAGGATTGCGGCTGTTGCGGCGGTGATGCGGACCGTCCGGGTGTTGACGAAAGCGCCCATCACGGCCGGGTCGTTGGTGAGGATCAGGAGCGCGATCATCGGAATGGGCAGGGCCAGGCTGAGCATCACCTGACTGAACACCAGGCTGTCGGTCGCGTTGAGCCCGAGCCCGACGACGATGAAGGCGGGGGCCATGGTGATGGCGCGGCGCAGCCAGAGAGGGGTTTGGAGGTGCAGGAAATCCTGCATGATGGTTTGCCCGGCCATAGTGCCGACGACCGAGGATGAGAAGCCCGAGGCCAGCAGCGAGGCCATAAAAACAAAAGAGGCGGCGCCGCCGAGCAGGGGGGTGAGGGTGCGGTAGGCGGTTTCGATTTCGGCGATGTCGCTGTGCTCCGGGTGGAACGTCGTGGCGGCCATGGCGACCATGGCGAGGTTGACGATGCCGGCAAGGCCGAGCGCGAGGAGGACTTCGCGGTTGGAAAAACGCAGCACCCGGCTGCGTTCGGCGTCGGTATGGGTGGGGATGCGGCCGATCATGAGACGGGAATGCAGGTAGATGGCATGCGGCATGACGGTGGCGCCGATGATGCCGACGGCCAGCATGAGGGCGCCTGAATCGGCGAGGTGGGGGCGCGTGAGGCCCCGTGCGGCGGCGGCCCAGTCGGGCGGCGCGATGATCAGTTCGATGGCGTAGCAGGCGCCGATCACCAGCACGAAGCCCGCGATGAGAAGTTCGAGCGAGCGGAAGCCGCGCTGGCCGAGGAGCAGGATGGCGTAGGTGAGGAGCCCGGTGATGACGAGGCCGGTCATCAGCGAGATGTTGAGCAGCAAAGACAGGCCGATGGCGCCGCCGAGAAATTCGGCAAGGTCGGTGGCCATGGCGGCGAGTTCGCTGCCGGCCCACATCGCCAGGCGCGTGGGGCGGGAGAAGCGGGCGCGGCAATGGGCGGCCAGCGACTGGCCGGTGACGATGCCGAGCTTGGCGGAGAGGGATTGGAACAGCATCGCCACGAGGTTGGCGAGCAGGACCACCCAGAGCAGGGTGTAGCCGTAGCGGGCGCCGGCCTGGATGTTGGTGGCGAAATTGCCGGGGTCCATATAGGCGATGGAGGCGATGAGGGCAGGGCCTGCAAAGGGGAGGAAGGCTGCGAGGCCGCGGCGACGGCCTTCGAGGCTGTCGCGCCCGGCGGCCGCGGTGCGGTCTGACAGGGAGGGACGATGGAGGGATGCGCGCATCCGGGGATCCTGTTTTATCGGCATGGGCTCCAAAGTGTAGCCTTGGCTACAATCGATGGGGATGATGTGGTTTGCGTTTGGCGCTTGTCAATGCGGGTGCCGTTTGCTCTTGGTGGCGCGAATTCGAGGAGGATGCGGGTGAAGGATCCCGGCGAGGCGCATGAGGCGATGCCGGCGGAGCCGACGCAGGCGCGGCGGTTCGGCAAGACCCGGGTGGCGCAGGCCTCCGCGTTGCTGGAGGATTATGCCGAGTTGATCGCGGATTTGATCGCCTCGGGGGGGGAGGCGCGGCCCACGGATATCGCCCGGCGGCTGGGTGTCTCGCACGCCACGGCGATCAAGACCATTGCCCGCTTGAAGCGCGAGGGGCTCGCAACCTCGCGGCCGTATCGGGGGGTGTTTTTGACGGCGGCCGGGGAGGCGCTGGCGGCGCGGGTGAAGGCGCGGCATTTGCTGGTGGTGGCGCTGTTGCAGGCGGTGGGGGTGCCGGGGGAGGCGGCGGAGCAGGATGCTGAGGGGATCGAGCATCATGTCAGCGATGTGACGCTGGCAGCGTTTTCGGCGTTTCTGAAGCGTCGCGAAGGGTAACCCTTGCGGGTCACCCTCGCCGGTCACCCCCGCCGGTTCAGACGATGCCTTTGGCTTTGAGTTTGTTGAACTGTGTGGCGCTCATGCCCAGCAGATCGCGCAGGATTTCCTCGGTGTGCTGGCCGAGGACGGGCGGCGCGGTGCGGTAGTCGGCCGGGGTTTCGGACAGGCGGACGGGGTTGGCGATGACCTGCACGGGGACGCCGGAGGTATGCGCCATTTCGATAACCATGCCGCGGGCGATGACATGCGGGTCGGCGAACACGTCCTTGAGCGTGTTGATCGGGCCGCAGCCGATTTTGAGGGCTTCGAGCCGGTCCACCCACTCCTTGGTGGGGCGCGCGCGCATGGTGGGGGTCAAGGTGTCGGTCACGAATTGGCGGTTTTCGACGCGGGCGGAGTTGGTGGCGAAGCGGGGGTCGTCGAGCAGATAAGCGAGGTCGAACGCTTCGCAGAAGCGCTTGAACGTGGGGTCGTTGCCGATGGAGAGAACCATATAGCCGTCGGCCGTGGGGAAGACCTGGTAGGGGACGATGTTGGGATGCTGGTTGCCGAGGCGCGGCGGATTTTCGCCGGTGGCGAGAAAGTTCATGCCTTGATTGGCGAGCCAGGCGACATGGGTGTCGAGCATGCCGATGTCGACTTGTTGGCCTTGCCCGGTTTTTTCGCGGTGGCGCAGGGCCGCGAGGATGCCGATGCAGCCGTAGAGCCCGGCAAACACATCGGCGACGGGGATGCCGACTTTCTGCGGCTCGCCCATGATCTCGCCGGTGAGGCTCATCACCCCGCCCATGGCCTGGATGAGGGCGTCATAGCCGGGGCGGGGGGCGTAGGGGCCGGTTTGGCCGAAGCCGGTGATGGAGCAGTAGATGATGCCGGGGTGGGCGGCATGGACCTGTTCGTAGCCGAGGCCATACTTGGCCAGCGCGCCGACCTTGAAGTTCTCGACCAGGATGTCGGTGTCTTCGAGCAGTTGGCGGATGATTTTCTGGCCTTCGGGGGCGGCGATATCGACGGTGACGGAGCGTTTGTTGCGGTTGACGCCGATGAAGTAGGCGGATTGGTCGGTGCCGGGCATGGCGGGGGGGGCAAAGCCGCGGGTGTCGTCGCCGGCGCCGGGGCGTTCGATCTTGATGACCTCGGCGCCGAGGTCACCCAGCATTTGCGTGCAGGTGGGGCCGGCGAGGACGCGGGTCAGGTCGAGAACTCGAAGGCCTTTGAGGGGGCCGGTGGCATCCTTGATGGGCATCAGCGTGGGGTCCGATCGGGCGCGTGTGGGGTGAAGCAGCCTATATAGGGATGGGCAAGGGGAAAGTCAGGTTGGCGCGAAAATCACGCCGGCACCGCCCAGGTGGCGAGGATATCGGCGGTTTCGGCGGCGATGGGGCGGGGCGGCACTGCGCTGGGCGTGGCGCTGAAGCGGGGTGCGGGGGCGGATTGGGTGATGCCGTCTTGCGTCACGAAACTGCCGCGGGCTTTGAGGTGGGGGTGCTCGGGGGCTTCGTCCATGGTCAGGATGGGGGCCGCACAGGCGTCGGAGTGGTGCAGCAGTTCGGTCCAGGCATCGCGCGGGCGGGTGCGGATGACGGCGGCGAGGCGCTCCTTCTGGATCGGCCAGAGTGCGGGATCGCGCTGTTCGTCGAAGATCGGATCGGACAAGCCGGCCAGTGTGCGCAAGGTGGCATAGAACTGGGGTTCGAGGGCGCCGATGGCGAGGAATTTGCCGTCGGCGCATGCGTAGGTGCCATAATAGGGGGCGCCGCCGTCGAGCAGGTTGGCTTCGCGCTCGCTCGACCAGGTGCCGGAGGCGCGCATGCCATGGAACATCGACATGAGGTTCACCACGCAATCCGAGATGGCGCAGTCGATTACCTGCCCCTGCCCGCTGGCACGGGCCTGCAGGACGGCCGCCAGGATGCCCATCACAAGGTAAAGCGACCCCCCGCCGAAATCCCCGACCAGGTTGAGCGGCGGCACGGGTTTCGCGGCCGGGCCGATGGCCGCGAGTGCCCCGGTGATGGCGATGTAGTCGATGTCATGGCCGGCGAATTGGGCCAGCGGGCCGGACTGGCCCCAGCCCGTCATGCGCCCGTAGACCAGCTTGGGGTTGCGGGCGAGGACCGTATCGGGGCCGAGGCCCAGGCGCTCCATCACGCCGGGACGGAAGCCTTCGATCAGGACTTCGGCCCGATCGAGCAGGCCCATCGCGCGCGCCGCGTCCTGCTTGAGGTCGATCGCGACGATGCGCCGGCCGCGCAAGGTCACGTCGTTGGCGCGGTGTTTCGCGCCGGGTCGATCGATGCGCACCACATCAGCGCCCATGTCGGCCAGCAGCATGGCCGCGAAAGGGCCCGGGCCGATGCCGGCGAATTCCACCACGCGCAGCCCCTTGAGCGGTCCGTTGGTCATTTTGATCCTCCCGATTCTGCTGCCATGTTACAGGTTCCGACGCGGCAAGGGAGACTGACGTTATGACGGGTTTGGTGTTTGACCAGGGATTGTTCGGCCGGTTGCGGCGCGATGCGGGGGGGGAATGGACGTCGTATGTCGCACACGGGTTTGTCCGCCAACTCGGCCAGGGCGTGCTGGCGAAGGCCGCGTTCCAGCATTTCCTCAAGCAGGATTACCTGTTCCTGATCCATTTCGCCCGGGCCTATGCGCTGGCCGCGGTGAAGAGCGACACGCTGGAGGATCTGCGCGGCGCGGCCGCGGCGGTGACGACGATCGTCGATGTCGAGATGCCGTTGCATGTCGCGTATTGCCGCGATTGGGGCCTCGACGAGGCACAGATGGCAGCCGAGCCGGAGGCGATGGAGACCGTCGCCTACACACGCTTCGTGCTGGATTGCGGCCTGGCCGGCGACCGGCTCGACCTTGAAGTGGCGCTGGCGCCCTGCGTGGTGGGCTACGCCGAAGCGGTGGCCCAGCTGCTCGATGATCCCGCGACGCTGCGGCAAGGCAACCCCTACGCGGCATGGATGGAAGCCTATGCGGGCGAAGACTACCACGCCGCGGTGACGGCTGCGATGGCGCGGCTCGAGCGGATCGGCGCCGCGCGCGGGGCGGACGCACGGTATCCGCACTTGCTCAAGACATTCGTCGCCGCCACCCGGCTGGAAGCCGCCTTCTGGGACATGGGCCTCGCGGCAGGCTGAGCCAAAGCCAGGGGCCAACCCTGCCGTCGCAACGGCGGAGCAGGCCCCCTCTCGGTGACGGCCCTCTTTCAACCCGTGCGCCTCCCGGGCAGAGCCCGGGCCTTGCACGCCCCGCGCCGTTCAGGTCGTGACCCGACGGCTGCCGCCGGCCGTCATGCCGCCGTCGATGACGAGTTCGGCGCCGGTCATGTGGTGGGAGGCGTCGGAGGCGAGGAAGAGCACGCCGTTGGCGATTTCCTGGGGCGCGGAGGGTTTGCCGATGGGAACGGCGGCGCCGAGGACTTGGGGGTCAAGCGGTGCATTGAGCCCGCCGCCAAGCGGAGAGGCGGCTTTTTCCCAGATCGGGGTGACGATGATGCCGGGATGGACGGAGTTCACCCGGATGGCTTCGTGGGCGAGTTCGAGGGCCATCGACTTGGCGAAGAGCCGGACCGCGCCTTTGGAGGCGGAGTAGCCGGCAAGGTTGGCGGACCCGCGCAGCCCGGCGACGGAGGACATGATGATGATGGAGCCGCCGCCGGTTTTGCGCATGGCTTCGGCGGCGTGTTTCACGGAGAGAAACACGCCGTCGATGTTGACGGCGTTCTGGCGCCGGAACTCCGCCAGCGACATGGTCTGCACCGGGCCAAAGACGGCAATGCCGGCATTGGCGACCATGATGTCGAGGCGGCCGTATCTCGCGAGCGTGGCGTCCATGGCGGCGGGCCAGGCGGCTTCGTCGGTGACGTCCTGGTGCAGAAAGATCGCATCGCCGCCGGCGGCATTGATGCGGGCAACGACCTCGGCGCCCTTGATGTCATCGAAGTCGGTGACGACAACTTTGGCGCCTTCGCGCGCGAATGTCTCCGCGCAGGCTGCGCCGATGCCTGATGCGGCGCCCGTGACGAAGGCGATCTTCCCTTGAACCTGACCCATGGTCTCCCCGATGTCCTTTTTATGGTGGCGCCGCTGGTTTATGGCTGCACCGTTGATTTATGTCTGCGCCGTTGATTTAAGGCTGCGCCGCTGATTGAAGGCTGCGCCGCTGATTGAAGGCTGCGCCGCTGGGCGCTGGTGATGCGTGAGTTTAGAGCCTGACGATTATTGGCGAAACCGCCAAAAATCGTCAGGCTTCAGGCCAGGCGCCGGATCAGCGCGGCAGGCCTTGGCCGCCATTGACGCTGATGATCTGCGCGGTGATCCAACTGGCCAAGGGCGAGGCGAGGAAGACGACCAGGTTGGCGACTTCCTCCGGATGGCCCATCCGCCCGGCGGGGCAGGCGGCAAGGGCTGCGTTGTAGACGGCGGGGGCTTCGGTCTTGCGCTTCTCCCACAGCCCGCCCGGGAATTCGATGGAGCCGGGCGCCACGCAATTCACCCTGATGCCGCGGCTGACCAGGGTTGCCGCCTGGGTGCGGGTGTAGTGGATGACGGCAGCCTTGGCGGCCCCGTAGGCGGGGGTGCGGACCGAGGGGTTGAGGCCGGAGCCCGAGGCGATGTTGATGATCGAGCCGAAGCTGCTTTTTTCGATGAAGGGTTCGGCAAAGCGCGAGGCGCGGACGGCAGCCATCAAATCCACGCTGAGCGATTGCTCCCAGCCGGCTTCGTCGTTGCCCATGCCATAGCCGGTGGCGTTGTTGATCAGCACATCGATCCCGCCGAGGGCGGCGGCGGCGGCGGGGATATAGGCGGCAATATCGGCTTCGCGGGACAGATCGCAGCGCGCGGCATGGGCAATACCGCCGTGAACCGCCATTTCGTCCCGGGTGGCTTCCAGCGCATCGGCACCGCGGGCGCAGATCGACACGGCGGCGCCGGCTGCGGCGAAGGCGTGTGCGATCGAGCGGCCGATGCCCTTGCTGCCGCCGGCCACGACGACGCGGGTGCCCTTGACGTTGATTTCCATTGCCCGTTCCTTTGTTTGCGACTGACCCATTGTGGGTATGCCGGCCGTTTGCCCGTCAACCCCCTGATCCGGAGCGTTCCTGTAATGCCTGACATGCCACTCGAAATCGACGGAATCGCCGTGCCGACCCCGTCTGCCATCGCGGCGCAGCAGGCGGCCCTCGCGCCCTATACGCGGGTGACGCCGGTGCTGCGGCGCGACGATATCGCGGGCCTCGAGGGGACGGTGCTCGAATTCAAATTCGAACTGTTCCAGGCGAGCGGGACGTTCAAGGCGCGCGGTGCGTTCTCGAACATGCTGGCCCTCGATACGGCACAGCGCGGGCGCGGGGTCACCGGAATTTCGGCCGGCAATCATGCGGTGGCGGTGGCGTATGCGGCGATGAAGCTGGGGATTTCGGCCAAGGTGGTGATGCTCAAAACCGCCAATCCGGCGCGGGTCGCGCTGTGTCATGCCTTCGGGGCCGAGGTGTTGATGGCCGAGGACGGGGCGCGCGGCTTTGCCATGGTGCGCCAGATCGAGGCGGCGGAGGGGCGCTATTTCGTCCACCCGTTCAACGGCTATCGCACGGTGCTGGGGACCGCGACGCTGGGTGCGGAATGGGCCGGCCAGTCGGGCGGGCTCGATGCGCTGATTTTGCCGATCGGAGGCGGCGGGCTGGCGGCCGGGGTGGCGTGTGCGTTCAAGCAGGCGATGCCGGGGCTGACGATCTACGGCGTGGAGCCCGAGGGGGCCACCGGGATGGCGCAGAGTTTTGCGACCGGCGGGCCGGTGAAGATGGGTGCGATGACCGGGATCGCCGACAGCCTGATGGCGCCGCACACGGAGGCCTACAGCTACGGGCTGTGCCGGGCGAACATCGACGCGCTGGTGACGGTGAGCGATGACGCATTGCGCGCCGCGATGCGTGTGTTGTTCGCAGAGCTGAAACTGGCGACGGAGCCCGCCTGCGCTGCCGCGACGGCGGCGGCGCAGGGGCCGCTGCGCGCGCGCATTGCAGGCAAGCGCGTGGGGGTTCTGCTGTGCGGGACGAACACCGATCCGGCGACGTTCATGCGTCATATGACGAACGGGCAGGCGTGATGCGATCAAGGGGGCTCGACCAACCTTCCGGACCGGCCTAACCTTGCGGTGATGAGGTCTGTCACCACGTGATGGGCGCAACATACTTTCGTTTGATTGAAGCCCTTAGACCGTAATAACCCGGGAGCGAACATGCCTAGACTGAGTTATGCAGCACCTGCCTCCGTGCCTGATGCCGTCAAACTGCTGGCCGGGGCCCAGGGCCTCGCCAAAGTGATGTCCGGCGGCACGGACCTGCTGGTGCAACTGCGTTCCGGCCGCGCCAAGCCGGAACTCATTGTCGACACAAAGAAAATTCCCGGGATGATGGGGATCCGCGAAACCGCTGACGGTTGGGTCATCGGCGCGGCGACGCCGAGCGCGGAACTCAGCGAGCATGCCGGCTTCTCGGCAGCCTATCCGGGCGTGGTCGAAGGCACCAACCTGATCGGCTCGACCCAGGTGCAGGGCCGTGCGTCGCTCGCCGGCAATTTGTGCAATGCCTCGCCCGCCGCCGACAGCGTGCCGGCGATGATTGCCGCCGGCGCCGTCGCCGTCGTGGTGGGCCCGACCGGCCAGCGTTCGGTTCCGGTCGCCCAGATCGTGACCGCGCCGGGCCGCACATCGCTCGCCAAGGGAGAATTCATCTTTGAATTCCACTTCCCCAAGGTGAGCGGCAAGCAGGCCGATGCCTATCTGCGCTTCATTCCGCGCACCGAAATGGACATCGCGGTGGTCGGTTGCGGCGTCAACCTGACGCTCGATGCCGCCGGCGTGATCACCGCCGCCAGCGTTGTTCTGGGTGCGGTTGCGCCGACCCAGGTTGCGGTTGATGCCACCTCGATCGTGGGCAGCAAGCTCGATGATGCGGCGCTCGCCGCCCTCGACACCGCCGCGCGCGCTGCCTGCAACCCGATCAACGACAAGCGCGGCACCATCGAGTTCCGCACCAAGGTCGCCGGCGTGCTCGCGCGTCGTGCCGCCAAAATCGCCTATGACCGCGCGGGAGCCCGCTGATGAGCAAGATCCACGTCACCACCACCGTCAACGGCGAGCCGGCCGAGTTCCTGTGCGAAGTGCAGGACAGCCTGCTCGACGTGCTGCGCGACCAACTGCATCTGACCGGTTCCAAGGAAGGCTGCGGCTCCGGCGACTGCGGCGCCTGCTCCATCACGCTCGACGGCCGTCTGGTCTGCTCGTGCCTGGTGCTGGGCGTTGAGGCCGAAGGCAAGACCATCGGCACCATCGAAGGCCTCGCCAATGGGGACGAGCTGCACCCGCTGCAGCGCAAGTTCCTCGAGCATGCGGCGCTGCAGTGCGGCTTCTGCACGCCGGGCCTGCTGGTCGCCACCAAGGCGCTCCTCGATGCCAATCCGAACCCGACCGAGACGGAAGCCCGCTACTGGCTCGCCGGCAACCTGTGCCGCTGCACGGGCTATGACAAAATCATCCGGGCCGTGATGGACGCGGCCGCCGAAATGCGAGGGGAACACGCATGAATTTCGTCGCAAACTTCAGTGATCTGAAAGTCGTCGGTACTCGTCCGGTTCGTCCGGACGGAATCGACAAGGTAACCGGCAAGGCGATGTTCGGCGCCGACCTGAGCATGGCCGGCACGCTCACCGGCAAGGTTCTGCGCAGCCCGCATGCCCATGCCCGCATCGTGTCGATCGATGCCTCCAAGGCGCTTGCCCTGCCCGGCGTGAAGGCGGTCGTGACCGCTGCTGGCGATTTCCCGGAAATTTCTTCCGAGGAAGCCGCGGCCGGTGAGAGCCCCGTCAATTTCCGGCACATGGCGCACAACGTGCTCGCGCGCGACAAGGTGCTGTACGAAGGCCATGCGGTGGCCGCAGTGGCCGCAACCACATCGGCGATCGCCGATGCGGCGATGGCGCTGATCGACGTGACCTACGAGGTTCTGCCCTTCGTGATCGACGTCGAGGCCGCGATGGCCGATGGCGCCCCGATCCTGCATGACGACTTGGTGCCGTCGGGCATGGCAGCACCGGGCAAGCCGACCAACATCGCCAAGCGCGTCGAGTTCAAGTTGGGCGACGCCGAGGCCGGTCTGGCCGAAGCCGATGTCGTCGTCGAGGGCCGCTACGAGACAACCGCGGTGCATCAGGGCTACATCGAGCCGCATGCCGTGATCGCCTCGGTGAACCCGGATGGCCAGACGCAGATTTTCGCGTCGAGCCAGGGCCAGTTCATGATCCGGCAGTATGTCTCCAAGATCCTGAACATGGACATCGCCAACATCCGCGTCACGCCGGCTGAAATCGGCGGCGGCTTCGGCGGCAAGACGCTCGTCTATCTCGAGCCCCTCGCGGTTGCGCTGTCGCGCAAGGCTGGCAAGCCGGTGAAGATGGTGATGACCCGCGACGAGGTCTTCCGTTCCAGCGGCCCGACCTCGGGCGGCGTGATGACCGTCAAGATCGGCGCCAAGAAGGACGGCACGATCACCGGCGCGACGATCGACATCGCGCTCCAGGCGGGTGCCTTCCCGGGCTCGCCGGTGGCGCCGGCCTGCATGTGCGCCTTTGCCTGCTACGACCTGAAAAACGTGCGCGCCTCGGGCTACGACGTGGTGAGCAACCGCTCCAAGATCGCCGCCTACCGGGCACCCGGCGCGCCGATCTCGTCGTTCGGCGTGGAAAGCGCGATGGACGAGCTGGCCACCAAGCTCGGCATGGACGCGCTCGAACTGCGCCAAAAGAACGCCGCCAAGGCCGGCACCAAGGCCGCCTATGGCCCGGTGTTCCCCGAGATCGGCTTCGAGCAGGTTCTCGATGCCGCCAAGTCGCACCCGCATTGGTCGGCCCCGCTTGGCCCCAACCAGGGCCGTGGCGTTGCAACCGGCTTCTGGTTCAACATCGGCGGCGACAGCTCGGCCTCGGTGTTCGTGAACGAAGACGGCACCATCAGCGTGGTGTCGGGCAGTCCGGATATCGGCGGCTCGCGCGCTTCGATGGCGATGATGGCGGCCGAAGTGCTCGGCGTGCCATACGAAAAAGTGCGCCCCATCGTGGGTGATACCGCGCAGATCGGCATCACCGGCATGACCGGCGGCAGCCGCGTCACCTTCGCGACGGGCATGGCCACCGTGCAGGCAGCCGAGAAAGTGGTGGACGAGCTCAAGAAGCGCGCCGCCATGATCTGGGACATCTCGCCCGAAGCGGTGGACTGGAAAGACGGCGAGGCCGTGCCGGCCGGCGCCAATGCCGGCGGGTTCGACCCGATGCCGCTCGCGGCCATCGCGGCCAAAGCCGGCAAGACGGGCGGGCCGATCGGCTCCGAAGTCTCGATCAATGCGCAGGGCGCGGGAGCCGGGTTCGGCGCTCATATCTGCGACGTCGAGGTCGATCAGGAGACCGGCCATGTCAAAATCCTGCGCTACACCGCGGTGCAGGATGTCGGCAAGGCGATCCATCCCTCCTATGTCGAAGGGCAGATCCAGGGCGGCGCCGTCCAAGGTATCGGCTGGGCGCTGAACGAGGAATATCTCTACGACAAGAACGGCCGCATGGATAACTCGGGCTTCCTTGACTACCGGGTCCCGGTTGCGTCCGATCTGCCGATGATCGAGGCGGTGCTGGTCGAAGTGCCGAACAAGCGCCATCCGTTCGGCGTGCGCGGCGTCGGCGAAGTGCCGATCATCCCGCCGCTCGCGGCGGTGGCCAATGCGATCAAGGCGGCCACCGGCGTGCGCATGCACAGCCTGCCGATGTCGCCCCCGAAGATCGTGGCTGCCATCGAATCCGGCAAGGGCTGATGCCCAAGGTTTCCATCTCGGGCTCGAGCTGCCGCCAGTTCATCGGCGAGCAGACCGAGTTCGAGGTGGAGGCCACCAGTTTTCGTCGCTTGATCCGCGAACTCGATTCCCGGTTTCCGGGGTTGGGGGAACATATCGATGAGACAATGGCGATCGCAATCGACGGCGAAATCCATCAAGACGCCTATGGCCTGCAATTGCCGGCCGATAGCGAGATTTTCCTGATTCCAAAGATCGGTGGAGGCTAGAGCGGGGTGCCTTCTGATCGGCGAAGGCATTCCGCTCTCACCCACATATCAACAAAAGTCCTTGCCTGACATCAGGTGCGGCTGTCCCGGCGCGGCACCGATCGGAAGATGTGTCTGGTCACAGAAGCGCCTGTTGCGCTTCCGGCATACTCGGAACGGGGGGCGGCGTTTCGAGCGTGCCAGCGCCGCAGCCGAGCAGGAAATCAGCAACGGCGTCAAAATCGGCGGGAAGGCGCGTGATGTCGGCCGGATCGCCGCGTGGAATCCAAATTACGGTTGTGTAGCGCGCGCGGGTCAGCAATACGCGGTAAGTATTGATTCGATTGGCAATTTTATCGGGATTGGCGATGCGTTGCCAGGCGGTGCCGGCGAAGCGGCGGATCTGCCAGGTGTCGCGGCCGCGGATGAGATCGCCGCCCCAGCACAGGCCGGCGAAGTCGAGTTCCAGCCCTTGGCAGGAAAATTCGGTGGCGATCACCTCGAGGGCGTCAGAGGCGCGAACGTCGGGCCAGCGGTCGAGAAACCAGTTGGCGACGGCTTTGTCGTCCATGTGAGGCAGTTCGGCGCCGACCCCATCGGCACGCAGGCGGCGCGCGCCGGAACTGGCGATCAGGCCTGCGCGGCGCAGACCTTGTGCGCTGTTGCGCAAATGGCCGCGGGCGGCGCTGAGGTCCCGGGTGATGACGAAGGGCAGGGGCCCCTCGGCGGCCGCGATGGCGCGAGCGGTGGGCGCGTCGTTGCGGAGCACCGAATCGACCCAGGATGTGCCGGCAGGACAGCGGATGGACCGCACGGGGACATCCAGATGCAGCGCCGGCTCGGTCACGAGGCCCGGAAGTGCCGGAAGGCGCTGGCGGCGTGTCGCGTCGCTCAGCGTGCCGGGGGCTGCGGTGATGCCCCAGACCGGACGGCTGGCGAGGGCAGCGCCCCATTCGGCAAGCCCGCCTTCGCCGTCATGGATCTCCTGCCCATTGCCGATCAGACAAACAACGACGGCCCAGTCGGCCCGGCGGGCCATGATATCGAGCAGGTGGCCGGGTTCGGAATCGGTGAGGCGAATGGCGCGGCTTTGGCTTTTGGTGATGGCGTAGGCCGCCGACCAGGCGCGCTGCGCTTCGTCGATGACGATGACGTGTTCGGCCGGGTGGTGGCCGGGATGGGCGATGTGGTGATCGCGGAAGGCGGGGAGCGCCTGGATGGAGGTTTTGGTGCGGTGGCGTGCAGCAGCAAGGGAGCGGTCGATACCGGCGGCATCGCGCGCAAGGGCTTCGCGCAGGACATGAACCAGCGTCGGGTTGCCGGTCAGAAAAGCGGCTCGGGTGGCGCGGCCGGCACCAAAGACCGCGTTGAGGCCGCAAAGGGTTTTGCCGGCACCAGGGATGCCGGTGATGAACAGGGCATGCAGGCCGCCCTGGGCACGGGTTTGCGCGATTGTCGCGAGGATGGCTGATGTGGTGACGCCGAGATTGGCGCGCCCGGCGCGGGCTTGGGCGATATCGTCGACGGTGTTTCGGTCGTAGAGCGTGCGGGCTGCGTCGATGATGCCGGGGACGGGGTCGTAGCGGGCGGCGGCCCATGCGGCGGTGTCGAGGGGAATACCCGCGGGGGCTGCGGCCCAGAGCGCGCGAAGCACAGCCGGGAGCGAAGCCGCCGAGGCGTCGATCACGCTGGTGGCGCCGGCGAGCATCATCGGCCAGGTGACGGGACCGGGGGTTGCTTCGGTCGCGACTAGGATGGGGACGATGGGATGGTGGCGGCTGGCAGCGTGGAAATCCTGCAGATCGAGCGCGTAGTCCCAGACTTGCTGGCGGTCGGCGGTCTCAAGGCGGGTGGCGCCGATCTTGAATTCGAGGACCAGGATCACGCGAGGGCTGACAAGCACGGCATCGATCCGCCGGCCAAGCCGCAGCATCGGGAATTCGAGAACGAGATCCCAGTCCAGCGCGTCCGCCCAGGTGGCGAGGGCGCTGCGCAGGCAGTCGATTTCGCACGCCCAGGCGCGGATCTGCTGGGGTTCGTTGTGGCGGAAGCGCTGCGCGTCATCGAAAGCGAGGCGTTCAATCAAGCGGGAAGGCGGGGTGGCCAGAAACGCGTGAACTTTCATGCGATCATCCATCCGACATGCGGTCTGGATGATCTTCCCGGTTCGTTACCGAAAAGACAAGGCGCGCCCGGTTCTCACGGCACGATGCTGGCGATTGCGCTCAAACACGCAGCTTCGGACAGCCGAGACGGGGTTTCGGTGGTGGCGTGGACGACGGTGGGGATTTTTTTCGCGGGAAGCAGAACCACATCGAGGCTGCAGCCGTTGGCATGGGCATAAAGCCAGATTTCCCCGCCGTTTTCGGATTTGCGCAGAACGGGGTTGCCGAGGGTTCTGACCAGGGTTTCGGCCGTCATACCAATCAGGACCGCAACTTTTTCAGGCCCGATGCGCTTGGCAGCAGGCGCGGTCTCGGTTTGCAAGGGCGGGTCTGGCGGCTGCGGGGCGCAGCCAGCCAGACCTCCGGTGATGAGCGCGGCCAGGGCCAGGATGGTTGCCCAGCCCTTCGATCGCGTCACGGGTTCGCTCAGTCGGCCTGATCTGGCGCGCGCGCGGTGTCCGCACGGGGCGCCTCGGTGATCATTTCGATCTGGCCGGTGATCTGCCCGCCATCCTCGACCTTGAGGCGGCGGCAGCGGGCGGTGCCGATGACTTTGCCCGTCGCGCTGATCACCAGACTGCCGAGGGCGGTCAACGTGCCGTCGATGGTGCCGCCGATTTCGGAGTCTTCGACTTCGACGGTGCCGCGGAACAGGCCGCCGGGGGCGACCACGAGTTCGATGGCGCGCAGCACTTCGGACTCGACAGTGCCTTCCACGATCAGGCGCTCGGCGTCGGAGATCACGCCTTGAACGCTGATGCCTTTGCCGACCACCAGGGTGCGGCGTTCGGCGGTTTGACGGGCCGGCGGGGTGCCGGCTGGGCGCGGGGCTGCGGCCGGCGGCGCGGCCGGCGCGCCGGAGAACGGGGCACGGCTCATATTCTGTTGTTCCTTAGGGGGGGCTGGGCGATAGGGGGGCACACCGAGCCCGCTGTCGGCTCCGCCGCCCTGGGCGGGCAGAGCGGTTGGCAGCGGCGGGGGCTCGGGTACCTGCGGCTCGTCGGGCTTGCGGCGCTTGAACACGGCGTATCCGTTCATTCAGATAAGGGCTGAAAGATCAACGCCTATCACAGGGTGCGAGGGCTCACAACAGGCGAGGCGCGATGATGCATCACAGCATCGATCGCGGCGGGCTCGTCGCGGCCCCGCCATGTCAGGTGGCGCGCAGTGCAATCGCCTTTACATCATCGCCGACATGCTCGGCGAATTCGGCGAAATTGGCGGCGAATCGGTTGACGAGCCCGCGCGCGGTCGCGTCATAGGCCGCCTTGTCGGCCCAGCCGCGGCGAGGGTCGAGCACGTCGGCGGGGATGCCGGGCACGGCGTCGGGGATCATCAGGCCAAAGAACGGATCGGCATGGAACGACACCTTGGCGAGCGATCCGTCGAGTGCGGCGCGCAGCAGGGCGCGGGTGTGGCGGATCGGCATGCGGCTGCCGACGCCATAGGCGCCGCCGGACCAGCCGGTGTTGATAAGCCAGCAATCCGCGCCCTGTTCGGCGATCCGTTCGGCCAGCATGCGGCCATAGATTTCGGGTCGGCGCGGCAGGAAGGGGGCGGCGAAGCAGGCGCTGAACGTGGCCTGGGGTTCGCTGCCCGCGCCTTTTTCGGTGCCGGCGACGATGGCGGTGTAGCCGGAGAGGAAGTGATACATCGCCTGCGCCGGGGTGAGCTTGGCGATGGGCGGCATGACGCCGAATGCGTCGGCGGCGAGCATGACGACGTTGCGCGGCTGCCCGCCGCGGCCGTCGCGCACGCAGTTCGGGATGGAATCGACCGGGTAGCAGGAGCGGGTGTTCTCCGTCAGGCTGTCGTCGTTGAGGTCGAGGCGGCCGCGATGGTCCGCGACCACGTTTTCCAGCACGGCGCCGAAGCGGTGCGAGGCGGCCCAGATTTCGGGCTCGGCCTCCTGGCTCAAATTGATGACTTTGGCGTAGCAGCCGCCCTCGAAATTGAAGACGCCGCCAGGGCCCCAGCCGTGTTCGTCATCCCCGATCAGAGGGCGGGCGGGGTCGGACGAGAGGGTGGTCTTGCCGGTGCCGGAAAGCCCGAAAAACAAGCCGACATCGCCGTCCTTGCCGACATTGGCGCTGCAATGCATCGGCATCACGCCGGCCTTGGGCAGAATCCAGTTCATCACCGTGAAAATGGATTTCTTGATTTCGCCGGCATACTCGGTGCCGGCGATGATGATGCGCTTCTGTGCGAAGGACAGGGCCACCACGGTGTTGCTGCGCACGCCATCGATCGCGGGGTCGGCGTGGAACAAAGGTGCGTGAAGAATGACGTAGTCGGGTTCAAAGCCTTCGAGCTCAGACTCGGCGGGGCGGATGAACATGTTGCGCGCAAACAGCGCCGACCAGGCTTGCGTGGTCACGAGGCGGACCTTGATGCGATGGGCGGGGTCGGCGCCGGCATAGAGGTCCTGGGTGAAGAGGTCCTGGCCCTGGAGATAGGCCTGAACGCGGGCGGTCAGCATGTCGAACTTGGCGGGGGCGAGTTTTTTGTTGACCTTGCCCCACCACACCTCGGCCGTGGTTTCGGGTTCGTCGACCACGAATTTATCCTGCGCGGAGCGCCCGGTATGGACCCCGGTGCGGACCATCAGCGCGCCGTCCTCGGAGAGGCTTCCTTCGCGGCGCTGCATCGCGAGCGCGGTCAGGCCCGCGGCGGTGAGGTTGGCATGGACGTTGTGGCCTGCGCGCACGCCGGTACCGCGCAGGGCGTCGGCGCGAGAGGGTTCTGTTCGTGTCGGCATACTGAGAGGTCCTTGGTCACGCAGGCTTATGAGGTCATGCGAGTCTGCTTGGTCGGGCAGCCCCGTACTGCATATTGCGACCGACAATGGCAAGAAAATGTCAGGCCGTATTCGTTTTGCGCGCAATGCTGACCTTTTTTATGAGTTCGGCCCTGATTGCGCCGGCATCGGCGACCGGGCCGGACCAGGCGATGCGGCGGAGGTGTTCACCCTCGGCGAGGTCGCAGCCGTCGATGTCGAGCGCGACCATGCGCCAGGCGCCCGGTGCGCCGGCGAGCAGGGCCATCGCCTCGGTGTGCGCAATGTTGCAATGGGCCATGATGTCGCCGGCCGCGGCCTCGATCGCGGCGAGCGCGGCCGGGTCGGCGGCGAGGGCGGCCTGTTTGAGGCGATAGGCGCGGGCAAACCCGCCGACCAGCATGCCGCCGCCCGGTGCGATCCGCCACAGGGCAAAATCGCCGAAATCGGCGTAAAGCGCGGCATAGGGGTGCAGCGCCAGCCAGCGCGCCTTGAGGGCAGCATCGGCGATTGGCGCGGCGGTTCCGCTCAGCGTGAAGCGAGGCGCGGTTTGCGGGTTCAGGCCGGTGGCAGCGCCGGCGACCATCAGGGAGCAGCGCGGGTCGGCTTTCAGGTGGCGGGTGTGTTCCGATAAATTCGACAGCAACATCAACACGGAACGGTCAGGCGCGGTGGCCGGTGTGACGAGCGAGGCGAAGGGCTGGCCGTCCTGTACGGTGGCGAGGGTGCCGACGCGGGCGCCGCGCAGCAGCATTATGGCCTGGTGGGCCGGGGTGGGGTCGGTTTGAAGTGGGTTTGCCATAATGTGTTCACTCTCTAACCTCGAACTGCCACAATTGTCTGCCATAGTCCTTCTCAGCGGGATCGCAGCACGATCCGCCCGCCCCACAGGAGCTTTCCCATGAAGCAGACCATCGCCCTCGTTGACGACGACCGCAATATCCTCACCAGCGTGTCGATGACGCTGGAGCAGGAAGGCTTCCTGGTGCGAACCTATACGGACGGCGAAAGCGCGCTGCAGGGGATCACGGCGCGGCCGGTGGATCTGGCGGTGCTGGATGTCAAAATGCCGCGGATGGACGGCATGGAGCTGCTGCAGCGGCTGCGCACGCGCTCGGCGCTGCCGGTGATTTTCCTGACCAGCAAGGACGAGGAAGTCGATGAGGTGATGGGCCTGCGGCTCGGGGCGGATGACTACATCACCAAGCCGTTCAGCCAGCGCCTGCTGATCGAGCGCATTCGCGCGCTGCTGCGGCGCAACGAGGCCAGCAAGGCCGAAGGATCCGGCGCCAATCCCACGGGGGTGATGGTCCGCGGCGAGTTGGTGCTCGACGAGAACAAGCACCAATGCATCTGGAAGGGCACGGATATCGAGTTGACCGTCACCGAGTTCCTGCTGGTCAAGGCGCTGGCGACCCGGCCGGGGATGGTGAAGTCCCGCGACCAGCTGATCGATGCGGCCTATGGCGACAATGTCTATGTCGATGATCGGACGATCGACAGCCACATCAAGCGGGTGCGCAAGAAATTCCGCACCGGGGACGACAATTTCAACGCGATCGAGACGCTCTACGGCATCGGCTACCGCTACAAGGAAGCCTGATCGGCGGTCGGGTGTTTGCCCCGGATATGATGACGCAGCGCGAGGCGATCTGACATGCCCATGCAATCGGTTCAGCAGATCGTGCCGCCTCGCAGCGCGTTCCGGCGCTGGGTGCTGATTGCGCTGCCTTTGCCCGGCGCGAAGCCGGGCTTGGCGGGCTTGGGGGCGCCGTGGATGTCGCCGATGCTGCGCCGCATCCTGCTGGTCAACCTGCTGCCGCTGGCGCTGCTGCTGGCGGCGCTGCTCTATCTCGATCAGTACCAGAACGGATTGCTGCGCGCCGAGGTGACCAATCTGCGCGAGCAGGGGCGGATCTATGCCGCCGCCCTGGGCGAGGCCGCCGTGCGCGATGACGGCACCGGGCCGGCACGGCTGGCGCCCGACCAGGCGCGGCCGCTGCTGCGCCGGTTGACGGAGCCGACGCCCAATGCGCAGGCGCGGGTCTATGCGCCCGATGGGCTGCTGGTCGCGGATAGCCGGGTGCGCGAGGGGGCCGGGGGGGCTGTCGTCACCGAGCCCTTGCCGCCGCCGGTCGAGCGCGGGCCGGTATTGGGGACGATCGGCACCATCTATGACCGGCTGCTCGCGTTGCTGCCGCATGTCGGGGGTGCGCCTCTGCTCGACAGCGGGCCGCAGGCGGCAGGGCCGGAATGGCAACCCGATGTGAAGGAGGAGTTGCGCCTGACCGGGACCGATGAGGCGCGGCAGATGCCGCCCTATATCCGGCGCACGCTCGACAACCGGCTGCTGGTGACGATCTCCGAGCCGGTGATGCGCAATCGGGCCTCGATCGGTATTTTGCTGGTCACGCGTGAGGCGCGGGAGGTCGATGACAGTCTGCTCGCGGTGCGGTTGTCCATCCTTGGGTTGTTCACGCTCGCTTTGGTGCTGACGTTTGCGCTGTCCTGGTATCTTTCGCTCACCATCGCCCGGCCGATTCTGCGGCTGGCGGGGGCGGCGGCGGGGATGCGCGAGGGCAGCGGGCGCAGCGGGGCGATGCCGGAGGGGCTGCTGGCCCGCGATGACGAAATCGGCGCGCTGGCCCAGGCGCTCTCCGAGTCGGCGCGGGCCTTGTGGGGGCGGATGGATGCGATCGAGCGCTTTGCCGCGGATGTGGCCCATGAGATCAAGAACCCGCTGTCCTCGATCCGCAGCGCCATCGAGACGCTGCGGCGCATCGAGGATCCCGACAAGCAGCGGCGGCTGCTCGCCATCATCGCCGAGGATGTCGGGCGGCTCGACCGGCTGATCAGCGATATCTCGGATGCTTCGCGGATCGACGCCGAATTGTCGCGCGTGGCGATCGAAAGCGTCGATCTGCGGCCGATTCTTGAAACATTGGTCGATATCAACCAATCCACCCGCGGCGAGGGCGAGGCGCATCTGGTGCTGGATGCCGACAACGCGCCGCTCGAAGTGCGCGGTGTGGAAGGGCGCCTGGTGCAGGTGCTGCGCAACCTGATCGGCAATGCGGCTTCGTTTTCGCCGCCGAACGGGACGATCACGCTGTATGCCCGCGACACCGGCGCGATGGTTGAATTCGCCGTTGAAGATCAAGGTCCTGGTATTCCTGAGGATCGGCTCGAACATATTTTCGACCGGTTCTACTCCGAACGGCCCAAGGAAGAACGCTTTGGCCAGCACTCCGGACTCGGCCTGTCCATCAGCCGGCAGATCGTGGCTGCCCTTAAAGGAAAAATCACCGCCGAAAACCGCCGCCATCCCGACGGCGCCGTCGCCGGTGCCCGCTTCGTGGTGCAGTTGCCGAAGGGGTAGCGGCTCAGCTCCCTGTTTTTGCTAGAGCCTGATGATTTTTGGTGGAATCACCAAAAATCTGAATCAGGCGATCAAACAAAGAGTTAGAGCGGGATGCCTTCGCCTATCAGAAGGCATCCCGCTCTAGCCTCTCTGCGAGCGTGCTTCGGCCAACAGGCACAGGATTTCGAAGAGCAGGGAGGCGCCGTTGAAGGCGGTGATGGTGCCGTGGTCGAAGGGGGGGGCGACCTCGACGAGGTCGGCGCCGACGAAATCGAGGCCGCGCAGGCCGCGGAGCAGGCGGATGGCTTCGAGGGCGGTGATGCCGCCGGCTTCGGGGGTGCCGGTGCCGGGGGCTTGGGCGGGGTCGAGGCTGTCGATGTCGTAGGTGAGGTAGACCGGGCCATCGCCCACGGTGTGGCGGGCTTCGCGCACGGCGTGGGCCCAGCCTTGGTCGTGGAATTCCTCCATGTCGAGGATGCGCATGCCGGAGTCGCGGCTGAAGCCCCACATGTCCGGGTCGTTGGTGGTGCCGCGGATGCCGATCTGGATGGTGCGCTTGGGGTCGATCAGGCCTTCCTCGACGGCGCGGCGGAAGGGGGCGCCGTGGTGGAAGCGCGAGCCGAGATAATCATCGCCGGTGTCGCAATGGGCGTCGATGTGAATCAGGCCGACCGGGCGATCGGCGGCGACGGCGCGCAGGATGGGCCAGGAGATCGAGTGGTCGCCGCCGATGCAGAGCGGGGTGACCTTGGCGTGCACGACCTGGCGCAGGAAGGCTTCGATTTCGGCCAGCGCGCCGGTGAGTTCGAAGGGTTGTTCGATCCAGCAATCCCCGAGGTCGCGGATTGTGGCGCGTTCGAAGGGTTTGATGCCGGTTGCCGCGTTGTAGCGGCGCAGCAGGCTCGATTGTTCGCGCACGGCGCGCGGGCCGTGGCGGGCGCCGGTGCGGTTGGTGACGCCGCCGTCGAAGGGGACGCCGATGAGCCCGATATCAACGCCGGCGAGGGTTTCGGTGTGTTCGGTGCGGAAGAAGGTGGCGATGCCGGTGTAGCGGGGGCGCGCCTGGGGATCGGCCAGATCGGGGTAGCGGGCGGGGTGTTTGATCACGGTTCGGTCTCCTGCGGCGGGTGGTGGCGGAGAATATAGAGCATCAGGAGCATGCTGGGCAGGGCGGCGAAGGTGGTCATGATGTAGAACGGGGTCCAGCCCATGGCGGCGGCGAGGAAGCCGGAGAGGCCGCCCACGGTGTGGGAGGCGGCGGCGGCGACCGAGGAGAGCAGGGCGTATTGGGTGGCGGTGAAGCGCAGCGCGCACAGGCTGGAGAGGAAGGCGACGAAGGCGGCGACGGCCATGGATTGGACCAGGGCCTCGGCGATGACGGTGGCGTAGAGCATGGCGTGGTTGCCGGGCAGCATGGTGAGTGGCACGTACAGAGCCATGAAGCCCATCTGGCTGAAGCCGGTGGCGATGAGGGCGCGCCTCATGCCGAGCCGGCCGATCAGGGCGCCGCCGGCCAGGTAGCCGAGGAGGGTGGCGGCAAGTGCGAGGGGGCCGGTGGCGAGTGCGACGGCGGCGCGGTCGAAGCCGAGATGGCGGTAGAGCGGCGCCAGCATTTTCCCCGCCAGGGCCTCGTCGAGATAGAACAGGCCGACATAGCCGAGTATGGCCCAGGCGCCGGGGCGGGAGAGGAATTCGCGCAAGGGCTCGCGCACGGCTGCGCTGACCCGATCGGCGAAGCGCAGCGGGGGCGGCGGGGCGGCCGGTTGGGCCGGCTCGGGGGCCAGCAGGGTGACGATGATGCCGCAGGCGAGGAGGGCCGCGATGGCGAACAGGGCGCCGTGCCAGCCGAGTTGGCCGGCGCTCCAGATGACGCCGGCGCCCGAGGTCAGCATCGCGGCGCGGTAGCCCAGCACGTAGGCGGCCAGGGCCGGGCCTTGCTGTTCGGCGGTGAAGCTCTCGATGCGCCAGGCGTCGATGGCGACATCCTGGCTGGCGGAGAGGAAGGCGATGGCGGCGGCGGCGAGGAAGGTGGGGGTGGTGGCGACATGGGGGTCGGTCAGCGCGAGGGCTGCGACGGCGGCGGCGAGGAGGGGCTGGATGGTGAGCAGCCAGCCGCGGCGGCGGCCGAGGCGGCGGAGGAGGGGAGGGGATTGGTCGAAGACGGGGGACCAGAGGAATTTGAGGGTATAGGCAAGGCCGATATTGGCGGTCAGGCCGATGGCGCCGAGGGAGACCGGGCCTTCGGCGAGCCATTGGGTGAGCGTGAAGCCCGACAACGGCAAGGGCAGGCCGGCGAGGAAGCCGAAGGCGGCCATCAGGCGGAAGCTGCGCAGGCGCGTGAGAAATGCCATGACCGTATCACTAAACAAGCGGTTGCGTTTGCTCAACTGTAGCGCTCCTCGAGCCAGGGGTCGGCGTTGTTGTGGTAGCCGTTTTCCTCCCAGAAGCCGGGTTTGTCGGTGATGGAGAATGCGATGCGGCGGATCCATTTGGCGGATTTCCACAAATAGAGGCGCGGGATCAGGGCGCGGACGGGGGCGCCGTGTTCGGGGGTGAGGGGGGTGTTTTGCCAACTGTGGACGAGCAGGACGTCGGGCTGGGCGAATTGGTCGAGCCGGAGGTTGGTGGTGTAGCCGTCGGCGGCGTGGAGGATGACGTGGCGGGCCTTGTCGGAGACGGCGACGAGATCGATCAGGGTTTGGGCTGCGACGCCGTGCCAGAGGTTGTCGTAGCGGGACCATTGGGTGACGCAGTGCATGTCGGAGACGGCTTCGGTCATGGGCAGGGCCATGAAGCCGGGCAGGTCGAGCGTGATGGGGTGGCGGACGGCGCCGTCGATGGTGAGGCGGAAGCGCTCGGGGGTGATGATGGGCTGGGTGCCGAGGTCGAGGACGGGCCAGTCGGTCACGAGGCGTTGGCCGGGGGGGAGGCGGGTGGTTTCGGGATCGGCGGTGGTGCCGGTGAGGAGGCGGCCGTCGGCGGCCCAGCGCTGTTTGGCGCGGATGAGTTTTTCGTTGGGGTGTTCGGTCATGGGGCCTCTGGGGTCGGATTTCCGGCTTAATTTTGTACTCGGAACAATTTGGGCGCGGGTTGGTAGGGGAGGTTAGAGGATTCTTGTAAAATGGACGAACCGGGTTTGGCGCGCAGGTTTCGGTTGGGCCGGCGGTATTGGCGCGGGGGGTGGGGCGGGGGGTTTGGCGCGGGGTGTGTGGCCGATGCCGAGGGCGCGGCGGATTGGGTTGAGCAGGCGTTGGATGCTGGGGGCGTACGCGAGAAGCTCGGCCATGCCGGGTTCGGCGAGCAGGGTTTCGAGATGGGAGCGGGTCAGGGCGGCTTCGTGTTTGAGTTCGCGGAGCAGCCAGCCCGGGGCGGTGGGGAGGGGGAGGGTTTGGCGGGGGGGGCGGACGCGGTTGCGGCGCGGGTCGATGCGCGGGGCGCGGCCAGTGGCGCGCCGACCCGTGGCGAGGCGGGCCATGGCGGCGGCGATGATGCGGGTGGCACGGTTGAGGCGGTTGCAGAATTTGGGGGTGAGGCTGGCGAGGCGGGGGTGGCGGCCGAGGCGCAGCGCGATGAAGCCGATGAGTTGGACGATGAGCGCGCGGAAGCGGGCCGCGAAAATCGGGGCCAGGAGGCGCAGCTCGGGCGGGAGTGTCGCCGTTGTCATTGTAGTTAGTTAGATCGGACGGCAAACCGGCGCAAGAGAATTTTGGTTTGCGAGAGCCTGATGATTTTTGGTGGAATCACCAAAAATCTGAATCAGGCGATCAAACAAAGAGTTAGAGCGGGATGCCTTCGCCTATCAGAAGGCATCCCGCTCTAGCCCCGGTCACGCATGAGGCGGGCTTTGTCGCGTTGCCAGTCGCGGTCGGCGATGGCGTGGCGTTTGTCGGCCTTGTTGCGGCCGGCGCCGAGGCCGAGTTGGATTTTGGCCATGCCGCGGGCGTTGAAATGGATGTCGAGCGGGACGAGGGCCATGCCGTCGCGGGCGACGGCGCCGAGGAGGCGGCGCATTTCCTTGCGTTTGACGAGGAGTTTGCGCGGCGCGCGGGGCTCGAAGCGGGAGAGCACGCCGCCCTGGTATTCCGGGATGTAGCAATTGAAGAGGAAGAGTTCGCCGTCGCGCTCGCCCGCCCACGCCTCGGTGAGGGTGGCGCGGCCGGCGCGCAGGCTTTTGACTTCGGGGCCGAGGAGGACGATGCCGGCCTCCATGGTCTCCTTGATGGTGTAGTCGAAGCGCGCCTTGCGGTTTTGCGCGGCGATGCCGTGGCTGATCAGGCTCGACTTTCGTTTGGCGGTCGCCGCGTTCATGCAGCCTTCAGTTCAACAGGCCGGCATGGGCCATGGCGTCCCGCACGCGGGCGCGGGTGGCTTCGCCGGGTGGAGCGAGGGGGAGGCGGATTTTTTCGTCGCTGATCCCGAGCAGGGAGGCGGCGTATTTGACCGGGCCGGGGCTGGTTTCGGAGAACAGGGCATCGTGCAGCGGGGTGAGACGCTCCTGGATGGCCATGGCTTCGGCGATTTTGCCGTCCTGCCAGAGCTTGTGCATCGTGCTGATGAGGCGCGGCGCGATGTTGCCGGTGACGGAGATGCAGCCATGGCCGCCGGCGGCGAGGAAGGCGAGGGCGGTGTGGTCTTCGCCGGAATACTGGACGAAGTCGGCGCCGCAGGCGCGGCGGGTGTGGTAGGGGCGGACCAGATTGGCGGTCGCGTCCTTCACGCCGATGATGTTTTTGTGCTGGGCGAGGCGGCCCATGGTTTCCGGCGTCATGTCGACGACGCTGCGGGGGGGGATGTTGTAGATGATGATGGGGATGTCGACCGCGTCGGCAATGGTCGAGAAATGGAGGTACATGCCCTCCTGGGTGGGCTTGTTGTAGTAGGGCGTGACGATCAGGACCTGATCGGCGCCGGCTTTTTTGGCGTGGCGGGTGAAGTCGAGCGCTTCGGCGGTGGCGTTGGAGCCGGTGCCGGCGATGACGGGGACGCGGCCGTTGGCCACTTCGACGGTGATTTCGACGACGCGCTTGTGTTCCTCGTGCGTCAGCGTCGGCGATTCCCCGGTGGTGCCGGTCGGGACGAGCCCGTCGGTGCCTTCGGCGATCTGCCATTCGACGAACTCGGCGAGTTTTTTCTCGTCGAGCGATCCGTCCGCACGCATGGGCGTGATCAGGGCGACGAGAGACCCTTTGAGCATCGCGACTTCCTCCGGTGATGGGCACAATTCAATCCACAGAGTACGGCACAGGGGGATGCACTGCAAGGCCGGGGCGCGATACAAGGGTGCATGGCACGTTTCACAGGCTGGGCGGTGGTTGCGGGGTTGTTGATGATGGGGGGCGCGGCGCGGGGGGCGCCGGAGCCGGATGGCGCGGTGATGGCGCATGTGCGGGCCGATCGCTGGGCGGAGGCGGGTGTTGCGGCGCGCGGCTATGCGGACCCGGTGGTGGCGCGGATGGTGCTGTATTTTCGGCTGATGGCGCCGGGTGCGGCGACGACGGCGGAGATTTCGGCGTTCATGCAGGCGAGCCCGGACTGGCCGTTGCAGGCGAGCCTGGCGCGGCGGCGGGACGAGGCGATGGCGGGCGAGCCGGATGATGCGGTGCTGGCGGCGGAGTGTGTGCGCGAGGCACCGCGGGCGGCGGCGGCGCTGCTGCGCTGTGCGGCGGTGTTGTCAGAGCGCGGGAAGGCCGCCGACGGGGCGGCGCTGGCGCGGCGGGCCTGGGTTTCGGGCTTTGCGGATGCGGCGTGGGAGCAGAGGTTTCTGCGCGAGCGGGGCGGTCTGGTGACGGCGGCGGATCAGATGGGGCGGTTCGAGCGGCTGTTGGACCAGGATGTCGGGCGGGCACCGGAGGCGGTGCGCCAGCAGGCGGAGGCGCTGAAGCGGCAGGTGGCGCGGCTGGCGAAGGGGGATGTGGCGCTGGCCGAGGCGCGGATGGCGCTCAGGCGGGATGATCCGGCGGCCCCCGGGCTGGTGGCGGGGCTGGTGGCGGGGTTGGGGGAGGCGGCGCAGCGCGATCCGGCGTTGTTTCTCGATCAGGCCCAGGCGTTGCGCCGGGCGGGGCAGGACGTGGCGGCGGTGGCGTTGTGGGCCAAGGCGGGGACCGCGGCGGAGAAGGCGGCGGCGGCGGAGCGGCGGGGGATGTTCTGGAGCGAGCGGCAGCAGATGGCGCGGCGGCGGCTGCGCGATGGCGACCCGGCGGGGGCCTATGCGCTGGCGGCCGGGCATGCGCAGACAGCGGGCGAGACGGCGGCGGATGGCGAATTTCTGGCCGGGTTTATCGCCTTGCGGCGGATGAATGATCCGGTGCGGGCGCTGGCCCATTTCAAGGCGTTGGCGGCGCTGTCGCCGGCGGCGATCACGCAGGGGCGGGCGCAGTATTGGATCGGCCGGGCCGAGGCGGCGGCGGGGCATGGCGAGCGGGCGGAAGCGGCCTATGAGGCGGGGGCGGCGTGGCCCACGACGTTTTATGGCCAGTTGGCGGCGCTGCAGCGGGGCGAGACGATGCTGGCGGCGCGGATTGTGGCCGCGGGGGATCCGCCGGTGGATGCGGGGCGGGCGATGGAGGTGGCGCGGCGGGAATTGGCGCGCGCGGCGGCGTTTTTGGCCCGCTGGGGCGAGGCGCGGCGGGCGTCGTCGTTTCTGCTCAGGCTCGACGAGGTGGCGCCGGATCCGGCGGATCGGGTGCTGGTGGCCAGGCTCGCGACCGAGTTGGGGCTGGCCGAGACGGCGGTGGCGCTGGCGCGCAAGGCGGGGCGCGATGGGGTGATGCTGATGGATAGCGGGTGGCCGCAGGCGGTGACGCCGCCGGTTGGGCCGGTGCCGGAGCCGGCGCTGGTGTTGGGGGTGATCCGCCAGGAGAGCAGTTTCGATGGTACGACGATCAGCCCGGCGGGGGCGCGGGGGCTGATGCAGATCATGCCGGCGACGGGGGCGCAGGTGGCGCGGACGCTCGGTCTGCCGGTTTCGGTGCCGGCGCTGGTGCTGGATCCGGTGTATAACATGAAGATCGGTTCGTCGTATCTGCGCGCGTTGCTGGAGCAGTTCGCGGGGGCCGTGCCGCTGGTGGTGGCGGGGTATAATGCGGGGCCGGGGCGGGTGCAGGAGTGGTTGCGGACGAATGGCGATCCGCGCCAGGGGGGGGTGGACATGATCGACTGGATCGAGATGATCCCGTATGCGGAGACACGGAACTATGTGCAGCGTGTGGTGGAGAATCAGGTGATCTATCGGGCGCGGCGGGGCGAGGCGGGGGCGCATCCGTTGGCGGCGTGGCTCAAGTGAGGGGGCGCAGGCGGGTGCCGATGACGCTGCCGCGGCTGATTGCCAGCGGGTTCGGGTCGGGGTTGTTGCGCCCGGCGCCGGGGACGATCGGCTCGTTTGTGGCGCTGCTGCTGGGGGCTGCGATGTTGTGGTGGTGGCCGCCGATGCTGCCGGTGGCGGCGGCGGTGTTTTATGTCGTGGGGTTGTGGGCGGTGGCGGCGTGCGATGCGGTGGATGATCCGGGATGGGTGGTGGTGGACGAGTTCGTGGGGCAGTGGATCGCGATGCTGCCGCTGACGATGGTGTCGCCGCTTGGGCTGGGCGCGGCGTTTGTGTTGTTTCGGGTGTTTGACATCACCAAGCCGGGGCCGGTGCGCACGGCGGAGGCGATGGGGGGAGCGCAGGGGGTGATGGCGGATGATGTGGTGGCGGGGGTGATTGCGGCGGGGTTGTTGTGGATGGTGCGGACGGGATGGCCGGGGGTGTTGGATTGACTGGGGTTGGGGGGCGCTGGAGCGGGAGGCCTTCCGATCGGCGCTTGCATCGCGCCCCGGCTTTTTGTTCGATCGCTTGATTCAGACGTTTTGGCGGTTCCGCCAAAAATCATCAGGCTGGCCTGTTGGCCGCCGGTACGGGAACTCACCACGATGATCGATGATGCCATTCTCCACGAGGCCGAGGCGTTGTTGCAGCGTTGCCGGGAGGCCGGGCTGATGCTGGCGACGGCGGAGAGTTGCACGGGGGGGCTGATCGCGGCTGCTCTGACGGCGATTCCGGGCAGTTCGGATGTGGTGGATCGCGGGTTCGTGACCTACACGAACGAGGCCAAGGCGGAGCTTGTGGGGGTCGATCCGGCGGCGATTGCGGCGCATGGGGCGGTGAGCGAGGTGGTGGCGCGCGCGATGGCCGAGGGGGCGCTGGCGCGTTCGCGGGCGGGGATCGCGGTGGCGGTCACGGGGGTGGCGGGGCCGGGCGGGGGGAGTGTGGCCAAGCCGGTGGGGCTGGTGTGGTTCGCGGTGGCGCGGCGCGGGGGGGCGACGGAGGCGGTGTCGCATGTGTTTCCCGGTTCGCGGGCGGAGGTGCGGCGGGCGACGGTGGCGGAGGCGTTGCGGCTGATGGGGGGGCGGATCGGGGGGTAGGGTTCGTCGAGGGTTGCGAGGCGCGATGCCCTTGGAGCGGGATGCCTTCCGATGGGCGAGGGCATCCCGCTCCAAGACTTTGCTGGATCGCCGGATGATTTTTGGCGATTGCGCCGAAAATCATCCGGCTCTGGTTCAGGCTTTTTTGACGCCCCAGAACACCGGGTAGGGCGACATTGCGAAGCCGCTCATGGTGGTGCGGAAGGCGGTGGGGGCGAAGGACTGGCCGAGGGGGATGAAGGGCACCTCCTCGAGCGCCATTTTCTGGATGTCGGCGGAGATGGTTTTCTGGGTTGCGAGGTCGGGCGCATCGAACCAGGCGTCGCGCAGCTTTTCCATCGGCGCATTCACCGGGCGCCACCAGGCATTGCTCTGCAACCCGTTGCCGCGCAGCGGGAGATGGGTGGCGGGGCTGGCGACGGACATGCCGACCCAGGAGGTGCAGTAGCAGGACCAGCCGCCCTTGTCCGGCGTCTCCTTGGAGTTGCGGCGCTGGATCATCGTGCCCCAGTCGACGCTGGTGTATTGCACGTTGAGGCCGAGCGACTTCAACAGCGCGTCCGCCACCAGGGCGGATTGCTGGATGGCGGGCTGATCGGACGGCGACATCAGGACGATGGGTTCGCCCTTGTAGCCGCTTTCGGCGACCATGCGCTTGGCCTTGGCGAGATCGCGCGGGCTGGTGAGGGCTTCGAGGCCGGCGGTGCTGGCGTAGGGCGAGGCCTGCGGGAAGACGCCGACGCCGGTGCGGCCGAGGTTTTTTTGATCGCCGACCACGGCATCCACGAAATCCTGCTGGCTGAGGGCGGCCATCACGGCGCGGCGCAGCTTCACGTTGTCGAACGGCGCCTGGTAGTGGTTGAAGGCCATCATCATGACGCCGCCGAGCTTGTCGAACACATCGACTTTCACGCCGGGGGCCTTGGCGAGGCTGGGCACGAGATCGAGCAGCGGGGACTCGACCCAGTCGACCTCGTTGCGCTGCAGGGCGGCGGCCGCGGTGGCGGGGTCGGGGATGGTTTTCCATTCCACGCGGTCGAAATTCACCACCTTGCCGCCGGCCCACATGCTGATCGGTTCGGCGCGCGGGGTGTAGCGCGGGTTGCGGGCGTAGGCGGCGCCGGAGCCGGGTTTCCATTCGTCTTTGAGGAAAATGTAGGGGCCGCTGCCGATATGTTCGGAGATCATGGTGAAGGCGTCGGTTTTCGCGATCCGCTCCGGCATGATGAAGACGCTGGCCAGCGCGAAGGGGAGCAGGGCGAAACGCTTTTTCAGGCGGAATTCAAGGGTGTTGTCGTCGATCGCCTTCAGTTCGTCGGTGGCGGCGATGAGGCTTTCGACGATGGGGGTGCGCTTGGCGCTGCGCAGGATGGAGGGGATGCAGTCCTGCGCGCGGACTTTTTCGCCGTCGCTGAACACCAGGCCGTCGCGCAGGCGCAGGCGCCAGATGAGACCGTCGGGCGAGGTTTCGTCGCTGCCGACCATCTGTTTTTGCGGCAGGAGGCCTTCATCGAGGCCGTAGAGCTGGTCCCAGATGAGGAGGGCGTGTTCGGCGGCGATGACGGTGGTGGACCAGACCGGATCGGGGTTGGCGAGATCGGCCTGCGGGACGAAGCGCAGGATGCGGGTGCTGCCCTGGGCAAGGGCCGGGCGGGCGAGGCCGGCGGCTGCGGCGGAAGCGATCAGGGTGCGGCGTTTCATGGTGGGTATCCTTCGCAGAGTGCAGGCCGCGATGAGCGGCCCGAGTTGGCTAATCGGGGGCGGGCCGATCGGGGCGGCCGGGGCCAGCGTGCCGCAAGTTTTCGGGGATGGCGAGGGGGGAAACGGGTCGGTGCGGGGGGGGGCAGCGAAATCCGGGCAGCCCTGCGCCGCCGTCACACGGTTTTCCCTCGCTTAAGCCCGGCCCTTCGCCTATGGGTGCGCCGCAACATTCCACACCATAGCCACGACCGGACCCACGATGGACATCCGCAACATCGCGATCATTGCTCACGTCGACCATGGGAAGACGACCCTGGTTGACCAACTGCTCAAGCAGTCGGGCTCGTTCCGCGAGCATCAGCAGGTGGCCGAGCGCGCGCTCGACCGCAACGACCTCGAACGCGAGCGGGGCATTACCATCCTCGCCAAGTGCACATCGGTGGTGTGGAAGAATACCCGCATCAACATCGTCGACACCCCTGGCCATGCCGATTTCGGCGGCGAGGTGGAGCGCATCCTGGGCATGGTGGACGGCGCGATCGTGCTGGTGGATGCCGCCGAGGGCGTGCTGCCGCAGACCAAGTTCGTGGTCGGCAAGGCGCTGGCCCGGGGCATCAAGCCGATCGTCGTGGTCAACAAGATCGACCGGCAGGATTCGCGCGCCGACGAAGTGCATGAGGAGGTGTTCGACCTGTTCGCCGCCCTGGATGCGACGGATGAGCAACTTGATTTTCCGATGCTGTATGCCTCGGGCCGGCAGGGTTGGGCGGTGGTGAAGCTGGACGACGAGCGGGTCGATCTGTCGCCGATGTTCGACCTCGTGCTGCGCCATGTGGCGGCGCCGGTGCTGGACAAGGATGCGCCGTTTGCGATGGTTGCCTCCATCCTCGACTACGACAACTTCCTGGGCCGCGTGCTGACCGGGCGCATCGAGCAGGGCACGGCGCGGCTGAACATGCCGCTCAAGGTGCTGCGCCGCGACGGCACGGTGGTGGAGACGGGCCGGCTTTCGAAGCTGATGGGGTTCCGTGGGCTGGAGCGCGTGACGATCGAGGAGGCCCATGCGGGCGACATCATCGCCATCGCCGGCCTGACCGAGGCGACGATCCCGGATACGATCGGCACGATGGAACTCAGCGCGCCGCGCCATGCCATTCCGGTTGATCCGCCGACGCTGGCGATGACGTTCCGCGTCAATGACGGCCCGCTCGGCGGGCGCGAGGGCAAGAAGGTGACGTCGCGTCAGATCCGCGATCGCCTGCTGCGGGAGTCCGAAGGCAATGTTGCCATCAAGATCACCGAAAGCAACGAGAGCGAGGCTTTCGAGGTCGCGGGGCGTGGTGAATTGCAGCTTGGCGTCTTGATCGAGACGATGCGCCGCGAGGGCTTCGAACTCACGATCGGCCGGCCGCGGGTGCTGACCCGCGAGAACCCGGAGACCGGCGCCCGCGAGGAGCCGATCGAGGAAGTGCTGGTCGATGTGGACGAGCCCTATACCGGTATCGTGGTGGAAAAGCTGAGCAAGCGGAAAGCCGAGATGCAGGACATGCGCCCGTCCGGCGGCGGCAAGGTGCGCCTGACGTTCATCATGCCGAGCCGCGGGCTGATCGGATATCACGGCGAATTCCTGACCGACACGCGCGGCTCCGGGATCATGAACCGGCTGTTCCATGGCTATGGCCCGTGGCGCGGTGTGATCGAAGGGCGGCGCAACGGCTCGCTGATTTCGACCGAGGCGGGCGAGGCGATCCATTATTCGCTGTTCTATATCCAGGAGCGCGGCACGCTGTTCGTCGATCCCGGCGACAAGGTCTATGAAGGGCTGATCCTGGGCGAGCATTCCCGCCAGTCGGATCTGGATGTGAACCCGATCAAGGAAAAGAAGCTGACCAACATCCGCGCCGCCGGCAAGGATGATGCGATGCTGCTGATCCCGCCGCGGCGGATGAGCCTGGAACAGGCGATTGCCTATATCGAGGACGACGAGCTTGTCGAAGTGACGCCTTCGGCGATCCGGCTGCGCAAGCGCTACCTCGATCCGCATGATCGCAAGCGCCATGAGAAGCGCAGAGCCGACGTCGAAGCGTCGGCCTGAGCGGGGCGGGGGCCTGGTCCCCCTGGTCTGAGCTGACTGAATCCACCCCGCCGGATCGCCGGCGGGGTGGAATTTTGTTTGGGGTTCGGGTGCGCGGCTCAGGGTGAGGGCGTCAGGCCATGGGGGCGTGGCGCGCGGCCCTCTTGCGGTGAGGCGGCTTCCGGCCTTCAATCCGAGGCAATGACAGGGCAAGGGGCAGGCGGGTGTATCAGTTTGACAAATCCCGGGTGGATCTGGCCCGCGAGTTCAAGGCGGCGCCGTTTGGCGAGCACAGCCCTGATTTGCAGTATCTGCTCAATATTTTGCGTGCGCCGCGGCCGGGGCCGTTTCATGTCCTGTTGATCGACCGGCCCGGCGAACGCTGGACGCTGGGGCTGATGGAGCCGGGGCGGGCGCCGGTGCGGACCAATATGGTGTTCACCGATCTGGCGGCGGCGGAGTGGCATGTGTTCCGCGAGCGGTGGAGCGTGCTGGCCGGCGCGGAATGTCCGGTCGTTTGACCGTATTTGGGGGAAGAGTGTGATGAAGCGGGTTATGGGGTATTGCGATCGCTGGAGCGCGGGGCCGGGCGAGACGGTGCGGTTCAAGGTGAGTTGCATCGACACGACGGCGTATGAGGCGCAGATCGTGCGGCTGAAGCAGCCTGATGCCGGGAAGCTGGCGACGGGGTTTGCGCCTGAGCCGGTCGAGGCGGACTGCAACGGGGGGCATGAGGGGCGGTATCAGCCGATCCCGATCGGGGGCGCGGCGGCGGTGGGGCCGCATGTCGCACTGCCGGGTGGCGGGTGTTTCACCCTGTGCGGCTGGGTCTATCCGACGACGCCGGAGAAGGGGCGCCAGGCGGTGATGGGCACCTGGTGCGAGGCGACGCGGAGCGGGTTCGGCATCGAGATCGGCGCGGACGGGGCGTTTGCGCTGCGGGTCGGCGGGACGGTGTTGTCGAGCGGGGTTAGGCTGGTGGCGCGGCGGTGGTATTTCGTGGCGGCCACGTTCGAGGCGGCGACGGGGACGATGGTGCTATGGCAGGAGCCGCGGACGGATCATGATTTTCATCCCGTCGATGGCGCGGTGGTGCGCGGTGTGGCTGGCGCCTACGGGCGGACGGCGCATGGCTTCACATTCGCGGCCTGGGCGAACGGGGCGGCGGAGGGGCCGTCGGCATGGGGCGGGTTGCGGTTTGCCTGCCATATGAACGGGCGGATCGACAGTCCGCGGCTGGCTTCGGTGGCGCTGGACCGGGCGGGGATTGCCCGGCTGGCGGGCGATCCGCTGGATGCGGCGCTGGGGCGCAACCTGGTGGCGGCGTGGGATTTTTCGCTCGGCATCTCGGGCGAGACGGTGAGCGATATCGGGCCGCGCCGGCTGCATGGCACGACGATCAATTTGCCGACGCGGGCGATGCGCGGCTGGAACTGGGATGGTACGGAGACCAATTGGACCCGCGCGCCGCACCAATATGGCGCGATCCATTTCCATGACACGGATCTGGCCGATGCGTGCTGGGCGGATGATTTCAGCTTCACGGTGCCGGAGGGGCTGCGCTCGGGCGTGTATGCGGCGCGGCTGACGACGCCGGATTTCGAATACTGGGTGCCGTTTTTCGTGGTGCCGCCGCGCGGGGTGGGGCGCTCCAAGGTGGCGTTCCTGGCATCGACCGCGACCTATACGGTTTATCTCAACAATCGCGGCCGATTCCTGTCGACCACCACCGAGCGCTACCAGGGCCGGGTGACGGTGATGGACGATATCGACGCGCTGCTGGTCGAATTCCCCGAAATGGGGCTGTCGACCTATGACCGGCACAGCGATGGCTCCGGCGTCTCGGTGTCGAGCCGGCATCGTCCGATGCAGAATTTCCGGCCGAATGGGCGGCACTGGAACTTCAACCTCGATCTTTTCATCATCGACTGGCTGGAGCGGCTCGGCGGTGACTATGACGTCATCACCGAGGAGGATCTGCATACCCACGGCTATGACCTGCTGAAGCCCTATGCGGTGGTGCTGACCGGTTCGCACCCCGAATACGATTCGCGCGACATGCTCGACTCGTTCGAGACCTATCTGCGCCGTGGCGGGCGGATGATGTATATGGGCGGCAACGGGTTCTACTGGCGCATCGCGCATCATCCGGTGCGCCCCGGCGTGATCGAGGTGCGTCGCGCCGAGGGCGGGGTGCGGGCCTGGGATGCGGAGCCGGGCGAGGCGTTCCATGCGTTCAGCGGGGAGTATGGCGGGCTGTGGCGGCGCAATATGCGCGCACCGCAGCGCCTGTTCGGCGTGGGGTTCATCAGCCAGGGGTTCGACCATTGCTCGTACTACCGGCGCACCGGGGATGCCGCCGATCCGCGGGTGGCGTGGATGTTTGCGGGCGTGGAGGGCGAATTGCTCGGCGATTTCGGCATTTTGCAGGGCGGTGCTGCCGGCCTGGAGATCGATGCGGCGGATTGGGGGTTGGGCACGCCGAAGCATGCCCTGGTGGTGGCGCGCAGCGAGAACCATTCCAACACCTACGAGCTGGTCGCCGAGGAGGTGCTGATCCCGCATGGCGCGACCGATGCGGTGATCAATCCGGACATCCATGCCGACATGACGTTTTTCGAGACCGGGCAGGGCGGGGCGGTGTTCTCCACCGGCTCGATCGCCTATGCCGGGTCGCTCGGCTGGAACGGGTTCGACAACAACCTGTTCCGCTTGACCACCAACGTGCTGAACCGTTTCAAGGACTCCAAGCCCTTTCCCGAACCGGGGGCGTGACGCGCCGTCTGGCCAGCATGGCGGGGGCGCTCTATCGTCGCGGGATCATCAGGGAAGGAACTCCACATGATCCATGTTCTTGCTATCATCACCGCCAAGCCCGGCCTGCGCGCCACGATCCTCGAGGCGTTTCATGCCAATATGCCGGCCGTTCATGCTGAGAAGGGCTGCATCGAGTATGGCCCGGCGGTGGATGCCGATGGGGCGCCGCCGATCCAGACCGCCTATGGGCCCGACACATTCGTGGTGATCGAGAAATGGGCGACGATGGATGATCTCAAGGCCCATGGTGCGGCCCCGCATATGGCGGCCTACGGCGCCAAGACGCGGGAGATGGTCGCCAGCCGGGTGATCCATATTCTCGCCTCGGCCTGAGAGACACAGCGATTTGAGCACGCCCGCTCCCGGACGCTTGCGTTCGGGGGCGGTTCGTCGCGATAATTGGGGCCCATGCACCCGGCCTTCCCACAGCTATGAACGTCATTGTTCCCGTGCGCGCGCGCCTCGGCATCGAGGTGGTGCATGATCTGGTGTGTCCGTGGTGCTATCTTGGCGAGCGCCGCCTGATGCGGACCTTGCGGCGACGGGCGGATTTGCTGACCGACATCACCTGGCGGCCGTTTCTGCTCAATCCGGACATGCCGCGCGCGGGTATGGCGCGGGCGGATTATGTGATCCGCAAATTCGGCGGGGAGGAGCGGGCGCGGCGGCTTTATGCGTCGATCACCGAGATCGGCAAGGCCGAGGGCATCGGCTTTCGCTTCGATCTGATCCGGCGCACACCGTCCTCGGTCGATGCGCATCGCATGGTGTTTTTTGCCGCAGGCTTCGGCATGGCCAACGAAATGGTCGAGGCGCTGTTCGCTGCCTATTTCACCGAGGGGCGCGATATCGGCGACATCGGCGTGCTGGTGGAGACGGCGGCGATGCTGGGCCTCGACGGGGCGGAGGCGCAGCGCTATCTGCTCGGCGACGGCGAGACCGATGTGGTCCATGCCGAGAATTTGCGGGCGCATCGCTTGGGGATCAATGGTGTGCCGTGCTTCGTGATCGGCGATGGCCATGCGATCGCGGGGGCGCAGGAATGCGAGGTGATCGAGCGCTTGCTCGATGTTGCTGCCGTGGATGGGGCATTGTGATCGCGGCTGCGATGGCGGATGCGGCCCTGCTGGACGCGGCGATCGGGGCGGCGGGGCGGGCCTATGTGCCGTATTCGAAATTCCGCGTGGGCGCGGCCGTGCGGGCCGGGGGGCGTGTGTTCACCGGCTGCAATGTCGAGAACGCCTCCTACGGGCTGACGATGTGCGCGGAGCGGACGGCGATTTTTGCGGCGATTGCGGCTGGTGCCCGGCGGATCGAGGCGATTGCGCTGGCTTGCGTCGATGCGGGCGTCGATGCGGGCGCCGCGGCGGGGGGCGCTTCGCTGATGCCGTGCGGGGCTTGCCGCCAGGTGATGGCCGAATTCGCCGACGGGGCCTTGCCCGTCACCATCGCGGGCGTGGGCACCGTGACGCTCGATACGCTATTGCCGAACGCGTTCAGGCTCGATTGAGGAGACGACTATGACTGGCATGCTGACACTGGACGCCCTGACGGCGGAGGTCGCCGCCGGGCGGATCGACACCGTGATCGTGGCGATGACGGACATGGCGGGCCAGTTGATCGGCAAGCGCTTCCATGCGCAGTTTTTCGTCGATGGCGCGCATGACGAAACCCATGCCTGTAACTATCTGCTGGCGGATGACATCGACATGGAGCCGGTGCCGGGCTACGCGGCGGCGAGTTGGATGCAGGGCTACGGCGACTTTGTGCTCAAGCCCGATATGGCGACGCTGCGGCGCATCCCCTGGCTTGAAGGCACCGCGCTCGTGTTGGCCGATGTGCTCGATCATCACCACGAACCGGTGCCGCATGCGCCGCGCAATGTGCTGAAAAAACAGCTCGATCGGCTCAGGGCGCTGAATATGACGGCGTTTTGCGCCTCGGAGCTTGAATTCTATCTGTTCGACGAAAGCTACGAGGCTATCGCCGCCAAGCGTTTCCATGAGCCCAAAACCGCCGGCGCCTATATCGAGGACTACCATATCTTCCAGACCACCAAGGAAGAGCCGGTGATGCGCGCGATCCGCAATGGGCTGCATGGCGCGGGCATTCCGGTCGAGAATTCGAAGGGCGAATGGGGGCCGGGTCAGGAGGAAATCAACGTCCGCTATGCCGAGGCGCTCGACATGGCGGATCGCCACACGATCCTGAAAAACGGGATCAAGGAGATCGCCCACGGCCAGGGCAAGGCCGTCACCTTCATGAGCAAGTGGCGCTATGATTTGGCAGGCTCGTCGAGCCATGTGCATCAATCCTTGTGGGACGCGTCCGGCACGACGCCGCTGTTCGTCGATCCCAAGGGCGCGCACGGCATGTCGGACCTGATGCGCCACTACATGGCGGGGCAGCTGAGCCATGCCAGTGAAATCGCCTATTTCCTCGCGCCGTTCATCAACTCCTACAAGCGCTTCCAGGCCGGCACCTTCGCGCCGACGCGCGCGGTGTGGAGCGTCGACAACCGCACCGCGGGTTTCCGCCTGTGCGGCGCCGGCAGCAAGGCGATCCGCGTCGAGTGCCGGGTCGGTGGGGCCGATATCAACCCCTATCTTGCCTTCGCCGCCCTGATCGCGGCCGGCATCGCCGGGATCGAAGGCAAGCTGAAACTGGAACCGGCCTTTGAGGGCGATGCCTATAGCGGCGAAAAACTGCGCGACATTCCCAAGACCCTGCGCGCCGCGACCGAGAGCCTGCGCACGTCAACCATGCTGCGCGCCGCGATGGGGGATGATGTCGTCGATCACTATTTGCATGCGGCCGAATGGGAGCAGTTTGAATATGATCGGCGGATCACGGATTGGGAACTCAAGCGCGGGTTCGAGCGGAGCTAGAGCCTGATGATTTTTGGCGGAATCGCCAAAAAGTCTGAATCAGGCAATAAAACAAGGAGCTAGATCAGGATGCCTCGCCGATCAGAAGGCATCCTGATTTCGCACTCACCCGGCGGCCTTGATCTCATCCCAGGTCGATCGCAACCAGCGGGCGATCGCGACCGAGTGTTCGAAAATGGAGTATTTCGCGCCGGCGCCGTAGTCGATCCCGGGGATCATCTCGACGGTGATCTGCCGCAGCCGGCTCGACGGCGTGCGCAGACGGTGGCGCATCATCCGGCGCAGGACGTCCTTCCATGGCTCCAGCAGCGTTTCGTCCCATGCTGCATGGTATGCGCCGGGTGCGGGCTGGATGAACGGATATTGGATGCCCCGGCCGAACCGTCCGTTGGGGTGTCGGGCTTGGGTGTTGACGGGGTTGTTGGGCACTGCGGAGCGCGCATGGGCGTGCGACACCCAATTGCGGGCGATCAGCAGGTCGCTGATGTTGTTTGGCTTGTAAGGGTCGAGTTCGAGTTTTCCGGCCGCGATGTCCGCCCGGTTGTCCTCGACGTCAAGCTCCGCCTCATTGCCGATCTTGAAGATGACGTGGCTGTGATCGAACGTGATGTTGAACTCGCCGCCGCGCCGCTCCACCAGATCGCCCACCGCGATCACGCGGGCGAAGCGTTCGGACCACATGTTCACATGGATCTCGAAGCAGGGCATCACGCCGAGCCTGGCGCCGATTTCGGAAATCCACAGGAACGTATCGGCCAGTCGCTGGTCCGTCACCCGGTTGCCATCGGCGTCGCGCACCATGATCTGCATGTTGAGCGCCTGCCCGCCGCACCGCGCGGCAATCCGCAGGTGCCATTCCATCAGCGGTTCGTCGCGCCCGAGCATGTAGAAGAAGCTGCCGGAGAGCAGCGGGATGCCATGCGTGTCCACGGCGCGCAGGAATTCGTCGACCTGGAGCGGCGGCGGCGAGCGCTCGATGTAGTCGAACACTCCGGCCTCCTTCACCCGCCGGAAGATGCTGTCGACATCGGGGCTGTCCTGGTCGGTATCGACCACGCCGCCGCCGCTGATGCCGATGAGGAGATCCTGGGTCATGGGCTTTTCCTTGGCGGGTTCGATGATTGCTGTGCAGGCTAAATCGGAACCGGGGCGAGGGGAACCGCTTGCGTTTGCTGCCGTGCAGTGTGTTAGGCTCAGGTCTTTCGTGAGGGGGATACCACGATGCGCCATGCGCTCATTGCCGCCGCCGCCGCCGCCGCCACCGCCACCGCCACCGTCTGGTTCGCTTTGCCCCTGGCGGCGCAGGAGGTGCCGACACAGACGCTGCGCATCGCTCTTGCGGAGGATACCGACACCCTGGACCCCACCTTGGCGCGCACCTTCACCGGGCGCTTCGTGTTTGCCGGGATTTGCGACAAGCTGCTCGATATCAACGAGAAACTCGAAATCGTGCCGCAACTCGCGAAGGCCTATGAGTGGTCCGACGAGCGGACGCTGGTGTTCCATCTGCGCCCCGGCGTGATGTTCCATGACGGCACCCCGCTCGATGCGGCCGCCGTGAAATACAGCCTCGAACGCCACCTGACGATGCAAGGCAGCACCAGGCGGGCCGAGATCTCGGCGATGGAGCGGGCCGAGGTGGTGGATCCGCTGACGGTGCGCATCGTGCTGAAAGCCCCCTCCGCGCCTTTCGTCGCGCAATTGACGGATCGTGCCGGCATGATCGTCTCGCCCAAGGCGGCCGAGGCGGCCGGCAAAGAGTTCGGCTCCCATCCGGTCTGCGCCGGCCCGTTCAAATTCACCGAGCGCGTCGCGCAGGATCGCTTTGTGCTGGATCGGTTCGCTGGCTACTGGGATGCGGCCAACATCCATTTTGCCCGCGTCGTGTTCCGCCCGATTGTCGACAATTCCGTCCGCCTGACCAATCTCCAGGCCGGTGCCATCGATATCGGCGAGCGCATCGCCGCCACCGATGTGACGGAGGCCCGGGCCGACAAGCGGCTGGCCACCTTCGTCTACCCCGCGCTCGGCTACCAGAGCATCAACTTCAACCTCGGCAACGGCCCCCGTTCAAACACGCCGCTCGGCCAATCCCGCCTGGTGCGCCAGGCTTTCGAGGCCTCGATCGACCGCGCCGTGCTGATGCAGGTTGTCTATAACGGCATGTTTACCCCCTCGGCCCAGGGCCTGCCGCCGGGCAGCCCGTTCTACAACCACGCCGTGCCGCCGACGCCGCGCGATCTGGTGCGCGCCAAGGCCCTGCTCAAGCAGGCCGGCGTCAGCCTGCCCGTCAAGGTCGCGCTCACCGTAACCACCAATCCGGACCAGAAGCAGACCGGCGAAATGATCCAGGCGATGGCAGCCGAGGCGGGCTTCGAGGTGACGGTGCAAGCCACCGAATTCGCCACCGCCCTGGCCGCCCAGTCCCGCGGGGACTACGAGGCCTCGGCGATCGGCTGGTCCGGCCGGCCGGACCCAGATGGCAATCTTTACAACAACCTGCACTCCAAGGGCTCCCTGAACGAGACCCGCTATGCCAATGCCGACGTCGATGCCTGGCTCGACGCGGCCCGCGCCACCACCGATGTTGCGGCGCGCAAGGCGCTCTATGCCAATATCACCGCCCGGGTGCATGAGGATCTGCCGGTGATGTATCTGGACAGCAATTCCTGGATCGTCGTGACCGCGTCCAAGCTCAGCGGCTTCCGCGCGGTGCCGGACGGCATCATCCGGGTGCAAGGGATGCGCTTGGCCAAGTAGTGGCCGGGGTGTGGGTCGATGGGGCTTGCGCGCCGCCCCGCGCTGGGTGACGCTTGCGGCGAAAGATACGCCGGAGAACAAGATCATGACCCGCCTTCTGCCTGGCACCATCGATAGCGACATCCACCCCTCGGTGCCGAGCATCCAGACATTGCTGCCCTATTTGGACGATCACTGGCGCGACATGGTGATCACGCGCGGTGTCGATGAACTCAACAGCATCAGCTACCCGCTGCAATCGCCCTTGACCTGCCGGCCCGACTGGAAAAACCCTGTCGGCCGGCCCGCCGCCGATCTGGCTACCGTGCAGCGCGAGGCGCTCGATGGCTTCGGCACCTCGATTGCCATTGCCAATTGCCTCTACGGCATCCAGCTGTTTTTCAGCGAGGACATGGCGGCGGCCTTCGCCAAGGCGCTGAATGCCTGGATGGCGGCGGAATGGCTCGACAAGGAACCCCGCCTGCGCGCCTCCATCGTGGTGCCGGTGCAAAGCCCGGACCTTGCGGTGGCGGAGATCGAGCGCTGGGCGCATGATCCGCGCTTTGTCAGCGTCCTGCTGCTGGTCAGCGGCGATCGCCCGCTCGGCAAGCGCGAGAACTGGCCGATCTATGCCGCGGCCGAACGTCACGGCCTTGCCGTCAGCATCCATGCCGGCTCGAACTATCACAATCCGCCGAGCCCGATCGGCTGGTCCTCCACCCATACCGAGGACTACACCAACCAGGCTCAGGCCTTCCAGTCTGCGCTCACCAGCCTGATTTGCGAGGGTGTGTTCAATCGCTTCCCCGCCCTCAAAGTGGTGCTGCTCGAATCGGGCTTCACCTGGCTGCCCGCTCATTTGTGGCGGCTGACCAAGTTCTGGCGGGGGCTGCGCATGGAGATCCCCTGGGTCGACCGGGCGCCGGCCGATATCGTGCGCAGCAATGTCCGCCTTTCGCTCCAGCCGATCGATGGTCCGCCGGACAGCGCGAGCCTCAACCGGTTGTTCGAACATCTGCAATCCGACGAACTCCTCCTCTTTTCGACGGATTATCCGCATTGGCAGTTCGACGGCACCGACGCGATGCCCGATGGCATTTCGGCCGGGCTGGCGCAGCGCATCATGGTCGACAACCCGCGTGCGACCTATTCCAGGCTCGGCCTCACGCCGACGCCGGCGATCGAGCGGGAGGCCGTGGCATGAGCTGGCATGTGGTTGCCGCTGTCAGCGACATCCCGCCGGGCGGGCGCAAACTCATCACCGTTCGCGGCCGGCCGATCGCGGTGTTCAATCTCGGCGGCGAATTCTTCGGCCTGCTCAACCGCTGCCCCCACCAGGGCGGCTCGCTCTGCGAAGGCGCGCTCACCGGCCTCGTCGAGGCGGTGTCGCCGGGCGAGTACCGCTATTCGCGTCAGGGCGAAATCCTGCGCTGCCCCTGGCATGGCTGGGAATTCGATGTGCGGACCGGTCAAAGCGCATTCGATCCCGAGAAAATTCGGGCCAAGTCCTATCCGGTCGGAATCGAACCTGGGAAGACGGTGGTGGAGGGCCCATATGTGGCTGAGACCATTCCGGTGAAGGTCGAGGAGAACTACGTCGTCGTTGACGTCTGATCCGCAGAGTACGTCTCGAAATCGGGGAGAGTGGCATGGCGATCACCTTGTATGAATTGGCTGGAGCCGACCCCGCGATCCGGTTCAGCCCGTATTGTTGGCGTATCCGGCTGGCGCTGGCCCATAAGGGGCTGGCGGTGAAGGGTGTTGCGTGGCGGTTTACCGAAAAATCCAAGATCGCATTCGCCAAGACCGAGCGCGTGCCGGTGCTGGTCGATGCCGGCAAGACGATCGTGGATTCGTGGCGTATCGCTGAATATCTCGACGAAACCTATGACCTGCATCCGCCCTTGCTCGGCGGCACGCCGGCGCATCTGCGCTTCCTCAACGCATGGACCGATGGCGTTGTGCATCCGGCCATCGCGCGGATCGTGCTCAAGGATATCCACGATGTGCTGGCGCCGGATGACCAGGCCTATTTCCGCGAAACCCGAGAGCGTGCGTTCGGCATGACGCTGGAGCAGGTGGTGGCGGATCGCGACACAACCGGCGTGGCCGCCTTGCGGGCTGCGCTTGCGCCGATACGGACGGTCCTGCGCGCACAGCCGTGGCTGGGCGGCGAGGCGCATGACTATGCCGACTACATTCTGCTCGGCAGCCTGCAATGGGCCCGCAGCGTCAGCCGCTTCCCGCTGCTGGCCGAGGATGACCCGATTGCCGAGTGGCACGCCCGCGGACTCCAGTTGTTCGATGGCTTGCTCGCGCACGCCAGGCGAGCCTGACCGCAATGCCGTTCGATGAAGAGGGGCGGGGCGGGGGGCGGCGGCCGGCGCGCAATGTGCTGGGCGGCCCGCTGCTGACCTGCTCGATGGCGCCGATCACCGGATTTTTCCGCAATGGCTGTTGCGACACCTCCCCCGAGGATGTCGGCAGCCATACGGTCTGCGCTGTGATGACAGCCGAATTTCTGGTCTTCAGCCGGCGCAGCGGCAATGATTTGTCGACCCCCATGCCGCAATTCGGCTTTGTCGGGCTCGGCCCGGGCGATGGCTGGTGCTTGTGCGCGCCCCGCTGGCAGGAGGCCTACGAGGCCGGCTATGCGCCGCACGTGGTGCTCGAAGCAACCCATGAGGGCGCGTTGCGCTATTGCCGGCTGGAAGATTTGCAAGCCCACGCGATCGGCGCCGCCGGATAGCGGCTTCTCGGGGGCTCCATCTCTGGCGCTGGAGCGGGATGCCTTCTGATAGGCGAATTCATCCCGCTCTAACGCTTTGTTTGATCGCCTGATTCAGATTTTTGGTGATTCCACCAAAAATCATCAGGCTCTAACGCTTTGTGTGATCGCCTGATGCTGCGACCGTTCAACGACGTGCCGAAGGGGGTGAGCGCGGCCTGAAAGCAACGGCGGACCGATGATCGGCCATCCGGCGGGTGTGATTCTTCGCCGCAGCCTGCTATGGGATGGTCATCGAACCGGCATCGAGTGCCCCAACAGACAGCAGGACTCAAGCGTGAAACCGACCGACATCCCGCGCGTACAAGCCTATCTTCGCAAGCTGTTCGCGAACAAGGAAATCCATATCGATACGCCGAAGAAGGCCGGCGCCACCGTCGAGGTGCGCGTGGGCGACGAATTCATCGGCACGCTGCATCGCGACGATGACGAAGGCGAAGTGTCCTTCGCCTTCCAGATGGTCATCCTTGAGGAAGATCTGCCGCCGGCCGCGAGCCCCGCGCCGAAGCGCTGATCAGCCGCGCGCACAGCGCCCCCATCGCGGTGTTGGAGCGGGATGCCTTCTGATTGCGAATTCATCCCGCTCTCGCGTCGAGAGCCGGCCTATCCCTTCAACGCGGGATCAACCTCCTGGCCATAGAACGTCGCGTAGCTGTTGCCCTGCAATGCCAGCCCGATGATCTCGACCATTTCTGCCAGTTCCTCCTCCGACACGCCCTTGCCCTTGGCGAGGTTGGTGTGCGAGGCGCTGCAATACGCGCAGCCATTGGCCACGCTGACCGCGAGATAGATCAACTCCTTCGTCTTCGCATCCAGCGCCCCCGGCGCCATCACCTGCTGCGCCCGCTCCCAGAACCGCTTCATCACCGCGGGATGGCGCGCCATCGCCTTCCAGGCGTTGTTGACATCCGGCACGCCGCGCTTGGCCTTGATGTCGTCATAGACCGCGCGCGCCTCGGGCGTGGCATCGGCGTAGTCGGTGAGTTGACCGTATTTCATGGGGGGCTCCCTCCAAATGGAGGGATGATCCTTGGCCGGTTTCCTGCAAATGACCAGGGGCCATCTGCCGCCCCTATGCCTGAAGCCCGCCCTGCCGCTCGATGAACTGCGCGATCTCCTCGACGCCGTGCCCGGCCCGCACATTGGCGAACACGAACGGGCGATCCCGCCGCATCAGCTTCGAATCCCGCTCCATCACCTCAAGGCTCGCCCCCACATAGGGCGCGAGGTCGATCTTGTTGATCACCAGCAGGTCCGACCGTGTGATCCCTGGGCCCCCCTTGCGCGGGATTTTGTCCCCGGCTGACACGTCGATCACATAGATCGTCAAATCCGCCAGCTCCGGGCTGAACGTCGCCGCCAGATTATCCCCGCCCGACTCGATCAGGATCACATCGAGTGCCGGAAACCGCCGGTTGAGATCCGCGATCCCTGCGAGGTTGATCGAGGCATCCTCCCGGATCGCCGTATGTGGGCATCCTCCGGTCTCGATCCCCAAGATCCGCTCCGGCGGCAGCGAGCCCGCGCGGGTGAGGAACTGGGCGTCCTCCTTGGTGTAGATGTCGTTGGTGATGGCGGCGATATCGTAACGGACGCGCAGGCGCTGGCACAGCGCATCCATCAACGCCGTTTTGCCGGTGCCGACCGGGCCGCCGATGCCGACGCGCAGCGGGCCATGGGGAGAGCTCATGAGCGGAATAGCCTCGTATATTGGGTTTCATGCCGCATTGCGGCGAGATCGGAGCGCAGGGCGCAGCCACCGAGATCGTGCAGCCCCGCCGATCCGGTGTCGAGGGCAACAGCGGCGATCACCGGCTCAAGCGCCGCCAGCACCGCCAGCCCTGCGGATTGCCCGAGCGGGACCAGACGCACCGCCGCGGAAATCAAATTTGCCGCCAGCGTCTGCAGATAGGCCGCCGCTGCCAGGTCTTCACCGATCGCCTTGCTCCCCGCCAGCGCACCGACCGCCACCGCATAGGGAATATCGCCGACCCGCTCATGCAGCGCCGCCAGCACCGCGGGCTGCCACGCTGCTGCGGCCAGCCGGAACGCATTGCCCTGGCCCACCCCCTCGGCATGCCGCTCCCGGCTCGACGGCAGCGCGCGTGCCAGTTCCGCCACAGCCACCAGCGCCTCGATATCCCCCGCCGCGCGATGCGCATGGCGCAGGATGATCGCATCCGCCCGCCCCGTGCCATGGCGCAACACCACGTCGAGCCACGCCAGCAACGACCCCCCATCCGTCACATCCCCGCAATCGACCGCCCACTCCACGCCATGCGACCAGGCGAACCCGCCGGTCGGAAACGCCGGCGACAGCCAGGCGAGCAGCCGCAGCGTCGCCTCAGTGGTGGTGATGGTCGTCGTCATGGTCATGATCATGATGATGGGAATGCGCCGCCGCTTGTGCCGTCCCGGGGGCTGCATAGGCCCCGGCCTCCGGATCGAACGGCGCCTCGATGATATCGACGTGACCGCCGAGCAGCGCCACCATCTCCTCGATCACATGATCGTGCCGGATGCGGATGCGCGCGCCCACCAGCTGCACCGGCAGATGCCGGTTGCCGAGATGCCAGGCGATCCGCACCATCTCCCCCGGATCATGCCCATGGATTTCCGCCAGCTTTTCCGGCCGGGCGACGACCCGCACCACGCCGCCCGCCACCACGAGCCCGTCGCCATGCCGCAGCCGCACGGCATGGGGCAGGTCGAGCAACACCGCGTCCCCCTTCTCGGTCGTGAGCAAAATCCGCCGCCGATGCCGCCGGTCGAAATCGACCAGCACCTGATCGACCTCGCGCGCCGCGTCCCACGTCCCCGCCGGGACAACCGATATGCTTTTCATCAGAACAGGAAATACCGCTGCGCCATCGGCAATTCCACCGCCGGCTCACATGTCAACAACACCCCATCGGCCCGCACCTCGTAGGTCTCCGGATCGACCTCGATGTTCGGCGTCGCGTCGTTGTGGATCATGTCCTTCTTGCCGATCCCGCCGCGCGTGTTCTTGACCGCCGACAGCATCCGCTGCAACCCGAGCCGCGCGCCGATGCCATCCTCCAGCGCCGCCGCCGAAAGGAACGTGATGCATGAGGGCGCCATCGCCTTGCCGTACTGCCCGAACATCGGCCGGTAATGCACCGGCTGCGGCGTCGGGATCGACGCATTCGGGTCCCCCATCGGCGCCATGGCGATCGAGCCGCCCTTGATCACCAGATCGGGCTTCACCCCGAAAAACGCCGGCGACCACAGCACCAGATCGGCCAACTTGCCCGCCGCGATCGAGCCGATCTCATGCGCCAGCCCCTGCGCGATGGCGGGGTTGATGGTGTATTTCGCCACATAGCGCTTCACCCGCGCATTATCCGCCCGCCCGTCGCCGGCGAGCGATCCGCGCTGGGTCTTCATTTTATGCGCGGTCTGCCATGTCCGGATGATCACCTCGCCAACCCGGCCCATCGCCTGGCTGTCCGACGAGATCATCGACAGCGCGCCGAGGTCGTGCAGGATGTCCTCCGCCGCGATCGTCTCCTTGCGGATGCGGCTCTCCGCGAACGCCACATCCTCCGGGATCGCGGGGTCCAGGTGATGACACACCATCAGCATGTCGAGATGCTCGTCCAGCGTATTGGCGGTGTAGGGCCGCGTCGGATTGGTCGATGACGGCAGCACATTCGGCAGACCCGCCACCTTGATGATATCCGGCGCATGCCCGCCGCCGGCGCCCTCGGTGTGGAAGGCATGGATCGTGCGCCCCTTGAACGCCGCGATCGTGTCCTCGACGAAGCCGCTCTCGTTCAGCGTATCCGTGTGGATCATCACCTGCACGTCGAACCGGTCCGCCACCGACAGGCAGGTATCGATCGAGGCCGGCGTTGTCCCCCAATCCTCATGCAGTTTCAACGACGAAGCCCCTGCCAGGATCATCTCCTCCAGCGCCGCGGGGCGGGACGCATTGCCCTTGCCGGAGAACGCGATATTGACCGGCAAGCCCTCGGCCGCCTGCAACATCCGCATCATGTGCCACGGCCCCGGCGTGCAGGTTGTGGCCGACGTCCCCGTCGCAGGCCCCGTGCCGCCGCCGACCAGGGTCGTCACGCCGGATGCGATCGCCTCGTCCACCTGCTGCGGGCAGATGAAATGGATGTGGCTGTCGATCCCCCCCGCCGTCAAAATCTTTCCCTCCCCCGCGATCACCTCCGTGCCGGGGCCGACGATGATCGTCACGCCGGGCTGCACATCGGGATTGCCGGCCTTGCCGATCGCCGCGATGCGCCCGTTTTTGATGGCCACATCCGCCTTGATGATCCCCCAGTGATCCAGCACCACGACATTGGTGATCACCGTATCGACGGCCCCCTCGGCCTGCGAGCGCTGGGACTGGCCCTGCCCATCGCGGATCACCTTGCCGCCGCCGAATTTCACCTCGTCGCCATAAACCGTGAGATCCCGCTCGATCTCGATCCACAATTCCGTATCCGCCAGCCGCACCCGGTCCCCCGTGGTGGGCCCATACATATCGGCATAGGCACGGCGCGTGATACGGGCCATCAGATCTCTCCCATGATAACAGCGCGGAAGCCGTAGACGATCCGATCCCCCTGGTACGGCACCAGGGTCACGTCCCGCGTCTGTCCCGGCTCGAACCGCACCGCCGTGCCTGCCGCCACATCCAGCCGCTGTCCGCGCGCCGCTGCGCGATCGAACGAAAGCGCCGGATTGGTCTCCGCGAAATGATAATGGCTGCCCACCTGGATCGGCCGATCCCCGGTATTGGCCACCGTCAGCACGGTGCGCGCCAACCCCGCATTGAGTTCGATATCGCCATCCATCGTCTCGATTTCACCAGGGATCACAGGTGCTTCTCCATGAAAACGCTGACCGGGCTATCCGTGTATGCCCCGAACTTCCCGCAAACCCGATAGCCCGCGCTCAGATACAGCGCCAGCGCCTCGGACTGCAGCGTCCCGGTTTCAAGATGCATCACCCGCACCCCCTCCGCCGCCGCCGCCGCCTCGATTGCGCGCAACACCTGCCGCGACAGCCCATGCCCGCGATGCGGCCGCGCCACATACATCCGCTTCAACTCGGCCAACCCTGGCGCAAACACCACATACCCGCCGCAGCCCGCGGCCTCGTCATCGTGCATGATGACGAAAAACCGCGCTTGCTGCGCCAGCAGCGCATCCACCGCCAGGCCATGGCGATGCTCCGGCGAATAGCGCTGCGCCAACTCCGCCTCCGCCTTGGCGATCAGCGCCGCGGCGTGCGCTGCATCAGGCGAGACCCGCTCGACGGTTGCCATGGTGAGACTCATCGGATCGGCTCATGCACCGTGACCAGCTTCGTCCCGTCCGGGAACGTCGCCTCCACCTGCACGTCATGGATCATCTCCGCGATCCCCTCCATCACCTGGTCGCGCGTGATCACATGCGCCCCCATCTGCATCAAATCCGCCACCGAACGCCCATCCCGCGCCCCCTCCACCACGAAATCGGTGATCAGCGCGATCGCCTCGGGGTGGTTGAGTTTCACCCCGCGCTCCAGCCGCCGCCGCGCCACCATGGCGGCCATCGATATCAACAATTTGTCTTTTTCACGCGGGGTCAGGTTCATCGCATGCTCCTCAGCACATCCACACGCGCGGCACGGCCCGGCCGTCGCGCAATTGATTGAGCCCCATCACCAGCGCCGCCCGCAAGCGCGCCGCATCGGGAGCCAGAATACGCGCGACCAGCATGCCGTTCCAGGCACTCGCTCCGGTCTCGGCCGGCGCGGCCTCCCACGCCGCGCGCAACCCCTCAAGCCGCCCCTCTGCATCGGGTGCCACGCAAAACACCGTCGCACTTGCCCGATTGCCATCGAGCCCCGCCCGCGCCTCCAACGCATCCGCCACCCCCGCGATCCGGATCGCATCATGCAACACCAGCCGCCCCTCCCGCCGCACCCGTATTGTGTCGCTCAACCGCGCATGCCCCACCCGCTCCCCCATCGCTGTCCTGCCGAACATCAGCGCCTCCATCCCCAGCACCGAGGCATCGCCGGCCATTTCGATCGTCAACACCCGATCCACCGCACAGCCATCGAACAGGATCGACTCCTGCGGCAACCACTCGGCCCTTGCGCCGGCCTCCACCCGCAATTCCGTCCGCACATGCGCCGGCGGATCGCCCGGCAACGCCCGATAGAACCGCTCCGCCGCCTGGGACGCGAAAATAGCATGCGCACCCGCCTCCACATGCAACACCGACTCCAGCCGATCCCCCCCCGCCACGCCGCCCGAGGTATTCAACGTCACCGTCTCATGCGCCCCAACGGGATGCGGAAACCGCGCCTTCAAACACCCCTGCTGCCGCAAATCGCGCAACACCGTCCGCCCGTCGCGCAGGCCGAGCCGAACCTGCAACTCGCCCTGGGCACGCTGATGTTGGGACAGCATTTTTCCGCGGAGCTTTTGTTCACAAAAGCGACCGCTGCCTTCCGGCTGTCTCACACCGAAACCCTGCGCCGCACATCGTCATGGTCCAATTCATCGCGCAGCCCGTTCAACACAATCTCCCCCCGGTCCATCACCACGATCCGGCTCGCCAAATCCCGCGCGAAATCGAAATACTGCTCCACCAGTAAAATTGCCATATCCCCCCGGCTGCGCAACAGGTCGATGATCCGCCCGATGTCCTTGATGATGCTCGGCTGAATCCCCTCCGTCGGCTCGTCCAGCACCAGCAGCCTGGGCTTCATCACCAGCGCGCGGGCAATCGCCAATTGCTGCTGCTGCCCGCCCGACAAATCGCCGCCCCGCCGCCCCAGCATCGTCTTGAGGATCGGAAACAACGCGAACATCTCCTCCGGCACCCGCCGCTGCCCCCGCGGCAGCACCGCAAACCCGGTCTCCAAATTCTCCCGAACCGTCAACAGCGGAAAAATATCCCGTCCCTGCGGCACCGTCGCTATCCCACGCCGCGCCCGCTCGAACTGCGGCAGCGCCGTGATGTCCTGGCCCTCCCACAGGATGCTGCCCTGGCTCACCGGATGCACCCCGGTGATCGCGCGCAACAGGCTCGTCTTGCCGACCCCGTTGCGCCCCAGCAGACACGTCACCTCGCCCGGCACCGCCGTCAACGACACATCCCGCAACGCCAGCGCCGCCCCGTAATGCAGCACCACATTTTTCACTTCGAGCATCCTTCAGCGCCCCAGATACACTTCGACGACCCGCGGATCGCTGCTCACATGATCGATCGTGCCCTCCGACAACACGCCCCCCTCGTGCAACACCGTCACCTTCACGTCGAGCGCGCGCACAAAATGCATGTCATGCTCCACCACCACCACCGACCGCGTCTTGTTGATTTCCCGCAACAAAATTGCGGTCTGCTCGGTCTCTGCATCCGTCATCCCTGCCACCGGCTCATCGACCAGCAGCAACGCCGGCTCCTGCGCCAGCAGCATCCCGATCTCCAGCCACTGCTTCTGCCCATGGCTCAAATCCCCGGCGCGGCGATGCCGGTGCTCCACGAGCTTCGTCGTCTCCAACAGCGCCTCGATCCGCTCCCGCTCGCCGGGCGTCTCGCGCGCCCACAACGTGAAGCGCGGCCGCCGGTCGCCCGACAACGACAGCATGAAATTGTCCCACACCGTATGCGGTTCGAACACGGTCGGCTTCTGAAACTTCCGCCCGATCCCCAACGCCGCGATCGAGGGTTCATCGAGCGCCGTCAGATCCGTGTTGTTGCCGAAGATCACCTTGCCCTCGTCCGGCCTGGTCTTGCCGGTGATCACATCCATCATCGTGGTCTTGCCTGCCCCGTTCGGCCCGATCACGGCGCGCATCTCGCCCTTCTGCAAAACGAGCGACAACACATTGAGCGCCTTGAACCCATCGAAACTGACCGACACGCCATCGAGATACAGGATCGTCTCGGTGCTCATGACTTGCGCGCCTCCCGCTTGCCGAACAACCCGACAATCCCGTGCGGCAACAACAACGTCACCCCGATGAACAACGCGCCCAGCGCGAACAGCCAAATCTCCGGCATCGCCCCGGTCAGATAGGTCTTGCCGGCATTGACCAGGATGGCTCCCAGGATGGCGCCCACCAGCGTCCCCCGCCCGCCAACCGCCACCCAGATCACCGCCTCGATCGAATTGCCCGGCGCGAACTCCGACGGATTGATGATCCCGACCTGCGGGACATAGAGCGCCCCCCCGATCCCCGCCATCACGGCCGACAGCACGAACACAAACAGCTTGTAGCGCTCCGGCCGATACCCCAAAAACCGCGTCCGGCTCTCGGCATCCCGCATTGCGATCAACACCTTGCCGAACCGGCTTGTCACCACCGACCGCGCCACGATCAACGCCCCCGCCAGCACCACCGCGCTCGCGATGAACAATCCGCGCCTGACCCCGTCGGACTGCAACGGATACCCGAAGATATCCTTGAAATCCGTCAGCCCGTTGTTCCCGCCAAACCCCATGTCATTGCGGAAAAACGCCAGCAGCAGCGCATACGTCATCGCCTGCGTGATGATCGACAGATACACCCCCGAAACCCGGCTGCGAAACGCGAACCACCCGAACACCCAGGCCAACACCCCCGGCACCGCCAGAGCCATCAGGATCGCAAACAGCGGGTTGTCGAACCCGTACCACGTCCACGGCAGCGCCTTGTAGTTCAGAAACACCATGAAATCCGGCAACACCGGATTGCCGTAGACGCCGCGCGTCCCGATCTGGCGCATCAGATACATGCCCATCGCATAGCCGCCGAGCGCAAAAAACGCCGCATGGCCCAGTGACAATATCCCGGCAAACCCCCAAACCAGATCCACCGCCAGCGCCAGAATGGCAAAGCACAAATACTTCCCGATCAGCGACACCACATAGGTCGGCACCAGGCCCGACGCATTGCCCGCCGCCACCAGCGCCGCCCCCCCCAGAATGGCGGCCAGGCACAGAATCACCGATGCGCGGGTCATGATTCTCTCCGCTCGCGCTCGCTGTGCTCGCGCTCGCTGTGCTCGCTGCCGCTCATGCTTCTCTCCGCTCGCGCTCGCGATGCTCGCTGCCGCTCATGCTTCCACCGCCCGACCCTTGATCGGAAACATCCCGCGCGGCTTGCGCTGGATGAACAGGATCAACAGCACCAGCACCACGATCTTCCCCAACACCGCCCCGGCCAAAGGCTCCAGGAACTTGTTGACGATCCCAAGCGTCATCGCGCTCACCACCGTTCCCCACAAATTCCCCACGCCGCCAAACACCACCACCATGAAGCTGTCGATGATGTAGCCCTGCCCCAGATTGGGGCTGACGTTATCGATCTGGCTCAACGCCACGCCCGCCATCCCCGCAACCCCCGAGCCCAGCCCGAACGTCATCGCATCCACCCACGGCGTGCGGATTCCCATCGAGGCCGCCATCCGCCGGTTCTGCGTCACCGCCCGCATCCGCAACCCGAGCGCCGTGTACCGCAACGCCGCCATCAACGCCGCCACCACCAGAACAGCAAAAACAACGATCACCAACCGGTTATACGTGATCGTCAGCCCCCCCCACTGCGTCGCCCCGCTCATCCAAGCCGGCGTCCCCACATCGCGGTTCGACGCCCCAAACAGGCTCCGCACCGTTTGCTGCAACGCGAGCGACACCCCCCATGTCGCCAGCAACGTCTCCAGCGGCCGCCCATACAGGAAGCGCAGCAACCCCCGCTCGATCGCTACCCCAACCGCGCCCGACACCATAAACGCCACCGGCACCGCGATGAACAAACTCGCCTCGAACAACCACGGCGCCCGCGCCCGGATCACTTCCTGCACCGCGAATGTCGTGTAGGCCCCGATCATCACCATCTCGCCATGCGCCATGTTGATGATGCCCATCACGCCGAACGTGATCGCCAGCCCCGCCGCCGCCAGCAACAACACCGACCCCAGCGACAACCCGTAGAACACCCCCTGCGCCAAACCCCACAACTGCACCATCCGATCGATCGCCACCACCGCCACCGCCGCCGCCTCGCGCACCGCCGCCGGTTGGTCCGTCAACGACGCCAGCATCGCCCGCGCATCCAGATCCCCGCGCGCCCGCAACACCCCAACCGCCGCAATTCGCTCCGCCTGCGTGGCATCCGCCGTCGCCAGCACCGCGGCTGCCCGCGCCTGCTGCATCACGCCGCGGATCCCCTCGTCCTTTTCCGCAGCGATCGCGCGCGTCAAAGCCGGCAAAGCCGCTGCATCGCGGGACTTCAACACCGCCTCCGCCGCGCTGCGCCGCACCACCGGGTCGGGGCTGAACAGCGTCAGCCCCCCCATCGCCGCCTCGATCGCCCGGCGCACCCCATTATTGACCCGAACCGCCTTCACCCCCTCCGGGACCGCCACCGCCTTGCCGGTCCGCGCATCGACAAACCCGTCCCCCGCCTTGATGAACAGCCCGCCATCCGCCCCCGCGAACAGCGCCCCCGCCTGCAACGCCAGGATCGTCGCCGCAGCCTGCGGCGGCGCCGCGGTTGCCAAGGTCTCAACCCCCCGCCTGATATCGTCGAACCCGCTACCGGCCAGCCCGGCAAACGGATCATCCTGCGCATGGCCCAACGCCGGACCAACCAGCACCAGGCCCATCACCAAAGCACATAACCGCCGGATAAAGCCTGACACGTCGTTCTCCCGGTCCAACCAGCCACACATGCCGGCCGTCCCGATCGTGTTTGCAACCGCCGTGCCACCGCACTCGGGCCGGATTTCCCTCAGGAAATCAGCCACCATCGGGAAACTGCACAACCCTTGGGCGATTTCTGACCGGTTTGCGATCAACCGGCGCGGGTGGGATCAAGGCGAAGGCAACGCTTCTCTTTGCAAAAAAAGCTCTCCTTATCTTGTCAGGCAACAAAAAACCCCGGAGCAGCGCACTGCCCCGGGGTCCGGATAGGCGGGATCAGGCGAGGTGGATTACATCTTGCCGCCGCACTTGCCCGTCTTGACGTTGAAGTTGCCGCAGGAGAGCGGGGCGCGCCAATCGGAGATCAGGTCGCGCGAGCCTTCCAGATGCGGGGACCATTCCTGCGCCACCACGGTGCCGGCGGTCTGCCACACCACGTTGAACTGCCCATCGCCCTTCACTTCGCCGATCAGCACGGGCTTGGTGATGTGATGGTTCGGCATCATCGCCGAGAAGCCGCCGGTCAGGTTCGGCACCGAAATGCCGATCATCGCGTCGATCACCGCGGCCGGATCCGTCGTGCCGGCCTTTTCGATCGCCTTGATCCACATGGCGAAGCCGACCACATGGGCTTCCATCGGGTCGTTGGTCACGCGCTTCGGGTTTTTGGTGAACGCCTGCCACTTCGCGATGAATGCCTTGTTGTCGGCATTCTCGACCGATTGGAAATAGTTCCACGCGGCCAGATGCCCGAGCAGCGGCTTGGTGTCGATGCCGGCCAGTTCTTCCTCGCCGACCGAGAACGCCACAACCGGGATATCGGTCGCCTTGAGGCCCTGGTTGCCGAGTTCCTTGTAGAACGGCACGTTGGCGTCACCGTTGATGGTCGAGACCACGGCGGTCTTCTTGCCGGCGGTGCCGAACTTCTTGATCGAGGCCACGATGTTCTGCCAGTCGCTATGGCCGAATGGCGTGTAGTTGATCATGATATCCTCGTCCTTGACGCCCTTCGACTTCAGGTACGCCTCGAGGATCTTGTTGGTCGTGCGCGGGTAAACGTAGTCGGTGCCGGCGAGCACCCAACGCTGCACTTTTTCTTCCTTGGCCAGGTAGTCAACCGCCGGGATCGCCTGCTGGTTCGGCGCCGCACCGGTGTAGAACACGTTCTTGGACGATTCTTCGCCCTCGTACTGCACGGGATAGAACAGGATCGAGTTCAGTTCCTCGAACACCGGCAGCACCGACTTGCGCGACACCGAGGTCCAGCAGCCGAACACGGCGGCGACCTTGTCGACGGCGATGAGCTGGCGGGCCTTCTCGGCGAACAGCGGCCAGTTCGAGGCCGGGTCGACGACGACGGCTTCAAGCTTCTTGCCGAGCACGCCACCTTTCTTGTTCTGCTCCTCGATCAGCATGAGCATGACGTCTTTCAGCGTGGTCTCGCTGATCGCCATGGTGCCGGAGAGCGAATGGAGGATGCCAACCTTGATGGTCGCTTGCGCCTGGGCGTCATGCGCCCCGGTCAAAACGGCGGCGGCGGTCGCGGCGGCCAGGCCGGCGCCACGCAGCCAGTTGCGGAAAGATGCCATGAGTCTCCCTCATTTTTAAGGCCTCTGACGCGGGCTGCGTCGCGGCTGAAGGTTCATTTGCAAAGGTCGTGCCAGAAAAATTGAACGATTTTCGATCAATTGGCGCTATTGGCGCGTAGGTGTTCGATCTAAAATAGGGCATTTGCACAATTTTTAGACGATTTTACCGAGGTGCGGCAGTGT
>CANFKS010000004.1 GCA_947447625.1 Rhodospirillales bacterium | reverse complement strand
CTCGCCTTCGGCCTCGGCTCCTCCCTCTGGCTATGGCTCGCCTGATCCGATGAGCGGCCCCCTCGAAGGCGTGCGGGTGATCGACCTCACCGGCACCGTGCTCGGCCCGATGGGCACCCAGATCCTGGGCGATGCCGGCGCCGACGTCATCAAGATCGAAGCCCCCGCCGGCGATCCCGTGCGCTATGTCGGCCCCCGCGTGTCGCCCGACATGGGGGCCTATTTCCTCAACCTCAACCGCAACAAGCGCAGCGTCGTCCTCGACCTCAAGCGCAAGCCGGCCCGTGCGGCCCTGCTCCGCCTGATCGGCACCGCCGATGTCTTCGTCCACAACATGCGCCCTGCCGCCGCCGCCCGCCTCGGCCTCGACTACGCCACGCTCGGCCCGCTCTTCCCCCGCCTGATCCATGCCTCGGCATCCGGCTTCCGCCGCGACTCGGCCCTGGCCGACGCACCGGCCTATGACGACATCATCCAGGGCATGAGCGGCCTTGCCAGCCTCAACGGAACCGCCGCCGGCGCCGAGGGCCCTCGCTACGTGCCCACCGTCATGGCCGACAAGATCACTGGCCACGTCCTCGCCTCCTCGGTCGCCATGGCGCTCTACCGCCGTGAAAAAACCGGAACCGGCCAGGCCCTGCACGTTCCGATGCTGGAAACCATGCTCTCCTTCCTCCTCCCCGAACATCTTTGGGGCCACTCCGTCAACCGCCCCGCGGACGGCATCGGCTACAGCCGCATGCTCACCCCGCATCGTCGCCCCTTCGCCACGCTTGACGGCCATATCTGCCTCATCGCCGTCACCGACGACCAATATGCCCGCCTTCTCCCGCTGCTCGGCCACCCCGAATTGGTCACCGACCCCCGCTTCGCCACCGTCACCGCCAGGGCCGAGAACGTCGAAACCGTCTACGGCACCATCGGTGCTGCCATGCGCACCCGCACCAGCGCCGACTGGCTCGCCCGCTTCGCCACCGCCGACCTCCCGCACGGCCCGGCTAATACCCTCGAAAGCCTGTTCGAGGACGCGTATCTCCGCGAAGGCGGCTTCTTCCATCAGATCGACCACCCCACCGAGGGCCCCATGACCACGCTCGGCATTCCCGTCGCTTATGACGGTTCGCCCGCCACCATCCGCCGCGGCCCGCCCCGCCTTGGCGCCCATACCGGGGAAGTGCTGTCCGAAGCCGGCTTGAGCCCGGCCGAAATCGCCGCCCTGGCCAGCGCATGATCCCCCGCCGTGTCCTCCTTGCCACCCCTTTCGGAGCCGCGCCTTTTCTCGTCGCCGCCGGCCCCAAGCCGCCGCTTGCCGCCGTGCCGATTTCCCGCCTCCAGGTCGCCTGGTGGAAAGCCCGCCATGAGGCCAAGCTGGCCGAACTGCGCGCGCGCAACCCCGGCCTGATTTTCCTCGGCGACAGCATCACCCAGAATTGGGAGCAGGCGGGCCCGCAGCCCTGGCGCAATTTTGCCCCCACCTGGCTGCGCCTCTACCGCACCCGCAACCCGGTCAATCTCGGTTTCAACGGCGATGCCACGTCACATCTGCTGTGGCGCATCACCAATGGCGAACTCGACGGCATCGCCCCCAAAGCCGCGGTCATCCTGATCGGTGCCAACAATCTCGGCCGCCTGCGCTGGGCGGCGGAGGACAGCATCGCCGGCATCGTCGCCGTCGTCGCTGAAACCCGCCGTCGCCTGCCGCAAACCCGCCTGCTCCTGCTCGGCGTCCTGCCCTCGATCCGCTCGGACTGGACAACCGCGGCCACGCTGGCCATCAACGCTGGCCTCGCCAGGCGCTATGGCGGCACGTTGGTCCCCAACGTCACCTATCTCGATATCGGGCATCTCTTCATGAAGGGCAGCGCGGTCGATCCCGCCCAGTTCTATGACCCGCTGCTCACCCCGCCAGAGCCGCCGCTGCATCCAACCGCCATGGCCCAGGAACGCCTGGCCCTGGCCATCGAACCCACCCTCGCGTCTCTCCTAAGCGCATAAAAGGGAAAGTTTTTTGCTGCTTTTTTTCAAAAAAGGAGCGCTTCCTCACCCTTCCTGCGAAAAAGGGCCGCGGGGATACCCCCCGCGGCCCTCCAATCGTCAAGTCCCCGGACGGGAAACCTCGACTTCCTTGCTGGTGATGAATTCCAGCAGAACCGGCACGCCCTTCTTGGTCTGCTCGATGCCGCGCTTGATCGCCGGGATGATATCTTCCGGCCGCGTCACCCGCTCGCCATAGCCGCCGAACGCCCGTGCCATCGCCGCATAGTCGCCCGAGATATCCGTGGTGCGGTATTTCTCGGTCGACAGCGCCATGATCTTCAGTTCGATCGCCATCGAGAAGTTGTTGAGCAGGATCGACATGATGGGGATCCGCTCGCGCACAGCGGTTTCGAAATCCATCCCGGTGAAGCCGATCGCCGCATCGCCCCACACGTTGATGCACAGCTTGTCGGGGTGCGCGAGTTTCGCCCCGAGCGCGAGCCCGAGCCCATAGCCTAACTGCGTCGTCTTGCCCCAGCCGATATAGGAAAGCGGCGTGGTCGATTTCCAGAACGGCGACAACTGATCCCGCGGGCTGCCGGCGTCATGGGTGATGATCGTGTTGTCGATATCCACGGTGTGCTGCAGGTCCCACAGCACGCGGTATGGATTGAGCGGCGCGTCGTTGCACGTCAGCTTCGGCATCCACTTCTCCATCCACCCTGCCCGGATGGTGGCGATCTCGGCGGCAATGGCGGTCGCGTCGCGGTTCGCCTTCACCGTCTTGCGCACTTCGGCGATGATCGCATCCAAGGTCAGCGCCGCGTCGCCGATCAGGCCGACATTGGCGATGACGTCCTTGTTGAGATGGTTCGGATCGAGCGTCGAATGGATGATCGTCTTGCCCGAGGGGATTTTCACGGCGAACGAGCTTTCCGTGAACGAGCAGCCGACGCCGAAAATCACATCCGCCTTGTCCAGCAAATGCGGGATCATCCGCGACATCGCCACGCCCGCTGCGCCGATCGACAGCGGATGCGTCTCATTGAACGCAGACTTGCCGCCGAGGCTCGTCATCACCGGCAGAGCCAGCAATTCCGCGAGTTCCTTCACCTGCGGCCACGCCTGCGCATAATGCACGCCCTGGCCGACGTAGAACACCGCGTTCTTCGCTGCCACCAGAACCTCGGCCGCCTTCTTCACATCGGCCGGGTCCGGCCCATAGCGCGTCGTCAGCACCGGTTCGTATTCGAACGGCTCCGGCACATCCTCGTTGAACATGTCTACCGGAATTTCCACCACCACCGGTCCGCCCCGGCCATTGCGCAGCCGCGTGAACGCCCGGCGCATGATGTTCGACACCTCGGACGCCAGCATCACCGGCTCGGTCGACTTGGTGATCGATTTGAGGCTGATCGTCGAATTGAAGTTGGGGTCGATGTTGGCGATCCGCCGCGCATACCCCATCGGCAGCACCAGCACCGGCACCGACTCGCCGAAGCACTGCGCAATGCCCCCGATCGCGTTTTCCGCACCCGGACCATGCTGCATCGCGAACACGCCGATCTGCTTGCCCGACGACAGCCGCGAAATCGCGTCCGCCATATGGATGCCGATGCGCTCCTGCCGGCAGATCACCGGGCGGATGTCCTTCTCGGCGGCGTGTTCAATCATGTGATTGACCGGATAGGCGGTCAGGATCTCGACCCCCTCCCGTTTGAGGATTTCGGCGATTGCCTGCCCGACCTTCATATTATTCTCCCTTGACGAACCATTTCCTGGCCGTGGAAATCCTAGGCGCCGATTCCAGAAGTGGCAACCGGGTGCCCTCTCTCACCAGGCCGCGGCACGGCGCCCGACCAGCGCCACCCGGGCCTGATGAAGATTGGCGGAATCGCCAAAAAGTCGGAATCCTTCGCCTGTCGGAAGGCATCCCGCTCTCAGCGGTCCACCTCACCCCTCGGCCTGCCCCGCCTTGTGCGCCAGCAGCCCCATCAACCGCCGATCGCGCCATTCCTGCCGCGCCGCCTGTGCCTCCATCGGCAGCACCGCGCGACGCGCCCCATGCAGTCCCGCGATCAACTCCGCCGTCAACGCCAAGGGCCGTGTCTCTTCCTGGACCTCCGTATAGAGCCCGCCATACCGCCCCAGATAATCCGCGAGCCCGCCGGGCGCATTGAGATCGATCGTCTCCAGCGGCCCCATGAACGACCAGCGCAGCCCAAGCCCATGCTTCACCGTCGCATCGACATCCTCCGCCGAGATCACCCCATCCGCCACCAGCCGCATCGCCTCGCTCACCAGCGCGATCTGCAACCGGTTCAGGACAAACCCCGCCACCTCGCGGTTGACCGTGGCCGGAACCTGCCCCGCCCGCTCCATCAACCCCCGCGTCCGCGTCACAATCGCCGGATCCGTCCATGGCGCCGGGCACAACTCCACCACCGGGATAAGATATGGCGGATTGACCGGATGCGCCACCAGCGTCCGCCCTCGCCCGGCCAGCGCCTCGGTGAACGCGCGCGCCGGAATCCCGCTCGTCGAACTCGCCAGCACCACATCGGGCGCCGCCAGCCGGTCCATCTCGGCAAACAGCGCCGTCTTCTCCGGCACCCGCTCCGGCCCGTTCTCCTGCACATGAACAACGCCCGCCACCGCCTCGGCCAGCGTCGCCACCGGACTGATCCGAGCCAGCACCGCAGCGGGCGCATCGCGCAACAGCCCCGCCGCCCGCAATTCCGGCAATCGCTCGGCAATGAACCCCTGTGCCGCCGCCGTCGCCGCCGGCGCCACATCCCAAATCTTCACCGCGAACCCCGCCCGCGCGAACACGATCGCCCAAGCCCGTCCGATCAACCCGGCGCCCACGATTCCAACCGTTTCCATCATAGCATCCCGCTCTGGCTCTGTGTTCGATCGCCTGATTCGGATTTTTTGCGGTTCCGCCAAAAATCATCGGGCTCTAGAAACGCAATTCACCATCGCCGCCTGCTCCCGGCAACCGCCCCCCGATCTTGCCAGCCGCCCGATCCCGCCGCACCCTCGCCGGCAACAGAGGAGACCCGCATGCGCATCGCAATTCTCGACGACTGGCAAGGCATCGCCCAGGGCGCTGCCGACTGGGCCTCTCTCGGCGCCGAATGTGTCTTTTACCGCGAAGGCTTCGGCGGCCCCGCCAAAACCATCGCCGCGCTGGCCGGCTTTGACGTCATCGTCGCCATGCGCGAGCGCACCTGGCTCGGCGCCGATGTCATCCCCGCCCTCACCAACCTCAAACTCCTGAGCTTCACCGGCCCGCGCAATGCCGCCGTCGACACGCCCTCCTGCACCGCCCGCGGCATCGTCGTCTGCAACACGCTCTCCCAGGGCTCCGCCAGCGACACCCCTGAACTCGCCCTCGCCCTCCTCCTTGCCGCCGCGCGCCGCATCCCGCAGGGTGATGCCGAAATGCGCGCCGGCCGCTTCCAGCAGAACATCCCTCCGGGCCTCGGCCTTGATGGCCGCACCCTGGGCCTGATCGGCCTTGGCCGCATCGGCGCCCGCGTCGCCGGCTACGCCAAGGCCCTTGGAATGACCATCCTCGCCTGGTCCACCAACCTCACCGACGAACGCGCTGCCGAAGTCGGCGTCACCCGCGTCTCCAAGCAGGACCTCCTCGCCGGATCCGACGCCATCAGCCTCCACCTCGTCCTCTCCAAGCGCTCCCGCAACACCCTGATGGCCGATGACCTCGCGCTGATGAAACCCGGCGCGATCCTGATCAACACCTCCCGCGGCCCCCTCATCGAGGAAGCCGCCCTGATCGAAGCCGTCCGCTCCGGCCGCATCGTCGCAGCGCTTGACGTGTTCGACGAGGAACCGCTGGCCGCCGATCACCCCCTGCGCGGCCTCCCCAACACCATCCTCTCCCCCCACATGGGCTACGTCACTCAAGACACCATGCGCAGCTTCTACCTCCAATCCGTCGAGAACATCCGCGCCTGGCAAGCCGGTACCCCGATCCGCGTCATGAACCCTGAAATCGTCACGTAGAGCCTCGTTCAACCGAACCGAGACGTCATCCCGCTCAAAACGAAAAACCCCCGCGGCCAAAACCGCGGGGGTCATTTATTTCAGCCGAGAGTCCGCTGCGCCATCTTGGCGTCAGCCCCGCTGCGCCATCTTGGCGTCAGCCCCGCTGCGCCAGCTTCGCCAGCAGGAAGTCACGGAACACCGCGACCCGCTTCGAATTCCGCAACTCCTCCGGATAGACGAAGAACACGTCCACCTTCGGGGCCCGCACATCGGTCAGCACCCGCACCAGGCCCTCGCTGTCGCCATGCATATAGTCTGGCAACGCCGCGATCCCCACGCCGGTCTTCACCGCCGAAACCATCGCCGCCACCGAATTCACCTCGAGCAGCCCACGCCGCGGGCTCCCCGGGCGACGCCCGGCCTCTGCGAGCCAGTTCATGTCATTGATCGGCGGTCGATAATCTCCGAACAGCACCAGGCGATGATTGTCCAGATCCTCCACGCGGGTGGGTGCGCCATGCCGCTTGATGTAATCGGGCGACGCCATCACCTGCCAGTCGATCGCCATCAAATGCCGCTGCACCAGGTCAGGCTGCTTGGGCGGGTGCATGCGTATCGCCACATCGGCCTCGCGCATCGCAAGATCCAGATCCCCGTCATCGAGCAGCAGCTGCACCTGAACATCCGGATACTGGTCGAGGAACTCTTTCAGCCGCGGTGCCAGCCACTTTGCCCCAAACCCCACCGTGGTGGTGATCTTGAGCCGCCCGGCCGGCTTCTCCTTGCTCTCGGTCAGCAGCGCCTCGGTCATCGCGAGCTTGGCGAACACCTCGCGCACCGTCCGGTTCAGGCTCTCGCCCTGTTCCGTCAGAATCAGCCCTCGCGCATGGCGATGAAACAGCGGCACCTGGAGCGTCTCTTCCAACGCCGATATCTGCCGCGATACGGCCGATTGGCTCAGATTGAGCGTGTCTCCGGCATGCGTGAAGCTGCCTGCCTCCGCCACCGCGTGAAAAACGCGAAGCTTGTCCCAGTCCATCACACCCTCATCCCCCGCCAGATCGGGCGGGCAGCAACTGCTCCGCCGAAGATCCGGCTCATCACTATACGCTTAAGCAACAGATTCAGACACATGTTCGGCCAACCACTTCTCGACTTCAAGCGCTGCCATGCATCCAGTGCCCGCCGCCGTCACCGCCTGACGCCATATTTTGTCCTGAACATCTCCGGCGGCGAACACGCCAGACACCGACGTCCGCGTGGTGCCGGGCTCTGTTACCACGTATCCCTCGGCATCGCATACCACCTGATCGCGGAACACCTGGGTCGTCGGCGTATGCCCGATTGCAATGAAAACCCCATCCACCGCCAGGGCCGAAGCCACGCCAGTCTTTGCGTTGCGCAGCATCAACCCATTGACGACAGAGGGTTTATCCGTTCCCGTGATCTCTTCTACCACCGTATCCCAGATCACCCGCACCTTCGGATTGGCCGCCAGCCGCTGCTGCAAAATCCGCTCGGCCCGGAAGCTGTCGCGCCGATGGATCACCGTCACCGTGGCCGCATGATGCGTCAAATACAGTGCCTCCTCGACCGCCGTATTGCCCCCGCCGATCACCGCGACATGTTTTTCTCGAAAGAAAAATCCATCGCATGTCGCGCAGGCCGAAACGCCGAAACCTTGGAATTTCTTCTCCGAATCGAGCCCGAGCCACCGCGCCTGCGCCCCGGTCGCGATAATCACCGAGTCGGCCAGATAAATATCCCCCGAGTCGCCCACGCAGCGGAACGGCCGCACCGAAAAATCGACCGCCACGATCAGGTCATCCACCATTGCCGTGCCGACATGCGCCGCCTGCGCCGCCATCTGCTCCATCAGCCACGGTCCCTGCACCGCCTCGGCGAACCCGGGATAGTTCTCCACCTCGGTGGTGATGGTCAGTTGCCCCCCCGGCTGCAATCCGGCCACCAGCATCGGCTTGAGCGCAGCACGCGCCGCATAGATCGCCGCCGTGTAGCCGGCGGGGCCGGCTCCGATGATCAGGACACGGGTATGATGAGTGACGTGCATCGCGGTTTCCGCTCCAGGTTTCCCACCTCATATCGGCCGGACTGATGGCAGGATCAAGAAACCTCATGGCCTTGCCCTTGCGGTATCGGGTATGGGCAATAATATTTCGTCAAACCACACGTACCCGAAACATGCGGCCGCGAGTCGCCCCCCGCCTTAGCCAGAAGCACCCCAATGAAGCTCCAACCGCAAGACCCTTCGAGCGGCAGCAATGTCCTTGATGCCATCGACCGGCGGATCCTGTCCGAACTCCAGGCCGACGGGCGCATGACCAACGTCGAACTCGCCCGCCGCGCCGGCATCTCGGCACCCCCCTGCCTGCGCCGTGTCCGCCGCCTCGAAGAGGCCGGCCTGATCCGCGGCTACCACGCCGACACCGACCCCCAGATGCTCGGCTGGGAAATCACCTTCTTCGCCATCGTCGGCCTCGAAAGCCAGAAGGAACTGGTGCTCGCCGCCTTCGAAACCCTGGTGGCCAGCTGGCCCGAGGTCCGCGAATGCCACATGATCCGCGGCGGTGGGGACTTCCTCATCAAACTCGTCGCCCGCGACACCGCCCACGAAAACCAACTCACCACCCGCCTGACCGGCGCGCCCAACGTCTCCAAAGTGCAGACCCTCCAAACCATTCGCACCAGCCGCAGCCTCGCCGGCGTGCCGTTCTGACAGGCGCCGGGCGGCGCGCAGCGTGAGCCGGTCCGTGCCGCCCCTCCTGGCCCGCCCCTGGCTCTGGCTGCTCGGCCTCACCGGGGCTCGCCTCGCCATCGCCACCCTCATGCCGCTCGCGCCGGACGAAGCCTATTACTGGGTCTGGTCCCGCGCCCTTGCCCCCGGCTATCTCGATCACCCCCCCATGGTTGCCCTGTGGATCCATCTCGGCACCGCACTCGCCGGTGACACCCCGCTCGGCATCCGCCTCCTCGCCCCGCTCAGCGCCGCACTCGGCGCCGTCCTGCTGGTCCGCGCCGGCGATGACCTGCTGCCCGGGCGCAACGCCGGCCTGATCGCCGCCATCCTGCTCAACAGCACCCTCCTGTTCGGCGTCGGTGCCGTGACGATGACGCCCGACACCCCCGTCCTCTTCTTCTGGACCGTCACCCTCTTTGCCCTCGCCCGTCTCGTCGCCACCGGCAACGGCGCCTGGTGGCTTGCCGCCGGCGCCGCCCTCGGCCTGACGCTTGCATCCAAATACACCGGCCTCCTCCTCGGCGCCGGCATCGCGGCCTGGACCCTCGCCACGCCCACCATCCGCCCCTGGCTGCGCCGGCCCCAGCCTTGGCTTGCCGCCCTGCTGGCCCTCGCCGTGTTTGCCCCTGTTCTGCTGTGGAACGCCGAGCACGACTGGGCCAGCTTCGCCAAACAGGGCGGCAGGGCAGGGGTGTTCGACCTCTCGCGCGCCCCGCAATTTCTCGGCGAACTCATCGGCGGCCAGGCCGGCCTCGCCACCCCCCTGATCTTCGCCCTCTGCCTCGCCGGCATCGGCTTTGCCACACGGCGCGCGCTGTCCGGCACCGCCGCCTGGACCCTGCTCGTTGCCCTGACGGCACTCCCCCTCCTGGTCTTCGCCCAACACGCCCTGGGCGATCGGGTCCAGGCCAACTGGCCCGCCATCATCTACCCCGCCGCCGCCATCGCCGCCGCAGGCCTGCCTGGAAACTGGCCCCGCCTGATCCGCCCCGCCGCCCTGCTCGGCCTCACCCTTACCCTCATCGCCTGGACCCAGGCCAGCTTCGCCCCCCTCCCGCTGCCGATGCGCCTCGACCCCACTCTGCTGCGCCTCGGCGGCTGGACCGCCCTGGCCCATGACATCGAAGCCGAACGCAGCCGCACCCATGCCGCCTTCATCGCCTCAGACAATTACGGCCACGCCGCCCTCCTCGCCCTCCTCCTGCCCCCCACCACCAAGGTCTACGCCATCGAGGACCGCTGGCGCTTCTTCGCCCTGCCCGACGCCCGCCCCGCCATCGCCGGCCAAACCGGCCTCCTCCTGCGCTCCGCCCGCCGCGATGACGCGCCCGAGCCCGCCGACTGGTCCGAAATCGCCCGCCCCCTCCTCATCGAGCGCACCCGCAATGGGATGACGGCGGAAGCCTTCCGGCTCTATCGTGTCACCGGACGGACCCCACCGGGCCCCGTCCCCCTCGTCACGCTCCCCCGACCTCGCTGAGGACCAAACCCATGCTGCCCACCCACGACGACGTCCAGGCCGCCCGCGCCCGCATCACCCCGCACATCGTGCGCACCCCGATGCTCCGGCACCGCGCGCTTGACGATGCCACCGGCGGCACCATCCTCATCAAGCCCGAACCCCTGCAACGCACCGGCAGCTTCAAACTCCGCGGCGCCACCAACGCCATCCTGCGCCTCACCGAGCCCGAACGCCGCGCCGGAGTCGTCACCCACTCCTCCGGCAACCACGGCCAGGCCACCGCCTGCGCCGCCGCCAGCATCGGCGCCCACGCCACCGTCTTCATGCCGGACGATGCCCCCCGCATCAAAATCGACAGCACCCGCGCCTGGGGCGCCGACATCATCCACTACAACCGCCACAACGACGACCGTGACGCCATCACCCGGGCCTTCGCCGATCGCACCGGCGCCATCCTGGTCCCCCCCTTCGACCATGAAGACGTCATCGCCGGCCAAGGCACCCTCGCCCTCGAACTCGTCGAGGACGCGCGACACGCCGGCTTCACCATGGATGCCATGCTGGTCTGCACCGGCGGCGGCGGCCTCATCGCCGGCTGCGCCCTCGGCCTCGAAGGCGCCTCGCCCAGCACCGCCCTCTACGCCGTCGAACCCGAGGACTGGGACGACACCGCCCGCTCCCTGATTTCCGGCGCCCGCGAAACCAACGCCCCGGGCGGCTCAACCCTCTGCGACGCCCTGCTGTCCAAATCCCCCGGCCGCCTCACCTTCGAGGTCAACCAACCCCGCCTTGCCGGCGGCCTCGCGGTCAGCGACGCCGAAGTCCTCGCCGCCATCGCCTTCGCCTTCCGCCACCTCAAACTGGTCGTCGAACCCGGCGGGGCCGTTGCCCTGGCCGCCCTGCTGGCCGGAAAATTCGACGCCAAGGGCAAAATCACCGGCGTCGTCCTCAGCGGCGGCAACATCGATCCCGCCACGTTCAGCCGCGCCTTCGCCTAACCGCCCCCCGTTGCTTCGCGCGCCACGACTGCCCAAGGTGCAAAAAACGTCGAGAGGAAGCGTCACAATGCAGCCCGCCCCCTACGCGGTCGAAGCCTACAACACCGCCAAGCACTCCGAAAACCGGATCCACGACGACACCGTCGCCCGCCGCTTCGGCTTCACCGGCGGCCTCGTTCCGGGTGTCGACGTCTACGCCTACATCACCCATCCCCCCGTCGCCCATTGGGGCCGCGCCTGGCTCGAACACGGCACCGCCGAATGCCGCTTCGGCAAACCGGTCTATGACGGCGAACGCGCGATCATCACCGCAAGCCCCGACGCATCGGGCCTCGCCTTGCGCGTGCAGAGCCAGGGCAATCTCTGCGCAACCGCCACCGCCGCCCTGCCGCCCGCCACACCCGCCCCCGACCTGGCCGCCTGGCCCATCCCCCCCGCCCCGCCCGAAGCCCGCCCCCCGGCCAGCCCCGAAACCCTGGCCGAGGGCCTCTGGCTCGGCATCACCCCGCTCCACGTCACCCCTGAATTCGCCGCCCAGTACTACAACGACGTCCGCGAAACCGACCCGCTCTACCCCGGCGAAGGCCTCATCCACCCCGGCCTCATCCTGCGCACCTGCAACTGGGCCCTCACCCACAACGTCGCCCTCGGCCCCTGGATCCATGTCGGCAGCAAAGTGCAAAACCGCGCCGCCGGGCACATCGACGAAACCCTCACCGTGCGCGCCCGCGTCGCCCGCAACTACGAACACAAAGGCCACCTTTTCGTCGAACTCGACGCCCTGGTCCTTGCCGACACCCGCCCCATCGCCCGCATCGCCCACACCGCCATCTACCGCCCCCGCCAGGTTCTCGAAGCCTGATCTTTGCGGGAAGCCCAGAGCCCGGTTCAGAGTTTTGACGGAACCGCCAAAACTCTGAACCGGACGATCAAACAAAGAGCCGGCGCGGGCAAACAACGAGCCCGCGCGGGCAAACAAAGAGCCAGCGCGGGAGGCCGTTGCCGATCGAAGCCATCCCGCTCTGGCCTTCCCAATCCCGTCCGCCTGTGGCGAAATGCCGCGCAATACGTCCAGAGGAACATCGCATGTCCGTCGTCGTCGTCGAAGACCAGGGTCCGGTCCGCATCATCCGCATCAACCGCCCCGAACGCCTCAACGCCATCAGCAAAGGCGTCGCCGAGGAAATCCAGGCCGCCTTCATCGCCTTTGACGCCTCGGACCAGCGCGTCGCCGTCCTGTCCGCGGCCGGCGACAAGGCCTTCTCGTCGGGCGCCGATATCACCGACCTGCCCGAATTGTGGCGCGCCATCCCGACGGTCGGCTTCAAAACCGAAAAACCCGTCATCGCCGCCACCTCCGGCTGGTGCGTCGGCGGCGCCATCGTGATGGTCATGATGTGCGACCTGCTGGTCTCCTCCGACAGCACCGTCTTCTACTACCCCGAAGCCAAAATGGGCATCACGGCCGGCATGATCTCCTCCCTCGTCACCCGCATGCCGCACCATCTGGCCATGGAAATCATGCTTCTCGGCACCAAGGTCTCCGCCGAACGCGCCTACCAGGTCGGCTTCGTCAACAAGGTTGTCGAAAACGGCAGCCACGAAACCGAAGCCGTCGCCATGGCCATGGAACTCGCCAAAATGGCCCCCCTCGTGCTTCACACCCTCAAGCGCTTCGTCGTCGAGGACATCATGCCCCGCGGCCCCGTCGAACGCATGGTCTGGGCCTCCGTCCCCCTCACCGCGGTCCGCGCCAGCGAGGACATCAAGGAAGGCGTTGCCGCCTTCAAGGAAAAACGCCCCCCTCAGTTCAAGGGCCGCTGATCCATGAACCGTCGCAGCAAGCTCTACCCCGACTTCCCCAGCGCCATCCACGGCATCGAGGACGGTGCCACCATCGGCTTCGGCGGCTTCGCCATGCCGGGCGTGCCGTTCAACCTCATGCAGGCCCTCCAGCACAGCCCCGCCCGCAACCTCACCTGCGTCGCCAACACCACCGGCGGCGCAGCCCTTCCCCGCATGCCCGATATCGGCCACCTCGTCGAACGCGGCATGGTCCGCAAAGTCATCTGCGCCTTCACCGCCGCCACCCGCGCCTCGGAGCAACTCCCCTTCACGAAATACCACGAGTCCGGCGAAGTCGAAGCCGAACTCGTCCCCCAGGGCACCCTGGCCGAACGCCTGCGCGCCGCCGGCGCCGGCATCCCCGCCTTCTACACCCCCACCGCCGTCGGCACCGAACTCGCCCTGGGGCGCGAAACCCGTATCTTCGACGGCCGCGAATACCTCCTCGAACCCGCCCTGCCCCTCGACTACGCCTTCATCCGCGCCCACCGCGCCGATGCCGCCGGCAACCTCCGCTTCCGCCGCTCCCAGCGCAACTTCAACCCCATCATGGCCATGGCCGCGCGCATCGTCATCGCCGAGATCGAAAACGACATCGAACCCGCCGGCTCCTTCGACCCCGACGACATCCACCTCGCCGGCATCTTCGTCCATCGTCTCGTCGTCATTCCCCCCGCGCCCGCGGGCCTATGGCCCCAACTCAGGGAGCCCAAATCATGAGCGGCCTCACCCGCCAACAGATGGCCGATGCCATCGCCCGCCGCTTCCAGGACGACTGGATCGTCAATCTCGGCGTCGGCATCCCCACCATGTGCTCCAACACGCCGATCACCGCCGACATCATCTACCACTCCGAAAACGGCGTCATCGGCTACGGCCCGCTGACCGCCCCGGGCGAGGAGGACATGCACCTCGTCAACGCAGGCGGCCAGCACGTCACCCTCAAACCCGAAGCCGCCGTCGTCCATCACGCCGACAGCTTCGCCATCATCCGCTCCGGGCGCATCGACGTCACCGTGATGGGCGCCTACGAAGTCGCCGCCACCGGCGATTTCGCCAACTGGAAAGTCGCCGGCGCCAAAGGCGGCGGCATCGGCGGCGCGATGGACCTCGCAGCCTGCGCCAAACGCGTCTTCATCATCCTCGAACACACCCAGCGCAACGGCGCCCCCCGCCTTCTCAGCCACTGCGCCCTGCCCATCACCGCGCGCGGCGTGGTCAAACTCGTCGCCACCAATTACGGCCTCTTCGAACCCGCCGGAACCGCCTTCAACCTCGTCGCAATCGCCCCCGGCATTACCGTCGAGCAAATCCGCGCCGCCACCGGCGCCCCCGTGCACATCCCTGACAATCTCAGCACCATTGCCGTTTGAGGAAGCCCATGACCTCCCCTGATGTCACCACCGGCGCCATCACCTGGCCCGACGCGCTTTACGACCTTCTCCGCAAAGCCAACGTCACCCAGTTCGCCTACGTCCCCGACGCCGGACACCGCGTCCTCATCGATCGCTCCCTCGCCGACCCCGATGTCCACTCCATCGCGCTGACCACCGAGGAGGAAGGCATCTCCCTCCTCGCCGGCGCCGACCTCGGCGGCGCCCGCGGCGTGCTGATGATGCAGTCCTCCGGCGCCGGCAACTGCATCAACATGCTCTCGCTGACCAAAGGCGGCCGCTTTCCGCTGCTCATGCTCATTTCGATGCGCGGCGAATTCGGCGAAGGCAACCCCTGGCAATTCCCCATGGGCCAGGCCGTCAAACCCGTTCTCGAAGCCATGGGCGTCATCGTCCTCACCGCCAGCCACCCCGATGAAGTCATCGAAGTCGCCTCCGCCGGCCTCACCATGGCGTTCCAATCCGGGGAAGCGGTTGCTGTGCTGCTGAGCCAGCGGCTTATCGGGGCGAAGAAATTCGCGTGATAAATCGGTGGATTCACATTCGAGAGCGAACCGGCTTGGCGGAGTGCCGTTGCCCATGTTTTCAGGCGAGCGCCACGCTCCACACGCAGAATAACGGATAAAAGTCTTTTGCTTCTTTTTTCAAAAAAGAAGCGCTTCCCTCCCCTTGGAGCACCCGCCATGGCCCGCCCGCAGCATCTGCAAGTCAACCCCCTCCCCACCACCGTGCTTGACCGCCGCGACATCATTCCCCTGCTCATCGAAAAGCCGGAGGACTTCCTCTGCGTCGGCGGCCTCGCCGGCGCCGCCCAGGAACTCACCGCCATCGCCAACGACGCCCCCTACGTCTACGCCCTGGCCGGCGCCATGGGGGCAGCCACAACCATGGCCCTCGGCCTCGCCCTGGCCCAGCCCGACAAGCGCGTCCTCTGCGTCACCGGCGATGGCGAATTGCTGATGAATCTCGGCTCCCTCGCCACCATCGCCCTGATGAACCCCCCCAACCTCACCATCATCTGCGTCGACAACGGCCACTACGGCGAAACCGGCAACCAGGACAGCCACACCGGCTTCGGCGTTGACCTCGCCACCATCGCCGGCGGCTGCGGCATTCCCGCCGTGCTCACCATCAACACCATGGACGACCTCCCCGAAGGCCGTCGCCTCGTTCGCGAAGGCAATGGCCTCGCCTTCATCCTGCTTCGCGTCAAAGAAGGCAAACCCCTCAACAACGGCCGCCTCATGCAGCCCGCCGTCGGGCGCACCCGCTTCCGCGAACACCTCCTCGGCCACGCCTGAGGACCCCAGCCATGCTCATCGGTCTTGACCCGCTGCTCACCCCCGAACTCCTCCACGCCCTCGCCGCCATGGGCCACGGCGATCGCATCGTCCTGGTCGACGCCAACTACCCCGCCACCCGCGGGCAACGCCTGATCCGCCAACCCAGCGCCGACACGCCCAAAGTGCTCCGTGCCATCCTGTCCCTCCTCCCTGTCGATACCTACGTGGATGACCCCGCCCAAATCATGCAGGTCGTGGGCGACCCCGCCGCAGTGCCCGCCGTCGTCGCCGAAATGAACACCACCCTCGCCGCCGCCGGCTGGCCCGAAGCCATCGGCATCGAACGCCACGCCTTCTACCGGGCCGCCGAAACCGCCTACGCCATCGTGCAAACCGGCGAGCGCCGCTTCTACGGCAACATCGCCCTCACCAAGGGCGTCATCGCCCCCGATGTCGCACTGCCAGGAGACCGCGCATGACCTCTCCCATTCCCGGTCCCTTGGGCATGGGCGGCGCCCCCCTCGGCAACCTCTTCGCCCGCATCGCCGAACCCGACGCCGCCGCCACCACCCAAGCCGGCTGGGACGCCGGCATCCGCCACTTCGACACCGCCCCCCATTACGGCGCCGGCCTTTCCGAAATGCGCATGGGCGCCATTCTGCGCCAGCAAAACCGCGCCGATTTCTGCCTCTCCACCAAAGTCGGACGCCTCCTCCGCCCCGTTGCCCAAGTCCCCGATCTCGACGAAGGCTTCCTGGGCGCGCTGCCCTTCGCCCGCACCTTCGACTATTCCGCCGGCGCCACCCTGCGCTCCCTGGAGGACAGTTGCGCCCGCATGGGCCTCTCCAGCATCGATGTCGTCTACATCCATGACTGTTCCGAGGATTGGCACGGCCCCGCCTGGACCACCCGCTTCCGCGAAGCCATGCAAGGTGCCGCCAAAATCCTCTCCGCCATGCGCAAGCGCGGCGAAATCAAGGCCTGGGGCCTCGGCGTCAACTTGGTCGCGCCGGCGCTGGCCGCCCTTGAACAATCCGACCCCGACATCTTCCTCATCGCCGGCCGCTACACCCTGCTCGATCACACCGCGCTGGCCAAACTCTTCCCCGCCTGCGCCGCCCGGGGCGCCAAGGTCGTGCTCGGCGGCCCCTACAATTCCGGCCTGCTCGCCGGCGGCACCACCTTCAACTACGAAACCGCCGCCCCCGACATCGCCGCCCGGGCGCGGGCCATCGCCGCCGTCTGCGCCCGTCACAACACCGATCTCAAAGCCGCCGCCCTGCAATTCTGCGCCGCCCACCCCGTCGTCGCCACCGTCATCCCCGGCGCCCGCAATGCCGCCGAAGTCCGGCAAAACGCCGCCATGATGGCCGCCCCCATCCCCTCGGCCCTCTGGGCCGACCTCAAGCGCGAAAACCTTCTCCCGGCCGAAGCGCCCACCCCAAGTTTCTAGAGCCTGATGATTTTTGGTGGAATCACCAAAAATCTGAATCAGGCGATCAAACAAAGAGTTAGAGCGGGATGCGTTCGCCTATACGAAGGCATCCCGCTCTAAAACACACCACGCCCGCTTGTGGGATCACCCGCGGCCGTCAATCATCGCTGTGCCCGGGCCTATCGTTTAGACCGTGCCACCGGTTTGCGTGCCGCTGCCCGTTTTGCCGCCACCGGCCCCGGCACAGCCGGCTTGGCGGCTGCGCGCATCGCCGAGATGGTGGTACGGCTGGTGATCTGATCCGGGTTCATCCGCAATTCGATCACCGCCGGCTTGCCCGACGCCACCGCGCGCTGGAACGCCCCCGCAAACTCCGCGGTATCGCTCACCGTCTCGCCATGCCCGCCAAAGGCTTCGATGAACCTGGCAAAGTCGGGATTGGTCAGCGCCGTGCCCGAGACATGGAACGGATAGCTGCGCTCCTGATACATCCGGATCGTGCCGTACATCTGGTTGTTGAACACCAGCACGATCGGCGCCACCCCGTGATGGAACGCGGTCGCCAATTCCTGCCCCGTCATCAGAAACCCGCCATCCCCCACAAAACACACCACCTGGCGGTCCGGATGCGCGATCTTGGCGCCGATCGCCGCCGGCACGCCATAGCCCATCGCGCCATTGGTCGGCCCGATGAAGCGCTGCCCATCCTTGAAGTTGATGAACCGCGGCGGCCAGGTGGCAAAATTCCCGGCATCGCAGGTCAGGATGGCATCGTCCTCCAGCAGGCGCGCCAGATCGTGCATGCATTGCGCCAGATTGAGCGTCCCCTCGTAGTTCGGCACCGCCTGTCCCGCCACCCGGATGGCACGGAGTTCCTTGGTCCAGGCCGACCACACCGGCTTTTTCGGCGGCGCAAGCCGGGCCGCGGCGGTGGCGAAAACCGTGAGATCCGAGACGATCCCCAGCGCCGGCCGATAGACCCGCCCGATTTCGGCGGCGTCCGGGTAGACATGGATGATCGGCACCCCATCCGCCGCCTGAAAGAGCGTATAGCCCTGCGAAACCGGCTCCCCCAGCCGCGTCCCGATGGCGATGATGAGATCCGCCTCCTTGACCTTGGCGACCAGCGCCGGGTCGGACCCTACGCCGAGATCACCCACGAAATTTTCGCTCGTCTGGTCATAGAGCGCCTGGCGACGGAAACCGACGGTGGTCGGCAGGTTCCATGCGGTCATGAAGTCGCGAATCGCCGCCCGCCCCGCCTCCGTCCAGCAGGACCCGCCAACGATGGCGAGCGGCTTCTGTGCCTTGACCAGCAGCGCGCGCAGCTTCTCGATCGCCGCCGGATCGGGATGCGGCACCGACACATCGGCCGGCCCGATATCGGGCACATCGACCAGATGCTTCTGCATCTCCTCGGAGATCGCGATCACCACCGGCCCCGGCCGCCCGGACGTCGCGACATCGACGGCATGGGCGATCAGTTCCGGAATGCGCTTGGCATCGTCGATCTGCGTCACCCACTTCGCGAGCGGCGCGAACATGCGGCGGTAATCGACTTCCTGGAACGAGTCCCGGTCGGTCTCCTCGAACGGGATCTGCCCCACGAACAGCAGCATCGGCGTCGAGTCCTGAAACGCGACATGCACCCCGATGGCCCCATGGCAGGCGCCGGGCCCGCGGGTCACGAAGGCCGCGGCGGGGCGGCCGTTCAGCTTGCCGTAGGCCTCCGCCATGTTGACCGCGCCGGCCTCGAAACGGCAGGTGACGAGCTTGAGCGTCTCGCGGTTGGCATAAAGCCCTTCGAGCACGTCGAGATAGCTTTCGCCGGGCACCGCGAAAACATGGTCGATCCCCTGTGCCACGAGGGCATCGGCGATCAGGCGCCCGCCGCTGCGGGGGGCTGCGCGGCCGGGCCGGGTTTTAGACTGATCCATGATCGCCTGCTCCTGCGGATTTGCCGCACAGGATAGCGCAGCGCGGCTTGGTGTGAACCCCGCTGGCGCGGCCGGAGCCTATTCCGCTGCGGCGAGCGTGGGCCGGAACGCCATTTCGATCGCCGCACCGCGCTCATAGCCCAGGCGATACCCGCCATCGACATTGACCAGAATGCGCGCCTTGGCCGGATCGGGCTCGATCTTGCGCCGCAGCCGATAGATATGGGTCTCGACCGTATGGGTGCTGGCCACGGTCGCATAACCCCACACATCGCGCAGCAGCGCCTGGCGCGACACCGGCTTGCGCCCGGCATGATAGAGGTATTTGAGCACCGCCGCCTCCTTGTCCGTCAGGCGGATGCGCCGGTTGGAGGTCGGCTCGGTGAGCACGCGCGTCCCCGGCCGGAAGTGATACGGCCCGATCAGCAGCACGGCGTTCTCGGAAGTCTCGAAACCGCGGATCTGGGCGCGCAGCCGGGCGATGAGCTCGGCAAGGCGAAATGGCTTCACCACATAATCATTCGCCCCGGCATCCAGCCCGCGCACCACCTCCTCCTCGGCCGAAACCTCCGCCACCAGCACGATCGGCACCCGCACCCCATGCCCCCGCAGCGCCGCGCAGAGCGCGATCCCGGCGTCGATCGGCGCAAGATCAAGCACGATCGCATCGAAATGCTGCGCCCGCGATCCCGCCAACGAAACAGCGCTATCGGCGTCCTCGGCAAGACGGATCGAAAACCCGCCCATGGTTTCCAAGGCAAGCGCGAGGGCCGAGCGCAGGGCGCGGTTGTCATCCACAATCAGTATCTGGCGGGTGCCGCTCATCGGCCTTCACTCCTCTAGAGCCGGATGATTTTTGACGGAATCGCCAAAAAATCTGAACCAGGCGATCAATCAAAGCGTTGGAGCGGGTTGAATTCGTCCATCAGAAGGCATCCCGCTCCAACGGCCCGGCAGGGCCTGTGCTTTCCTGAAACGCACTATCGCGCAAACCCGGTCACGGCGCTGTGATCCACTTCACTCAATCGGCACAATGTCCTGAAGCGTGACGCGTCGGTTCGGCCCGGCGCATGTCAGTTATGCCTTGCACGAGGCACCGGTGCCGTCTCCAATGGCAGCAACACAAAATTGGTTCAGGGCGCCCGAGCGTGGATACACATTTCTCCGATATCATTCCGAGCATCGAATCCGTCCAGGTCGGTCTCGGCAGCACCGGCTACATCCCGTCGCGCCAGATCTCGACGGCCCTGTTCCTGGCGATGCGCCTCGGCAAGCCGATCCTGGCCGAAGGCCCGGCCGGTGTCGGCAAAACCGAACTCGCCAAGGCCGCCGCCGAATTCCTCGGCCTGCCCCTGGTCCGCATGCAGTGCTATGACGGGCTCGACGAAAGCAAGGCGCTGTATGAATGGAAATACGGCAAGCAGCTCCTCTACACCCAAATCCTCAAGGAAAAGGTGAGCGCCGTCCTGTCCAAGGACGACACCATGGAGTCCGCGCTCAACCGCCTCCACGAATTCGACGACATCTTCTTCTCCGAACGCTTCCTCGAGCCGCGTCCCCTCCTCAAGGCCCTGCAGGAGCCGAAGGGAGCCGTCCTGCTGATCGACGAAATCGACAAGGCCGATGAGGAATTCGAAGCCTTCCTGCTCGAAATCCTGTCCGACCACCAGGTCACGATCCCCGAAATCGGCACCATCAGCGCCATCGTCAAGCCGGTCGTGATCCTGACCTCCAACAACACCCGCGACCTTGGCGACGCCATGAAGCGCCGCTGCCTGCATCTCCATATCGGCTACCCCGATGCCAAGCTCGAAGAGCAGATCATCGACAGCCGGATCCCCGGCATCGACGCCTCGCTGCGCCGCCAACTCGTCAGCTTCGTCCAGCAGCTCCGCGGCCTTGACCTGCGCAAACTCCCCTCGGTCAGCGAAACCATCGACTGGGCCCGCGCCATCCTCCTCCTCAACGCCTCCCGCCTCGACAGCGCCGTGGTGCAGGACACATTGAACCTCCTGCTCAAATTCGAAGGCGATATGACGATGGGCGGCAAGGCGGTGCCGGAGATGGTGCACAAGGCCCTGCGCGATGGCGGCATCGAGGCCTAGGAGCCCCGCATGACCGCGATGCTGCTCGATCTGCTCAGGGCCGCCCGCGGCGCCGGCGTGCGGATTTCGGTCGCCGAATCGATCGATGCCTTCCGCTCGGCCGAAGTCGTCGGCTACACCGACCGCCAGACCCTGAAGGACACATTGTCCCTCACATTGGGCAAGTCGATCGAAGACAAAAAACTCTTCGAGGACACGTTCGACCTCTACTTCCAACGCGAAATGGTGTCCTCCGGCGAAGCCGAAGCCCCCGCATCCCCCCGCCAGCCCAGCGCCGACGGCGAGGCCGACGGCCTCGCCCCCTTGTCCTCGATGCTCCTCGACAACGACCAGGCCGGCCTCGCCGCCGCCATGGAAGGGGCGGCCCAGGCCATCGGCGCCTCCAACATCGCCCTCTTCACCCAAACCAACATGTTCGCCTGGCGCATCCTCGAACAGATGGGCCTGCCCGAACTCGACCGCGACATCGCCCATCTGCGCGGCGACGGCGCCGATGAAGCCACCGCCGAGCGCCTCGAACAGATGCGCGCCGCCCTCGGCCAACAAGCCCGCGCCTATATGGAACGCCAACTCACCCTGTTCTCCGCCGGCACCACCCGCGAAATCCGCGAAGGCGCGCTGCGCAATGTCCGCCTCTCCCAGCTTGACCGCCGCGACATGGACCGCATGCGCGCCCTGGTCCGCGACATGGCCAAGCAGATCGCCACCCGCTACAGCCGCAAACGCTGGCAGGACCGCCGCGGCCATCTCGACATCCGCCGCACCATGCGCCGCAACATGAGCTTCGATTCGATCCCCTTCCACACCGTCTGGAAGCGCAGCCGCATCGACCGTCCCTCGATCATGGTGCTGTGCGATGTCTCCGGCTCGGTGGCCGCCGTCGCCCGCTTCCTGCTGATGTTCCTCTATTCGCTGGCCGATGTGCTCGCCGGCATCCGCTCCTTCGCCTATTCCAACCACCTCATCGAAGTCAGCGACATCCTCGCGCGCCGCGAAATCGACGATGCGATCGAGGAGGTCATGAAAATCGTCGGCTTCGGCTCCTCCGACTACGGCCGCTGCCTCGCCGACTTCTCCGAAATCGCCATGCGCAACGTCAACCGCCAAACCACCGTCATCATCCTCGGTGACGCCCGCGGCAACCGCAACGAACCGCGCATCGACATCATGAAGCAGATCTTCGAACGCGCCAACCGCGTGATCTGGCTGAACCCCGAGCCCCAATCCCTTTGGGGCACCGGCGATTCCGATATCCTGCGCTACGAACCCTTCTGCCACCAGGTCACACCCTGCGGCACCCTGGTGCAACTCGAACGTGTCATCTCCGAGATGATGCAGCAGGCGCAGTAGCCGCCCGCATTACCCGCCCGTATTACCCAAACGCCGCATAAACCCCCGTCTCGAACGCCGCGAACGCCCCCAGCGCCGCCGGGTCCGCAAACGGCAGCAACTGCGTCATGAACACCCCGCCCAACCCCGCAGCGGGGTCGATCCAGAAAAACGTATTGGCGATCCCCGCCCATGCCAGGCTCCCCGCGCGGCGCCCGGTCGGCGCCGTCTGCGTCGTGATCATGAACGCCGTGCTCCACTGCTTCTCCATCCCCGGAAAAAACTCCGCATCGGCCGAGCGCGCCGGATTGAGCGAGCGCATCGCCGTCACCCGCACCCCCGGCGCCAATTGGTTGCGCGCCATCTCGCCAATCGCCGCCTCCGACAACACCCGCTCCCCCTCATGCATCCCCCGGTTCAGCACCATGCGAATAAACCGCAGATAATCGCGCCCCGTGCCATGCAGCGCCCCGCCCCCCATGCACCAATTCACCCCGCGATCCATCACGAACCCCAGATCGGCGAACCCGTCCCCCTCCCGCCCGCGCGTCGTCACCAGCCGCGCCCGCTGATCCGCCCGCAGCACCACCGAGGTATCCCCCATCCCGAGCGCCCCCAACACCCCCTCGGCCAGCGCCACATCGAGCCGCTTGCCCGTCGCCGCCGCCACCGCCAGCCCCGCCACATCGGTGCTGATCCCGTAGTTCCACCGCGTCCCCGGATCGAACAACAACGGGGTTGCCGCCAACTCGGCCTCATTCATCGGCAGCCGCGCAATCCCACGCCGCGCCTGAAAATCCCGGATTTCCGCATTCCACGTATCGTAGCCGAACCCCGCCGAATGCGACAAAACCTGCCGCAGCGTGATCGCCCCGCGCGCCGGGCGCAAAAGCGGCGCCCCATCGGCCCCAAACCCCTCCAACACCATCGGCGCCGCCAGCGCCGGCAACACCGCCGACAACGGCCCATCGAGCGTCAACCGCCCGGCATCCACCTCCGCCATCGCCGCCGCCGACACCAGCGCCTTGGTCATCGACGCCAGGCCAAACACCGTATCGCCCGTCATCGGCACCAGCCCCGCCATATCGCGCGTGCCCACCACCCCCTCGTAGAGCGTCTCTTGCGCATTCGTCGCCATCGCCATTGCGCAGGGCAGGGGGCCAATCGCGGCGGCCAGGGTCGCGTCGAGGCTTTGCGTGGGGGTCATCGGTGGCTCCTGCAACGGGTTGACCGAATGGTGCAACACCCCGCCCGCCAGCGCCAGACACCCCGCCATGAATGGCACGCTTGACCCAGGTCAACGCGTCCCCCCCGGCCCAGCGGCACAGTATCGCCTAAGCCTGATGGAATCAGGCGATCAAACAATCAGTGAGATCAGGAGGCCCCGCCATGATCGCCGCCGACATCATGACCAAACGCGTCATCACCGTCAGCCCGGACACATCCGTCACCGACATCGCCAAACTGCTGATCGCCAACCGCATCAGCGCCGTCCCGGTGGTCGAGAACAACCGCCCCATCGGCATCGTCAGCGAAGGCGATCTGCTCCGTCAGATCGAGCCCGGCGCCCCGCGCGAGCCGAAATGGCTCGAACTCTTCTTCTCGCGCGACACCCTCGCCGCCGAATATATCCACGCCCACGCCCGCACGGCCCGCCAGATCATGACCCGCACCCCCATCACCGTCATGGAAGACACCCCGCTCGGCGATATCGTCGACATCCTTGAAAGCAAGCGCATCAAGCGCGTTCCGGTGGTCGATATCGGCGGCCATGTCGTCGGCATCGTCAGCCGCGCCAACCTGCTCCAAGCCCTCGTCGCCCGCGCCCAGCCGCCGAAATACCAAAGCGGCGACAGCGACACCCGCATCCGCGACGCCTATCTCGCCGAAATCCGCGCGCAAGCCTGGGCCGACCTGCCCGACGAAGGCAACGTCATCGTCGATACCGGCGTCGTGCATTTGTGGGGCGCGGTCCGCTCGCCCGAAATCCGCAAGGCGATGACCGTCGCCGCCCTCAACATCCCCGGCGTCAAAGCCGTCGAGGACCATATGGGCGAACGCCTCGACCCTGACGCCATGACCTGGGGCAGTTGGCCCGAGCCCCCGCGTCCCTGATCGTCCCTTCCGCCCGAACACAGCGATCCCCCCACCGGGGGGACCAGCTCCGCCTCATCGACCGACCGCATACCCCTGCATCCCGCGCGGATTGGCGCCGGCAAACATCTGCCCATCATCCTCCAGCCGCGCCGCCGACAGCCGCCCCTCGCTCCAGGCGTCGCCCATCTCCGCCTTGTGCCCGCGCCGCAGCAACTCCGCCAGCACGCCGGCATCGTAGCGCCCCTCCAGCACCACCTTCCCAGGCCGCGACACCCGCGGCCAGAAGCTCGACGGCCAATGCTCCGTATGAAACGACGGCGCATCGATCGCCTGCTGGATCGTCATATTGTGATGCAACATCCGCAACAGCATGATCGGCTGCCACTGGTCCTGCTGCTCCCCGCCCGGCGTGCCGAAACTCATCCACGCCTTGCCATCGCGCAACACCATGCTCGGCGACAACGTCGTGCGCGGCCGCTTGCGCGGTGCCACCGAATTCGGATGCCCCGCCTTCGTCCAAAACATCTGCGCCCGCGTCGAAATGCAAAACCCCAGCTCGGGGATCACCGGCGAGGACTGCAACCACCCGCCCGACGGCGTCGCACTCACCATATTGCCCCACCGGTCGATCACATCGACATGGCACGTATCCCCCCCGATCGCCCCAAGCCTGGCCACCGTGGGCTCCCCCACCCCCGGCGCCCGCGTCAACAAATCCGCCCGCCGCCACGCCTCGTGATCCACATCCGGCGTCCGCCCCGGCACCGCGCCTGGCCGCAAATCCAGGCTCGCGCTATCCCCGATCAACCCCCGCCGCCCCGCATTATACTCCTCGGACAACAAATACCCGAGCGGCACCTCCACATGCTCCGGATCGCCGTAGTACGCCTCCCGATCCGCGAACGCCAATTTCATGCTCTCGATCATCACATGCGCAAAATCCGCCCCCAACGGATCCATCGAGGCGATATCGAACCCCTTCAAAATCGCCAATTGCTGCAACAGCGCCGGCCCCTGGCTCCACGGCCCCACCTTCAGCACGCGATGCCCGTGATAATCGATCCCCACCGGCTCCTCCACGCCCGCCGCCCAGCGCGCCATGTCGTCCGCCGTCAACAACCCCCGGTGCCGCCGGCCCGAGGAATCCAGGATCTCGTTGTTCTGATAGAAATTCCCGATCGCCTCCGCCACAAACCCGCGATACCAGGCGTTCCGCGCACTATCGATCCGCGCCTCCCGCGTGCTCCCCGTGGCCATGCCCAGCAGCTTCTGCCAGGTCTCCGCCAGCGCCGGGCGCGCAAACAGGCTCCCCGGCGCGGGCGTGTTGCCGTTGCGCAAAAACACCGCGGCCGAACTCCGCCACTCCTGCTCGAACAACGGGCGCACACTCTCGATCGCCGCCGAAATCCGCGGCACGATATGAATACCCTTCTGCGCGTAACCGATCGCGTAGGACATCACCTCCGACAATTCCATCGTCCCGAAATCGCGCAACATCAGCGCCCACGCATCGAACGCCCCCGGCACCGTCGCTGGCAACAGCCCGGTCCCCGGGATCAGATCGAGCCCCAGTTCAGCGAACTTCGCCACCGTCGCCCCATCCGGCGCCGGCCCCTGCCCGCAAATCACATGCTGCGTATTGGCCATCGCATCATGCACGATGATCGGCGCATCCCCGCCCGGCCCGTTCAAATGCGGCTCCGCCACCTGCAACGTGAACCCCGCCGCACAGGCCGCATCGAACGCATTGCCGCCCCGCTCCAATATCGCCATCCCCACCTGCGACGCGATCCAATGCGTCGTGGCGACAACACCGAACGTGCCGGCAATCTCTGGGCGGGTCGTGAACATCACTGCATCTCCTGATTCCGGGCTATTAGGCACCAAAGGGGGGGTGGGTATCAAGGCAGGCAAGGCAAGCGCTTCTTTTTTGGAAAAAAGAAGCAAAAAACTTTTATCCGTTTAGGGATGATGCCCCGCCGACCGCGCCGCGCCCCCCCCCAAAACGGCCAAAGTTTTTTTGCTTCTTTTTTTTCAAAAAAAGAAGCGCTTGCCTTCCCTTGCCCTTCCCTTACCCTCCGGAAACCCCCGTCAGGATCCCATCCGTGCACACCATGCTCCGCCCAAGCGGCGCCCATCTCGCCTTCGGCCGCGCCCCGGAGCCCTGGCTCGATCTCGACCTCTCCCGCACCCGCCCCGCCTGCGGCCGCCAGGCCGTCGCCACCGCCAACCCCCTCGCCTCCTGGGCCGCGGCCACCATCCTGCGCCAGGGCGGCAGCGCCATCGATGCCGCCATCGCCGGCCAGATGGTTCTCACCCTGGTCGAACCCAACGCCTCCGGCCTCGGCGGCGGCGCCTTCCTCCTGATCCATGACGGCACCGCCATCACCGCCATCGACGGCATCTCCGCCGCCCCCGCGCGCGTGCCGGCGCGCCTCGAAACCGATTTCGACGGCCGCACCATCCCCACCGACCGCGCCGCCTTCGGCGGGCGCACCGCCGGCGTCCCCGGCGCGCTGTGCGCGCTCGACGACGCGCACCGCCGCTTCGGCCGCCTGCCCTGGAAAACCCTGTTCGAACCCGCCATCGCACTCGCCACCGACGGTTTCGCCCTCTCGCCCTATCTCGTGCGCACCCTGCTCGAAAACCCCTCGATGCGCGACGAACCCTTCGCCCGCGCCCTCTACTGCGGCGGCACCGACGCCCCGCTCCCCCCCGGCACACATCTGCACAACCCGGCCCTCGCCCGCACGCTGCGCATCATCGCCGAGCACGGCGCCCGCGCCTTCTACGAGGGCGACATCGCCGAGCACATCGCCCGCGCCGTCCAGTCCGACCCCTTCTCCGGCACCATCACCATGCGCGACATGGCGCAATACCGCGCCATCGAACGCATCGCGCCCCGCTTCCCCCTCGGCGCCCTCACCGTCGCCACCGCCCCCTTGCCCGCCTATGGCGGCATCGCCGCCGGCCAACTCATCGGCCTCGCCCGCCATCACGGCCTGACCGCCATCGGCGCCCAACTCGACGCCGACACCATCCACCTCCTCGCCGAAGCCGGCCGCGTCGCCTTCGCCGATCGAGACCCCTACGCCGACCCCGCCACCGGCGCCATCGACGTCGCCCATCTGCTTGACCCCGCCTACCTCGCCCGCCGCGCCCGCCATATCGACCCGCGCCACCGCAACGAAAAAATCCCCCCCGGCCATGCCGACCGCCACAATGACGGCCTCGGCGGCTCCATGACCAGCCATCTCTGCATCGCCGACGCCACCGGCCAGGTCGTCTCCATGACCACCACGCTCAACCAGAATTTCGGCGCCCGCATCGCCGTCGGCGGCTTCTACCTCAACAACGTGCTCACCAACTTCGCCATTCACCCGGTCCGCCACGGCAAACCCCAGCCCAACGCCATGGGCCCCTTCCTGCGCCCGCGCACCTCCATCGCCCCCTGCATCGTCACCGACGCCACCGGGCGCGCCGTCGCAGCACTCGGCGCCGGCGGCGGCTACCGCATCATCGGCTACGTCGCCAACGCCCTGCTCCGCCTCGCCGGCCCCATCCAGGACGCGCAGCAAATCCTCGCCGCCCCCCACGCCATGAACTGGTCCGGCATGACCGAGCTTGAACCCGAACACGCCGCCCACATCCCCGCCCTCGTCGCCCGCGGCCACTGGACCAGCCTGCGCCGCCTCGACGGCGCCACCCAACTGATCCAGCGCCATGGCGCGATGTGGCACGCCGCCGCCGACCCCCGCCGCGACGGCCTCGCCATGGCGCTCGACAGGGTCGCATAAACCTCTTGCGCCGAACTAACGCATGTTATAACGTTTATAACATGACGGCAGCACCCCTCCCGGCAGAGCTGCGCCTTTTGGCCCCGGTTTTCGCGGCCCGCTTCAGCGCGCTCGTCACGCAACTCATCGGCTTCATCGCCTTGCGCCTCGGCCGCCACCCCAGGCTCGCCTCCTTGACCCCGATGCTCTGCAACCGCCTCAACCGCGCCGCCCGCATCATCACCCGGATGATGGCGCGCCTCGCCCAGGGCCGCCGCCCGCGGATCGACCTGCGCCGCAACCGCGCCCGCTCCCACACCCCGCACCCCCCCACCCCGCATCCTCACAATCCCGCCAAGGGCCTCCCCACCAGCCCCGGCTGGCTTCTGCGCGCCCTCAAGCACGAAGCAGCCCTCACCCGGATGCATCTCGAAACCCTCCTGGCCGAACCCGGCATCGCCGATCTCCTGGCCGAGGCCCCCACGCTGCAACGCCTGCTCAACCCGCTGCGCCGCGCACTCGGCATCGGCCACACCCCGCGCCCGGTCAAACCGCCTCCGCCCCCCCCGGCCGAATCTTCCCCGGCCGAATCCTCTGCACCTCAATCCCAGCCCCAACCCGCCCGCGCCCGCTTCGTCCATTTCGTCAGAATTCTCTGAGCCCCCACGCCAACCCACGCTCTATTCGTTACGATTGGTTATCAAGCCAGCCGCTTCCCCGCCCTCCGCTCCGGTGCTTAACTGCCGCCAGACAAGGAACACCCCGGATGACAACGATCTACCACAATCCCAAATGCTCCATTTCGCGCCGCACCCTCGCGCTGCTGCGCGAAAACGGCGTCGAACCCACCATCATCGACTACATGAAAACCCCGCCCAGCAAGGCGACCCTGGCCACCCTCCTCGAAGGCCTGGCGCTCCAGCCCTCGCAACTCATGCGCCGCAAAGCCAGCCTCTTCACCGAACTCGGCCTCAACCAGTCCGGCGTGCCCGAATTCTGCTACCTCGCCGCCATGGTCAGCCACCCCGAACTGATCGAACGCCCCATCGTCGTCACCGCAAAAGGCGTCCGCCTCGGCCGCCCGCCGGAGGCCGTGCTCGAGATCATCTGATGCAAACCGACCTGCGCAAAGTCATCCTCTGGATGACCGGCGCTCTGGCCTCCTTCGTCCTCCTCGCCGTCGCCATCCGCGCCTTGTCCGCGAGCCTCACGGTGTTCGAGATCCTCGCTCTGCGCAATCTCGGCGGCATCCTCATCCTCGGCCTCTACGCCCTGCTGACGAAACGCCAGCGCATCGGCCTGCCGCGCCCCTTGTGGCTGCACGCCACGCGCAATGTCTTCCATTTCGCAGGCCAATGGGCCTGGACCACGGGCCTGACCATCCTGCCCATCGCCACCGTCTTCGCGCTTGAATTCACCGCCCCGGCCTGGACCGTCGTGCTCTGCGTCCTGTTCCTCGGCGAACGCCTCACCGCGAGCCGCATCCTGGCCGTCATCCTCGGCTTCGTCGGCATCCTGATCATCCTGCGCCCGGGCTTCACCGCCTTCGACCCCGCCGGCCTCATCGTGCTCTTCGCCGCCATGATGTTCGCGGTCCAACTCACCACCACCAAACGATTGACCGGCAGCAACTCGGTGCTCAACATCCTGTTCTGGATGAACGTGATGCAACTGCCGATGTATCTCATCACCGCCTCCCTCACCGGCCGCCCCCCCTTGATCTTCCCCTACCTCACCACCGCCACCCTGCCGGGCGTCGTCATCCTGTGCATCGCCGGCCTCTCGGCCCATCTCTGCGTCACCAACGCCTTCCGCCACGGCGATGCCATCGTCGTCGTGCCGATCGATTTCATGCGCATCCCCCTCGTCACCGTCGTCGGCATCCTCCTCTACGGCGAGGCTTTCGATCCGCTGGTGATGCTCGGCGCCGTCGTGACCGCAGCCGGCATCGTCTGGAACATCCGCCAGGAATCCCGCTTGCCCCGGCGATGACCGCTCCCCGATCCGCCAAGCATCCGCCCCCGGCCCAGGGCAGCCGGAAAGGCGCGTGCTCTTTCTTGGCGGGTCTGACCGGCATGTGATAAACCAAACCCAGATAAGGCGCACAACGGCGCCCGGTTCGGAGGAACGCTCGATGAAACGCTGGTTGTCGCTTTCACTCGCCACCGCCATCCTGGCCACGGCCGCCGCCGCCGGTGCCCAAACGCCCAAGCAGGGCGGCATCATGCGCGCCTGGCAGCGCGACAGCCCCGGCAGCGCCTCGATCCATGAGGAAGCCACGTATTCGACCAACTTCCCCTTCATGGGCGTGTTCAGCAACCTGGTGATCTACAAGCAGGATGTGGCGCAGAATTCGATGGACAGCATCGTCCCCGAACTCGCGGCCTCCTGGCAGTGGAGTGCCGACAACAAGGACCTCACCTTCAAGACCCGCCCCGGCGTGAAGTGGCATGACGGCAAGCCGTTCACGGCCAACGACGTGAAATGCACCTTCGACAAGGTGCGCGATCTGACACAGGACAAGTTCCGCAAAAATCCGCGCAAGGCGTGGTTCAGCACTGTCCGCGACATCACGGTGCAAGGCGACAACGAAGTCACCTTCCATCTCGAGCGGCCGCAACCCGCGCTGCTCGCGCTGCTCGCCTCGGGCTATGCCCCGATCTATCCGTGCCACACCTCGGCACAGGTCCAGCGCACCGCACCGATCGGCACGGGGCCGTTCAAGTTCGTCTCCTTCAAGCAGAACGAATCGATCACCCTCGCGCGCAATCCTGATTACTGGAAACCGGGGCGGCCTTATCTCGACGGGATCGAATACACCATCGTGACCAACCGCTCGACCGCGGTGCTCGGTTTCATCGCCGGCAAGTTCGACATGACATTTCCGCTTGAAATCACACCGCCGATCCTGCGCGACATCAAGGCGCAGGCGCCGGGTGCGCAGTGCTTCACGGCGCCGCTCAATGTGTCGACCAACCTCATCGTCAATCGCGACAAGCCGCCCTTCGACAACGCCGATGTGCGCCGCGCGATGGCGCTGACCATGGACCGCAAGGCGTTCGTCGATATCCTCTCCGAGGGCGAAGCCGATATCGGCGGCACCATGCTGCCGGGGCCGGAGGGCGTGTGGGGCATGTCCAAGGAGATGCTGGCGACCATGACGGGCTACGGGCCCGATATCGCGGCCAACCGTGCACAGGCCCGCAAAATCATGGCGGATCTCGGCTACGGGCCGAACAAGATGCTGAAAGTGAAGATCAGCACGCGCAACATCGCGACCTATCGCGACCCCGCGGTGATCCTGATCGACCACCTGAAGGAAATCTTCATCGAGGGCGAGCTTGATGTGGTGGAGACCTCGGTGTGGTTCGCCAAGCTGGCGCGCAAGGATTATGCGGTCGGCCTCAACCTCACCGGCAATGCGGTCGATGATCCGGACCAGGCGTTCTACGAAAACTATTCCTGCGGCTCCGAGCGCAATGTGACGGGCTACTGCAACAAGGAACTCGAGAAAGCCTTCGACGCGCAATCCCAGGAGACCGATCCGGCCAAGCGCAAGGCGATGGTGTGGGAGATCGACCGCAAGCTGCAAAACGACGTGGCGCGGCCGATCATTCTGCATGACCGCAAGGCAACCTGCACCGGCCCCGCGCTCAAGGGCTACACGCAGATGGTCAACTCGGTCTACAACGGCTACCGCTTCGACGAACTCTGGCTCAACCGCTAGGCCGGTCGATGGGGGCCTATCTGGTTCGCCGCTTCGGGCTGATGCTGCTGACGCTGTTCGGCATATCGCTGATCATCTTCGTGCTGCTGCGCCTGGTGCCGGGCAATATCGTCGATATCCTGTTCGACAGCGCCGGCATGGTGAACCCGGCGGACAAGGCGCGCATCGAGCAGGAACTCGGGCTCGACCGATCCTTGCCGATGCAATATGCCGCCTGGATCGGCGGCATGGTGCAGGGCGATCTCGGGTTTTCCTACGTGTCGGAAAAATCGGCGTGGGCCGAGATCGGGCCGCGCATTCCCGTCTCGGCGCGGCTTGCCGGCACGGCGCTGCTGTTCGCCATCGCCATCGGCGTGCCGCTCGGCGTGATCAGCGCAGTGCGGCAGAATTCGGCGCTCGATTATGCGCTCAGGGTGATGAGCCTGTCGGGCCTGTCGGTGCCCTCGTTCTGGCTTGGGCTGCTCGTGCTGATGGCGTTTGTCGCCCTGTTCGGCGCGATGCCGATCTACACGCAGGAGTCCCGGACCTGGACGGAAGCGATCCTGCTGGTGCTGGTGCCGGCGGCAACCGTGGGGTTTCGCTCCTCGGCGCTGATTATGCGGCTGACGCGATCGGCGATGCTGGAGGTGTTGCGGCAGGACTATATCCGCACGGCCCATGCCAAGGGGGCGTATCCCCGAGCCGTGAACTACCGCCATGCGCTGCGCAATGCGATGCTGCCGGTGGTGACGGTGATCGGCATGGAGGCGGCGTTCCTGGCCGGCGGGCTGATCGTGACCGAAACGGTGTTCAACATTCCGGGGCTTGCGCGCTTCCTGGTGGAGAGCATCCGCAACCGGGATTATCCGATCGTGCAGAACCTGGTGATGCTGATTGCCTTTCTTGTCGTGACAATCAATTTCGTTGTCGATCTGATGTATGCGGCGCTCGATCCGCGTATCCGGGTGGGCGGGTGATGGCGCGTCCGCTCGATCTGGCACGGCGGTTTCCGCTGGGCGCGGTGGGTGCGGTGATCATGGTGGTCTTCGTGGGCGCGGCGATCTGCGCCGATGTGGTGGCGCCGTTTTCGCCGCTGACCACCAATCCGGCGCTGTCGCTGGCCCGGCCCGATGCGCTGCACCCGTTTGGCGCGGATGCGATGGGCCGCGATATCCTGAGCCGCATTCTGCACGGGGCGCGGATATCGCTGGCGGTGGGGATTTTCTCGACCATGATCGGGGCGCTGTTCGGCGTCACCATCGGGATCGCCTCGGGGTTCATCGGAGGGTGGTTCGACCTTGTGGTGCAGCGCCTGACCGATATTTTGCAGGCGCTGCCGGTGCTGGTCCTGGCGCTCGTGATGTCGGCCGCACTCGGGCCTTCGCTGCCCAACACCATCATTGCGATTTCGATTCCGTTGATCCCCTATGTCTCGCGGGTGATCCGGGCGAATACGTTGGCGTTGCGGGAATTGGCGTTTGTGGAATCGGCCGAGGCGACGGGGATGACGCGCTGGCGGATCGCGATCCGGCATATCCTGCCCAATACGCTCGCACCGCTGATCGTGATCGCCACGGCACAGCTGGGCTCGACCATTCTGACCGAGGCGTCGCTGTCGTTTCTCGGCCTCGGGGTGCCGGAGCCCTATCCGTCCTGGGGGCGGATGCTGTCGGATTCGGCCGCGGAATATATGCGCACCGCGCCGTGGCTGGTGATCTTCCCGGGGCTGGCGATCAGTCTTGCGGTGTTCGGGACCAATATGTTGGGCGATGCGTTGCGCGATCTGCTCGATCCGCGGCAGCGCTCTTAAGAGGAGACGACAATGGCGATGAAACGCATGGTGCTCGAACTCGGCATGGGCACCGATATCAGGGGGCTCGACGACACCAAGGCGGCGGTGCGGGCGCTGCGCGACGCGCTGTGGCACAATTCGCTCAGCATCACATCGGCGCTCGGCGTCGATATCGACAGCATGGTGGTCGATATCACGATCGGCACGCCGCACCCTGAACGGGTCGACCATGCCGAGGTGCTGAAAATCCTGCCGCATGGGCGCGGCACCGTGACTTGCGTGCAAGGCGGGCTCGAAATCCCCAACGAGGCCGGCACCGGCGGCACGATCCTGGCCCATGCTGCCGCCATCGTGCGGCTCGACGTCGCGGAGTGATGGATATGGCCGTCAAACGCATCATTCTCGAAATGGGCGCCGGCAATGATCTGCATGGCGGGGACTACACCAAGGCCGCGCTGCGGGCGGTGCAGGACGCGCTGCATCACTCGTCGCTCGCGTTTATCCGGTCATTGAAACTCGACATCCATGCCATGCAGGTGGCAGTGACGATCGGGGTGCAGGAGCCCTCGCGCGTCGATGCCGAACGGGTCAGGACGTCGTTGCCGTATGGGCAGGTGACGGTGAGGGTGGTGAAGGGCGGGCTCGATGTGCCGAGCGAGGGGGGGCACGATCTGGCGGTGATTGCGAGTGCGGCGATTGTGGTGAGTTTTGAGATGTAGGAGGCAAGCGCTTCTTTTTTTGAAAAAAAAGAAGCAAAAAAACCCTATCCGACAAGGATTTCGGGGCGGAGAGCGGCGAAGCCAAACGGATAAAAGTTTTTTGCTTCTTTTTTTCAAAAAAGAAGCGCTTGCCTTCCCTTGTTGTCAGACCTCCACGTCGATCGCGACGCTGCCGATGCCTGCGACGTCGAAGCGGTAGGCTTCGCTGATGGCGGGGAAGCGTGTGGTCACGAGGCTGCCGGTGAGGACGATATCGCCGGCTCGAAGGCCTTCGCCGGCGTTGGCAAGGTGTTCGGCGAGCCAGATAAGGGGGGCGAAGGGGTGGCCCAGGACGTCGCGGCCGTGGCCGGAATCGACTTCAGCGCCGTTGAGGTGAACCACACCGCGGACGGATTCCAGGTCGGGCCAGGTGGTGCGCCATGCGCCGAGGACGATGCCGGCGTTCCAGGAATTGTCGGCGACGAGGGAGGCGACTTCGAGGGTCTTGTAGTCGGCGCGGCGGTCATCGACGACTTCGACGGCGGCGCAAACGGCGCCGACGCAGGCGCCGACGGAGGCGAGATCGAAGGGGCCGGTGACATCGCGGGTGATTTTCATGCCGATTTCGAATTCGAGGCCGATGCGGCCGAAGGCGGCGGCGTTGAGTTTGACGCCGGAGGCATGGACGCGATGGGCGAGGACGACGCCGCCGATGGGGTGATCGATGCCGCACATGGCCTGCATGCGTGCCGAGGTGAGGCCGATTTTATAGCCGACGGGGGCGGCGTTGGCCTCGGCGCGCAGGAGGCGGACGAGGTCGCGCTGGATGGCATAGGCGGCACCGACATCGGTGCGGGCGAGGCCGGGCAGGGCGCGGGATTGTTCGCGGGCGTGATGCTGGCGCAGCAGTTCGGCGGCGAGGGCCGGATGGTCCATGGATGGGGTCTCCCTTTTGTGGGGGGCGATTTTTGTTTGTTTTTCAGAAGGTAAGGAAGCGCTTCTTTTTTGGAAAAAAGAAGCAAAAAACTTTTTCCTGTTAGGGGTTTAGTCCCAGGCGGGGGCGTGGGCGGGGTTCACGCAGCGGACGTCTTTGGGAAGCGCTGCGATGGCGGCGCGGTCGGCATCGTCCAAGGTCAGGGTCCAGGCGTCGAGGTTGGCCTGCTGGCTGGTGGCGCGGCCGGCCTTGGGAATGGCGCCGACACCGTCCTGGTCCAGCAGCCATTTGAGCGCAACCTGGGCGGCACTGACATTGTGCTTGGCGGCGATGGCATCGAGCGCCGGATGTTCGGCGAGGCGGCCCTGCGCGAGAGGGCAATAGGCGGTCAGGGCGATCCCCCGCGCGCGCATGTAGGCCAGCAAAGGAGTCTGGCCGAGCAGGACATGGTATTCGACCTGGTTGGCGGCGATGGGGGCGCCGATCTCCTCGACGGCCTGCTTGAGCAGAGCGACGGTGAAGTTGGAGACGCCGATATGGCGGGCGAGGCCCTCCTCCTTGAGGCGGACGAGCTCGCCCAGACTGGCCGCAAGGTCCATGCCGGGGGCGGGCCAGTGGATGAGGTAGAGGTCGACATAGCTGGTCTTGAGTTGGCTGAGGGAGGCCTCGATGGAGCGGCGCATGTCGGCCGGGGCGAGATGGTCCCAGCGGACCTTGGTGGTCAGGTGGATGTCGCCGCGCGGGACGGCGGTGCTGGCGATGGCGTCGCCGACGGCGGCTTCGTTGGCGTACATCTGGGCGGTGTCGATGTGGCGGTAGCCGCGATCGAGCGCGCCGAGCACGGCGGTGGTGCAGTCTTCGCCGGAGAGGCGCCAGGTGCCGAGGCCGAGTTTGGGGAAGGTCAGGCCATGGGAGGTGAGGGACTGCATGAGCGGGCCTTTATGTCTTGGAGAGGTCGATAACGGCGGCAAAACCGCCTTCGGTGCCGAAGGCCAGATGCGAGCCGTCGGGGCTCCAGGCCAAAGTGGTCACGGGGCCGCGGCCGGGGCCGGCGACGGGCAGGATGCGGGCGGAGCCGATGTCGGCGATGACGACGAGACCATCCTCGAAGGCGGCGGCGACGAGGTCGTCCTTGGGGTGGCAGGCGACATAGGTGCAGGTGATGCCGTCGCCGCCGGCGAGTTCGGTGGGGGGTTTGCCCATCGGGCCGCCGCCGAAGAAGGGCCACAGGACGACGGAATCCGCGCCCGAGGAGGCCAGCCATTTGCCGCTTTTGCTGAACGAGAGGCCCAGGGTTTTGGACGGGTAGCCGGTCATGCGCATGTGCTGGTTGTCGGACAGGCGCCAGCCATGCAGGGCGTTTTCCTGCATGGCGGTGACGACGCTGTCGCCGTCCGGGCTCATGACGATCCCGATATGGCTGCCTTTCCAATCGAGTTTGCGTGGGCTGTCGCTGCGCGAGGCGACGAGCCAGACGCTGGCGCCGTCATAATGCGAGGCGGCGATCCGCTTGCCTTTGCCGTCGAACACCATGCCGGTGACGGTGGAGGGGTGTTCGAGGGTTTTGAGCTTGGTGTTTGCGGCGTCGAACACCATCAGTTTTTTGCCGGACGAGCAGGCGACGAGGCGGGTGCGCCCGTCGGTGAAACTCGTGACGGTGTCGACCCAGCGCATGCCGAAGGGGGCGATGAGGGTGATGGCGCCGTCGGGGCCGATTCGCATGAAGTGGCCATCGTCGCCGCCGGTGATCCAGCCTTGAGGGGCGGCGTCGGTGGCGAGGGCGAGGATGGCGCCTTCATGGGTCGGGACGCGGTGCCACGCCTCGCCGGCGAGAGGCTTGATCGCCACCGTGCCGTCGCCGAGGGCGAAGGCGCAGGCGGTGCCGGCGCGGTCGAAGCTGGCCTTGACGACGTAGGCGTCGAGTTCGGTGGTCTTGCCGCGGGTTTGCAGGATTTTTTCGGCGGTCTCGCTCATGCTTCAGGCCACCTGGCAGGATTCGAAGCCGCGGCGCAGTTGCGGGCGGTTGAGGTTGCGGCCGATGAAGACGATGCGGCTGGTGCGGGGTTCGCCGGCTTTCCAAGCGCCGATGAAATCGCCGTCGGCCATCATGTGAACGGCCTGGAAGGCAAAGCGGCGGTCATCGCCTTCGTAGGAGAGGATGCCCTTGGTGCGCAGCATGTCGCCGCCTTTTTCGGCCAGCAGGGCGCCGATCCAGGCGTTGAAGCGTTCGGCGTCGATCGGCTTTTCGGCCTCGAAGGACATCGAGCGGATCTCGTCGTTGTGCTCGTGTTCGTCGGAGGTGAGGAATTCGGGGGCGTGGACCAGAACGCGGTTGAGGTCGAAGGCGCCCTGGTTGAGCAGTTCGGTGATCGGGACCGAGCCTTTGGTGGCATGGTGGATTTTGGCGTATTTGTTGATTTTGCGGATTTGCGCCTCGACGGCGCTGAGCGCCTCGGTGGTGACGAGATCGACCTTGTTGAGGACGATGACGTCGGCGAAGGCGATTTGTTCCTCGGCCTCGGCGCTGTCGATCAGGCGCTGCGGCAGGTTGAGGGCGTCCACCACGGTGATGATGGCGTCGAGGCGGGTTTTTTCCTTGACGGTGTCATCGACGAAAAAGGTCTGCGCCACGGGGGCGGGGTTCGCGAGGCCGGTGGTTTCGATGATGATGCCGTCGAACTTGCCGCGGCGCTTCATCAGGCCGGTGACGATGCGGATGAGGTCGCCGCGCACGGTGCAGCAGATGCAGCCGTTGTTCATTTCGAAGACTTCCTCGTCGGTGTCGACGACGAGGTCGTTGTCGACGCCGAGTTCGCCGAACTCGTTGATCACGACGGCGTATTTCTTGCCGTGGTTTTCGGAGAGGATGCGGTTGAGCAAAGTTGTTTTGCCCGCACCGAGATAGCCGGTCAGCACGGTGACGGGCACCTGGCCCTCGGGGTTTACGGCTTCGGCCATGACCATGTCTCCAACGCAAATTGAACTGTTGCCGCTATATAGGGTGAATGCCGGGTTTCGACCATGCGGCCAGCACATCGGAGCGCAGCGCGGCGAGACGTGCGGCGCCGGCGGGGCGGCTGAAGGACCGGGCGCGGGCGAGGCCGGCGGTGGCGAGGGCGGCGCGGCGGGCGGGGTCCTGGGCCAAGGCGATGAGGGCGGCGGCGATGCCGGCGGGGTTTTCGGGGTCGATCACCACGGCGGCGTCGCCGTAGACTTCGGGCAGACCGCCGCGGTCGGAGGCGACGAGGGCGGCGCCGGTGGCCATGGCTTCGAGCGCGGTGAGGCCGAAGGGTTCGGGCCAGCGCGAGGGGACGACGACGATGGCGGCTTGTGCCATGGCGCGGAGGATTTCGGCATGGGGCTGGTAGCCGCGCATGGCGATGCCGGCGGCGGCGGCGTGGGGCCGCAGGGCGGCAAGCCAGGGGGTCTCGGGGCTGTCGGGGCCGAAGCGGTCGGCGCCGATCAATTCGGCGGTCCAGCCGGGGAGGTGGGGCAAGGCGAGGGCGCAGGCCGCGATAAAACTGTCGGCCCCTTTGTCGGCGACGACGCGGCCGGCGAAGAGGATAATGCGGGTGCGGGGCAGGCCCCGGGGGATTTCGGCAAGATCGAGACTGTTGGGCAGCACGCGAGGTGCGGTGGGGAGGGGCGGGAGACCCTCGATGAAGCGGGATTTGAGGTGGTGGGAGACGGTGACGACGCCGGCGAGGGTGGCGAGCAAGGCCGCGCGCTCGGCGGGGGTTTTGGCGCCGCGCATGCCTTGCGGGTCGTTGTGGAGGAAGAGGGTGACGGGGATGGCGGGAAGGCGGCGGGCGAGAAAGAGGGCAATGTCGGGGCGGTTGTGGACCTCGACGAGGCCCGGCGGGTCAGCGCGCAAGGCGCGTGCGGCGCCGCCGGCATAGCGGCGGGCGAGGGGGCCTGGGAACCAGGTGGGGCGGATCGGGCGGAAGGCGACGTCGGCGAAGGGGGTGGGATGCGCCATGCCGTAGACGACATCGTCCGGGCCGGCCATGCGGCGGGCGAGCAGGGCGATGGCGCCGGCGTGGCCGGGGGCGAAGGCTTCGCGCGGGGGGAGGATGATGGCGGCATAAGGACGCGGCACGGCGGCTCCGGCGTGAGAGGTGGGAGCGTCTATAGCCGCGATCCCGGTTGTCATCGACGGGTCCGCGCTTCTAGGCTGCGGTGCATCCGCGCCACGCGGCAAAAAACGAGGGAGGCTTCGATGGCCGTCATGCTTCAGGTTAATTTCGAATACACGAATATGTCGCCCGAATTGCACGCGGCGAATGGGGCGGCCGAGCGGGCCGCGCCGTTCCTGTCGGTGCAGGGGTTGTTGTGGAAAATCTGGCTCAACACCGGGGGCGGGCCGAAGGTGGGTGGGCTGTATTGTTTTGCCTCGCGGGCGGATGCGGAGGCGTATCTGGCGGGGCCGATCGTGGCGCGGATCAAGTCGACACCGACGATCACCAATCTGACGACGCAGATTTATGCGATTACGGAGGGGCCGAGCCAGGTGACGCATGCGCCGGTGCCGTTCCTCGCAGTGGCGGCGGAGTAAGGAAGCACTTCTTTTTTTTAAAAAAAAGCAAAAAAACTTTATCCTATGGAGTTGTTTGGGGGATATTGGAGAGGGAAGGGGCGAAGCCAAATTTTTTTGGCTTCGCCACTCTTTTTGTTCAGCCGCTGTGCAGCCTAACGGATAAAAGTTTTTTGCTTCTTTTTTTCAAAAAAGAAGCGCTTTCTTCCTTCCTTCCCCCCAAAAAGCATCAGCCCTCGTTCGTAAACACGATCGTGCCCGATGCCGCGAACATGCCGCCGACGCCGTGGCAGACCGAGATTTTCGCGCCCTGCACTTGTGCGGGGGCGGTGCCGCGCATTTGGCGGATGCTCTCCTGGAGGGCGAACATGCCGTACATGCCGGTGTGGGTGTAGGACAGGCCGCCGCCGTTGGTGTTCATCGGCAGTTTGCCGCCCGGTGCGGTGTTGCGTTCCTTGATGAAGTCGCCGGCTTCGCCGCGGCCGACGAAGCCGAGGTCTTCGAGGCCGTAGATCGGCAGGTGGGCGAAGGCGTCGTAGATCATGAGGTGATCGACGTCGGCGTGTTTGATGCCGGCGGCGTTGAAGGCGGTGGGGCCTGCGACGCGGAAGGCGCGGCTGCGGGTGAAGTCGGCCATTTGCGAGATCATCGGGGTTTCGACCGATTCGCCTGTGCCGAGGATGTAGACCGGCTTTTGCGGCATGTCCTTGGCGCGGTCGGCCGCGGTGAGGATCAGGGCGCCGCCGCCGTCGGTGACGAGGCAGCACATGAACAGGCGGAACGGCCAGGCGATCATGCGGGAGTTCAGCACGTCATCGACGGTGCAGCGTTGTTGCATGGCGGCGCGGGGGTTTTGCGAGGACCATTCGCGCTGGATGACGGCGACCATGGCGAGGTGTTCCTCGGTCAGGCCGGTTTCCTTCATCATGCGCAGCACGGGGATGGTGAACATGCTGGGCGGGCCGTAGACGCCGTAGGGCATTTCGAACTGGCCCATGAGCGAGGAGCGGCCCGGGGGGGCGCGGTTGAGGCCGATCTGGGATTTGCCGGATTCGCCGTGGGTGATAAGCACAGTTTTGCACAGGCCGGCCGAGATGGCGGCGGCGGCGTGGCGGACATGGATCATGAAGGAGCAGCCGCCGACCGCGGTACCGTCAACCCAGGAGGGGGTGATGCCGAGATAATGGGCCATGTTGGTGGGGCTTTCGCCGGCGCAGGCGATGCCGTCGATATCGGACGGCTTGAGGCCGGCGTCACGCATGGCGTTGAGGGCGCAATCGGCGTGAAGCTGGATGTTGGACATGTCGGGGATGACGCCGAGCCGGGTGGTTTCGGCGGCGCCGACGACGGCGATTTCGCGTTGTTTGAGCATGATGTTCAGGCCTTTGCAGGCTGGAAGAGGGGGAGGGTGATGTCGTCGTTCATTTTCTCGAAATGCGGGACGAGTTCCATGTCGAGCGGCAGGGCCTCGGGGGTTTGCGGGCAGCCGACGATGTTGGTCATCATGCGCGGGCCTTCCTCCAGTTCGACGACGGCGATGGCGTAGGGCGGCGTGAAGCCGGGTGCGGGGCGATGGTGGATGACGTAGGAGAACAGCTTGGCCTTGCCGGAGGCCTTGAAGATGCTGACGTTGCGCGAGGCGCAGCCCGGGCAGAACGGGCGGGGCGGGAAATAGACATTGGCGCAGTCGTCGCAGCGCTGCAGGCGGATTTCGCCGGCCTGGGTGCCTTCCCAGAAATGTTTGGTCTCGGGGGTGGGTTGCGGCAATGGCCGCTTGGAGTCGGACATGGGTGGTCTCCTTTACTGCTGCTGGGCGAGGTATCGGGCACGCAAAGCGTGCTTGTAGAGCTTGCCGGTGGGGAGGCGGGGCAAGGCGTCGGTGAAGTCGATGGATTTGGGCACCATGTAGCGGGCGACCTTGGTGCGCAGATAGGCGGTGAGTTCGCTGGCGAGGGTTTCGTCGGGTTCGATGCCGTCGGCGGGTTCGACGACGGCTTTGACCTCCTCGCCGAGATCCGGGTTGGGCAGGCCGATGACGGCGGCATCGCGGACTTTGGGGTGGGTGACGAGGGCGTCCTCGATGGCCTGGGGATAGATGTTGACGCCGCCCGAGATGATCATGAAGGCTTTACGATCGGTGAGGTAAAGATAGCCGCCGGCGTCGAGATAGCCGATGTCGCCGAGGGTCGACCAGGTGGGGTGGCGGGGGTGTTGGGCGCGGCGGGTTTTTTCGGGGTCGTTGTGGTAGGCGAAGACCATTTCGTCGCGTTCGAAATAGATCGAGCCGGGCTCGCCGTGGGGAAGTTCGGTGCCGTCGTCGTCGCAGATGTGGAGGATGCCGAGTTGGGCGCGCCCGACGGAGCCGGGATGGGCGAGCCAGTCGGTGCTGTCGATGCGGGTGGCGCCGTTGCTTTCGGTGCCGGCGTAGTATTCGTGGATGATGGGGCCCCACCAGTCGATCATGGCGTGCTTGACCGCGACGGGGCAGGGGGCGGCGGCGTGGATGGCGACCTGGTGGGAGGAGAGGTCGTGCCGGGTGCGTGCGGCATCGGGAAGTTTGAGCATGCGCACGAACATGGTGGGAACCCATTGGCTGTGGGTGACGCGATGGCGTTCGATGCAGGCGAGCGCCTCGGCGGCATCGAAGCGGGGCATCATGACGACGGTGCCGCCTTCGCGCTGGACGCGGATGGAGAAGGCGAGGGGGGCCGCGTGGTACATCGGCGCCGGGGAGAGATAGACCATGTCGGGCGAGAAGGCGTAGTCGACCGGGAACTGGGCGATCACTGCGGGGTCATCGGGGCGAAGGTCGCGCAGCGTGCGGCGGACGCCTTTGGGGCGGCCGGTGGTGCCGGAGGAATAGAGCATCAGATCGCCGGCCCATTCCTCGCGCAGGGCGAAACCGGCATAGCCGGAAACGGCGGCGTCGTAGTCGTCCCAGCCGGGGCGCGTGCCGTCGAGCATGAGGCGGAGCGTGCAGTGGGGGATCAGGCGGGCGAGGGGGGCTGCGACATCGGCGCGCCCGATCGAGGTGATGAGGGATTTGGCGCCGCAGTCGTTGACGATGTAGGCGGCTTCTTCGGCCGTGAGGTAGCGGTTGATGGCGGTGATGTGCAGGCCCGAGCGCAGCGCGGCCCAGATGATTTCGATGAACCGGATATGGTTTTCGAGGAAAAGGGCGACATGGTCGCCCCGGCGCAGGCCCATGGCGAACCAGAACTGGGCGAGGCGGTTGGAGCCGGCGTCGAGCGCGCCATAGGTCAGCACCTCGCCGGTTTCGGCATGGATCAATGCCGCTTTTTCCGGCGAGACGCGGGCGATCGTGCCCGGATAAGCCATCCTGTCCGCTCCCGTTTTCGATCCGATTTCGCATCGGCCTCATGTTTGCTTTTGCACCTGACCGCGAAGTGTCTAACCTGTCAATCAAGCGGCCCGGATGAGGCGGCCGAAGGGCAGGACACGACATGAATTTCGAATTCTCCGATGACCTGATGCAGTTGCGCGACCAGGCGCGCCGCTATCTCGCGGAGCACTGCACATCCAAGCATGTGCGCGCGGTGCTCGAGGGCGAGAAGTCCTATGACGGGGCGTTGTGGCAGGGCATGGCCGATATGGGCTGGCTGGGGGCTGCGATTGGCGAGGAATACGGCGGGGCGGGGCTTGGGCATGAGGGGCTCTGCGTGCTGGCCGAGGAGATCGGGCGGGCCGCGGCGCCGGTGCCGTTTTCGTCGTCGATCTATCTCGCGGCCGAGGCGGTGATGATCGCGGGCTCCGAGGAGCAGAAGCGGCGCTTGCTGCGCGGCTTTGCGGCGGGGATGCATATCGGCACGCTGGCCTGGGCGGAGGGCAGCGGCAATCCGCGGGTGGGGGCGTTTACGCCGCGCTTGGCGGGCGGGAAGTTGAGCGGGGTGAAATGGCCGGTGCCGGATGGCGGGAGCGCGGATTTGTGCGTCGTCGCCGCGCAGAACGAGGCGGGGCAGCCGATCCTGGTGTTGGCGGATTTGCGGGCCGGGGGGGTGACGCGGACGATGCTGGAGACGGTCGATCCGGCGCGGCCGCAGGCGCGGCTGGTGTTCGATGGCTGTGCCGCGGAGCAGTTGGGTGCTGCGGGCGAGGGGTTTGCGCTGCTGGAGCGGGTGTTGAACCGGGCGGCGGTGTTGATCGCGTTCGAGCAGATCGGCGGGGCGTCGGTGTGTCTGGAGATGGCGACGGCCTATGCGCAGGAGCGCTATGCGTTCGGCCGGCCGATCGGCGGCTACCAGGCGATCAAGCACAAGTTGGCGGATGTTTATATCGCCAACGAACTTGCGCGGTCCAACGCCTATTTCGGTGCCTGGGCGCTGCAGACGGATGCGGCGGAGTTGCCGCTGGCGGCGGCTTCGGCGCGGGTTTCGGCGTGCGAGGCGTATCATCTCGCGTCCAAGGAGAACATCCAGACCCATGGCGGCATGGGGTTCACATGGGCGGCGGATTGTCATCTGTACTACCGGCGTTCCAAGCTGCTCGGCCTGACCATCGGATCTGCCGGGTTTTGGAAGAACCGGGTGGTTGACGCGCTTCAAACCAGCAACGCGGCCTGAGGAGAAAGTCGATGGATTTCGAAGACAGCACAGACGAAGCCGCATTCCGCGGCCGGGCGCGGGCGTTTCTGGCGGCCAATGCGCAGCTCAAATCCGAGGCCAAGCCGGTGTCGCGCGGGCGGCATATCCGGGCCGAGGAGATCGCCCTGGCGAAGGACTGGCAGGCCAGGAAATATGCCGCCGGGTTTGCCGGCATCACCTGGCCGAAGCGCTGGGGCGGGCTTGAACTGCCGCCGATCTTCACTGTGATCTACCAGCAGGAGGAGGAGGCCTATGCGGTGCCGCGCGGCGTGTTCGAGATCGGCCTTGGCATGTGCATCCCGACGATGATGGCCTATGCGACGCCGGAACAGCTCGAACGCTACGTGGGCCCCGCGCTGCGTGGCGAGGAGGTGTGGTGCCAGTTGTTCTCCGAACCGGCGGGCGGCTCGGATGTGGCGGCGCTGCGCACGAAGGCGGAGCGCGATGGCACGGACTGGGTGATCAACGGGCAGAAGATCTGGACCTCGGGGGCGCATTACTGCGACTTCGGGATCATCGTGACGCGCTCGGACCCGACGGTGCCGAAGCATGCGGGGCTCACGTTCTTTTTTCTCGACATGAAATCCCCCGGTGTCGAGTGCCGGCCGATAAAGCAGATCAGCGGGACCTCGCAGTTCAACGAGGTGTTCTTTACCGATGTGCGGGTTCCGGACGCGCAGCGGCTCGGTGCGGTGGGCGCGGGGTGGAAGGTCTCGATCACGACGTTGATGAACGAGCGTCTTGCGATCGGGGATGTGCCGCGGCCGGATGTGACGGATCTCGTCGCACTCGCCAAGATGATCGACCTCGACGGTGCGCCTGCGATCAACAACAGCGCGGTGCGCGAGCGGATCGCGGAGTGGCATTGCCGGACCCAGGGGCTCAAGTTCACCCGGTTCCGCACCATGACGGCGCTGTCGCGCGGGCAGACGCCGGGGCCGGAGAACTCGATCGCCAAGGTGGTCAATGCCAGCAAGCTGCAGGATATCGCGAGCTATGGCCTTGACCTGATGGGGGCGGCGGGGATGGTGATGGATGACGATCTGGCGCCGCTGCATGCGTTGTTCCAGGAAGGTCTGATGTTTTCGCCGGGCCTGCGGATCGCCGGCGGGACCGATGAGATCCTGCGCAACATCATCGCCGAGCGCGTGTTGAACCTGCCCGGCGACATCCGGGTCGACAAGGACAAGGCGTTCAACCAGGTGTCGCACGGCAAGCGCTGAGCGGTCCGGTCGGGCGGCTCAGCCATGGCCGGATGCGCCGCCTCGCAGGGCAATGTAGAGTGCGGGGATGACCAGCACCGTGAGCAGCGTCGACGCGGCGAGGCCGAAGAGGAGCGAGATCGCCAGGCCCTGGAAGATCGGATCGGTGAGGATGGTGGCGGCGCCGATCATCGCGGCAAGTGCGGTGAGCAGGATCGGCTTGAAGCGAATGGCGCCGGCTTGCAGCACGGTCTCGGCGAGGCTGCCGCCCGGGGTGGCGGCGTGGCGGATGAAGTCCACCAGCAGGATTGAGTTGCGCACGATGATGCCGGCGAGCGCGATGAAGCCGATCATCGAGGTGGCGGTGAACGGTGCATGGAGCAGCCAGTGGCCGGGCAGGATGCCGATCAGTGTGAGCGGTACCGGCACCAGGATCACCAGCGGCAGCTTGAAACTGCCGAATTGGGCGACCACCAGGACGTAGATGCCGAGGATGGCGACCGCGAAGGCAGCCCCCATGTCGCGGAAGGTGACGTAGGTGATCTCCCATTCGCCATCCCACAGAACCGAAGGGGTGGCCTCGTCGGCGGGTTGGCCGCGCAGGCGGATCATGGGCTTGGGCAGGGTGCCCCAGTCATGCGCCTCGATCAGTTTGTTGACGGCGAGGATACCGTAGATCGGGGCCTCGAAGGCGCCGGCGAGTTCGCCCGTCACCATGTCGGCATAGGCGCCGTCGCGGCGGAACAGGACAAGCGAGCCGGTCTCGCGGGTGACGTGAACGACCTGGCCGAGTTCGACCACCGTGCGGCTGCCGGGCATGGTATTGGCCGGAACCGGGGTTGAGGCGAGGCGTTCGGACCAGGTCTGCTGGTCCTTCGGCAGGGCGATGCGGATCAGCAGGGGGTCGCGGTCCTCGCCGCGCTGCGAATTGCCGACGGGGACGCCACCGAACAGGGCCTGGATCGTGTCGTAGACGTCGGATTGTTCGACGCCGAAGAACTCGATCCGGTCCTGGTCGAGGGCGACGCGCAGGCGCGGGCGGGGCTCGCCGATGCTGTCGTCGATGTCGACGATGGAGGGGATTTTGCCGAACATCGTGCGGATTTCGCCGGCGACCGCGCGGCGTGTGGCGGCATCGGGGCCGTAGACTTCCATCAGCAGGGTGGCGAGCACGGGCGGGCCGGGCGGGACTTCGACCACCTTGAGCGAAGTGCCGTCGGGCACCGGGAGGGCCTTGAGCCGCTCGCGCAGGTCAAGCGCGATGGCGTGGCTGGCGCGTTTGCGGGCGTCCTTGGGGGTAAGGTTAAGGTGCAGGTCACCGAGTTCGGGGGCCTGGCGTGCGTAGGAATGGCGGACGAGGCCGTTGAAATTGAAGGGCGCGGCGGTGCCGGCATAGGCCTGGATCGAGAGTGTTTCAGGCAGGGTGCGTGCGATTTCGGCGGCGGCCAGCAGGACGCGCTCGGTGTCTTCGACGGTGGCGCCCGCGGGCAGGTCGGCGGTGACCTGGAGTTCGGATTTGTTGTCGAACGGCAGCAGTTTCACGGTGACGGACTGGGTGTAGAACAGGACGCAGGACGCGATGGTGGCGGCGCCCACGAGCAGCAGCAAGGTCCAGGCCCGTGCCTTGGTGGCGATCAGCGGGCCGGCGATGGCGCGATAGGCACGGCCCAGGCGGCCCTCGTCATGATGGGCGGCGGCGATGGCGGCCTTGGTGGGTGCCAGTTTCAGCATCATCCAGGGCGCGACCACCATGGCGACGATGAAGGAGAAGATCATCGCGGCCGCGGCATTGGCCGGGATCGGCGCCATGTAGGGGCCCATCAGGCCGGAGACGAACAGCATCGGCAGCAGGGCCGCGACGACGGTGAGGGTGGCGACCACGGTGGGGTTGCCGACTTCGGCCACCGCCTCGACGGCGGCGGTCAGTTTGGGGCGGCCATCGGCCATGCCCCAGTGGCGCGCGATGTTTTCGACCACCACGATGGCGTCATCGACCAGGATGCCGATGGAGAAGATCAGGGCGAACAGGCTGACGCGGTTGATGGTGTAGCCCATCAGCCGGGCGGCGAGCATGGTGAGCAGGATGGTTGTGGGGATGACCACCAGCGTCACCGCCGCCTCGCGCCAGCCGATGGCGAAGGCGATCAGCACGACGATGGAGAGTGTGGCGAGGCCGAGGTGGAACAGCAGTTCGTTGGCCTTGTCGTCGGCGGTCTGCCCGTAGTCGCGGGTGACGCGGACCTCGATGTCATCAGGCAGGAGGCGGCCTTTGAGGGTTTCGAAGCGGGCGAGGATGGCGTGCGAGACGACCACCGCATTGGCGCCGGCGCGCTTGGCGAGCGAGACGGAGGCGGCCGGCGTGTGCTGCCAGTCGCCCTTTGCGCCGGGGGCGACAGTCCAGACCCGGCTGTCGGCGGTGCCGGGGCCGACGACGACGCGGGCGACATCGCGGACATAGACGGGGCGGCCATCGCGCGCGCTCAGCACGAGCAGGCCGACATCGGAGATGCCGCGCAGGCTCTGCCCGGCGCTCAGGGTGCGCATGCGCCCGCCGTCGCGGATGGTGCCGGCAACGAAGGAGCGGTTGGCGTCGCGAATTTTGCCGATCAGGTGTTGCAGGGTGATGCCGTAGAGGGAGAGTTTCTCCGGGTCGGGCTCGATGCGCATTTCGTCGGGGCCGGCGCCGACGATTTCGGTGGTGCCGACATCCTCGACCTTCACCAGTTCGGTGCGCAGCTTGCCCGCCAGTTCGTGCAGGGCGGCGCCGGTCCAGCGTTCGGCGGCGTCGGGGCGGGGGGAAAGCGTGAGGACGACGATGGGGACGTCGCTGATGCCGCGGCCGACGACGAGGGGTTCGGGGATGCCGATGGGGATGCGGTCAAGATTGGCGCGGATTTTTTCGTGGACGCGCAGCACCGCGTCATCCTCGCGGGTGCCGACGAGGAAGCGGGCGGTGACCATGACGCGGTCATCCTGGGTCTGGCTGTAGACATGCTCGACGCCGGCGATGGCCTTGACGATGGTCTCGAGCGGCTTGGTGACGAGTTCCGCGGCCTCGGTCGCCTTGAGGCCGTTGGCGCTGATGGCGATATCGACCATCGGAACGCTGATCTGCGGCTCCTCCTCGCGCGGGATGGTCAGCAGCGCGACCATGCCGGCGGCGAGGGCGGCGAGCAGGAAGAGGGGGGTGAGGGGCGAGCGGATGCTGAAACGGGTCAGGAACCCGGAGAGACCGAGTTTCATGGCATCACCACGATGTCGCCGTCGCGCACCCCGGAGAGCACCTCGATGCCGCCCTCCATCGCCTGGCCGCGCTGCACCGGCACTTCGAGCGTGGCGCCGTCGCGGCGGAGGCGGATGGTGTCGAGGCCGAAGCGGGTGAGCACGGCGCCGGCGGGCACGACGATGCCCTGGCGGCTGGCGGCTGCGATCCAGACGCGCAGGCGCGCACCGACGAAATAATCGCCGATTCCGTGCACCTCGGCGTCGGCGACCACGCGGCCTTCGGTGATTTGCGGATAGACCAGGGTGATGCGACCGGTGAGCGGGGCTGCGACGCCGAGTTGTCCGGCATCGAGGTGGACCGGATCGCCGGCCTTGAGCGTGGCTGCGTACTGCTCAGGCACGCGCAGGCGCAGTTTGAAGCCCTGCTGGGCGATCAGGGCGAGCCCGTCGCCGGGCAGGATAACCGAGCCGGTGGTGACCGGCACGCTCAGCACGCGTCCGGCGACGGGGGCGAGCACGGCGCCTTCGGCCATGGTTTGCTGCAACACCGCGCGCTCGGCGGTGCGGGCGCGCAAGGTGGCATTGGCCACTTCGAGCGTGGTGCGGGCCTGGTCGAAAATCACCTTCGGGCCGGCGCCTTTCTGGAACAGGGTGTCGGCGCGGCTGAGGTCGGTCTGCGCCTGGGCGAGCTGCGCGCGCAGGCCGGCGATTTGGGCGTCGAGGGCGCCAGCCTGCAAGGCGAGCTTGTCATCGCCGACCACAGCGATGGTCTGACCGGGGGTGACCGGGTCTCCATCACGCACGGCAAGGGTGATGACGGTGCCGCCGATCCGGGCGCGGGCCGGCACCACATTGGGGCTTTCGACCGTGGCGAAGACCGCCTTCTGGTCGATGATGTCGCGCGTCGTGACGCTGAGCAGGGTTTCGGCCTGGGCGAGACCGGGGAGGGAAAGCATGATCGCCAATGGGATCGCCAATGGGAGGCCCGGGGCGTTCATCGCAGACATTATCGGTTTCCTTGAGGCGGCAGCGCGGTTGCATCCGCATCGCCGGAAAGGGGAGCCGGCATGCAATAGAGGTCGAACAGCACGGCCATGATGCGCTGCGCCGGGATGCTGGCGATCGAATACCAAATGGTCTGCGCCTCGCGACGGGGGCGGACCAGCCCGTCCTTGCGGAGCAGAGCAAGGTGCTGGGAGGTGGTCGATTCACGAATGCCAAGGGCGGCGGCGAGTTCGCCGACGGTGCGTTCGCGTTCGATCATTTGGCATAGGAGCATCAGGCGATGCGGGTGGCCTATTGCCTTGAGGAGGTCGCTGGCCTGGCCTGCCGCGGCGGCCATGTGTTCGGGATTGATATTCATACTTGCGTATATACGTTTATTAGAATAAATAGTCAAGCACCGAGGGCTGATCGGTCCGCCGTTTTCCCATCGGGCACCCCGAGGGCACGGCGCGGCCGGCGCCATGGTCTGACCCCGCTTCCGAGAAGGAGATTCCCCGATGTCCATCGACAAGGCTGTTCTATCCTTTGCTGGCGTCATGGTGCTTGCGAGCCTGGGTTTGGGCTGGTTCGTCAGCCCCTGGTGGTTGCTGCTGACCGCCTTCGTTGGCGCGAACCTGCTTCAGGCCGGGCTCACCGGGTTTTGTCCGGCGGCGATGATCCTGAAAAAACTGGGTGTGAAACCGGGCTGCGCGTTCACCTGACGCAGACGGCGTGATGGGCTGGGCCTGGACATGTGCGCCGGCCCGGCGGCGGGGCGGATCGACGGACGCCCTGGCGTCTGTCAAACACGGCATGACAACCGGCGATCAACGCCGTGGAAACGCCAATCCCGATGATGCTTGTCCCTCCGCCGCTTCGCCATGCCGCCTTTCGGTTTCAGTTTGTCGCCGATCTGATGACGTCATGCGCCTTCGAGATGGAAACCCTGATCCTCGGTTGGTTCATTTTGGTGCAGACCGAGTCGGTCCTGCTGCTGGCCTTGTTCGGGGCCTTGCAATCGCTGGGCACGCTCTGCGCGCCGTTCTTTGGCCTGGGTGCGGAGCGGATCGGGGCGCGCAACCTGCTTGCCGTGATGCGTTGCGTTTATGTTTGCCTTGCCGCGACGCTGATGGTGCTGGCGCTGGGCGGGCTGCTGGATCCGCTCGTGGTGTTTGTGATCGGCACTTTGATGGGCCTGGTGCGCTCATCGGATATCGCAATGCGCAATCTTTTGGTGAACGACCTCATGCCGGCGGAGCATTTGATGACGGCGCTGTCGATTTCCCGGATGACCGCGGATATCGCGCGCACGTCCGGGGCGCTGACCGGAGCCGGGATTTTTGCAGCACTTGGGATCGGTCCCGCTTATGTGGCGGTCCTGGTATTTTATGCGATCGGCCTGGGCTGCACGCTGCGCGTTTCGCCGCGGCCGGGCGCTGAGTTCGCTCGGTCTCGCACGGTGGTCCTGGGCTCGCCGTTCGGGGATCTGTGGGATGGCTTTGTCTATGCCTGGGGAACGCCGCTGCTGCTGGCAGCCTTGCTGCTGGCGTTCCTGGTCAATTTCACCGCCTATCCGCTGTCAGGCGGGTTGCTCGCCTATATCGCGCGCGATCTTTACGGCTTGGATCAGAACGGGCTCGGCACCTTGTCTGCAACCTTCGCACTCGGCGGTTTGGCGGGATCGTTCGTGCTGAGTCTGCTCGGCGCCGGGCGGAACCCGGCTCGCTTGATGGTGATAGCCGCGGTCGTCTGGCATCTGATGCTGGTCGGCTTTGTGATGGCTTCATCTCTGCGTTTCGGGATTGTGGCGCTGGCGCTGGCGGGGTTTGTGCAGAATTTCTGCATGATCCCGATGTCCCTCGTTATCCTGCGGACGGCATCGGATCGGTTCCGCGGGCGGGTGATGGGGCTGCGGATGCTGGCAATCTACGGGCTTCCGCTGGGTTTGACCCTGGCTGGAGTGTTGACCGGCAGGTTCGGCTTGCCGCTGACCGGGGCGCTGTATTGCGCGGTGGGCGTTGCCGTGACGGCTGCGATCGCGTGGCGCTGGCGGCAAGCGATCTGGCCGCGACTTTGAAGGATCGGGTCTGGGTGAGCGGCCATGACGGCTTGCCGTGCAGGGACGGCGTCGAGGAGCTCCGCCTGGCTTTAAAGCGGGATGCCTTCTGACAGGCGAGGCATCCCGATCTAACCCTTTGTTTTATAGATTGATTCAGACTTTTGGCGATTTCGCCAAAAATCATCAGGCTGCTCGGCGAGCGCCTGTGCCGAATCCTGCGCGACAGCCTCGAACCGCTGCGCCAGCGGATCCGAGTATGCGTCGGTCAGCCACGCAAGATAGACGACCCCGAACGCCGCCACGCTCACCGCCGCGACCGCCGCCTGGCTGCCGCGGCTCCTGTCCCGAGAACGCGTTGTCGCTTGGGCCGGGGATACCTGGCGCAAGCGGCTTCTGGCACCCGGCGTTCCGGTTTGAGGCGCGCGCCACGGTCGTCGTTGTCGGATGCTCTGAGCGGCCGCCCGTCGCACCGCTGAACCGGCGCGGTGGATATGGCCGGATCGCCCGGGGCGTGGCAGGCTGCGCCATCGAGTTTGCGGAGAGCGTTATGACAGACCCCAACACCGTGCGGCACGGCTTTGCATTCGGCACCGAAAAGCAACCGGCGATCGGCAGTCGTGGCATGGTGGCCTCCAACCATCCGCTCGCTTCGGCGGCGGGGGCGGAGATGCTGGCGGCCGGCGGCAATGCGATCGACGCCGCGGTTGCCACGCAGTTCGCGCTCACGGTGGTCGAACCGATGATGGTTTCGCTGTTCGGCGGTGGCACCGCCCATATCCGCACCGCCGATGGGCAGCATGTCATTATCGACGGCATGAGTGCCGCGCCGCTGGGCGGCAGCCGGACCATGTACCGCCCCTCACCTGGCGCAGCGCCCGAGGATTACGGGACGATTGAGCGCGAAAACACGCTGGGGCCAAAATCCGTCGCCGCGCCGGGCTCGCCGCGGGCCTGGTGTCTGGCGCTCGAAAAATACGGCACGATGTCTCTCGCCGATGTGATGGAGCCGGCAATCCGCCATGCCTCGCGCGGCTTTCGGGTCACCCCGTTTCTGCATGATTGCATCGGCGTCGCCGCCCCCGACCTGCTCAAGGACAGCTTGATCGCCGCCCGTCTGATGCCTGGGGGCAGCCCGCTCAAGGCCGGAGACCGGCTGATCCAGGGCGATTATGCCGACACATTGCGCCTGTTCGCGGCCGAGGGGCCCTCTGCCATTCATGGGGGTTCGATCGGGCAGATCATCGTCGCGCACATGGAGAAGGTCGGCGGCTTCGTCAGCCATGCCGATCTTGCGGCCAATCTGCCCCGGCTGCGCGAGCCGATCCGGACGCAGTATCGCGGCTGGGACATTGTGGCGCCGCCGCCGCCGGCCGCCTCGGGCGTGCATATCGCCCAGATGCTGGCCATTCTGGAAGGGTTCGACGTTCGTGCGCTCGGCTTTGGCACCACCGATATGTGCCATCTGCTGGCCGAGGTCATCGCGATTGCGTTCGCCGATCGTGCCGTGGCGTCGGGCGATCCCGATTTCATCAAGGTGCCGGTCGCCAAGCTGATGTCCAAGGCCTATGCCGCCGAGCGCCGGGCGGCGATCGACATGGCGCGCCGGCAGGTCTGGCAGGCCGGAATCGTGCCCGGCGAAGGCCATGACACCACGCATCTGACGACGGCCGATGCCCATGGCAACGTGGTGGCCAGCACGCAGACGATGAACAGCCTGTTCGGCGCCCGCTACATCATTCCCGGCACCGGGATCGTGCCGAACAACTACATGGACACGTTCGATCCCAGGCCGGGCGGCGCGCTGTCGATCGAGCCGGGCAAGCGCGTGACCACGTCGATGGCGCCCACGATGGCGCTGCGCGACGGGCGGATGCGCTTCGCCCTCGGCCTGCCCGGCGGGCGCAAAATTTTCCCCACCGTGTTGCAGTCGATCATCAATATCATCGATCACGGCATGACGCTTCAGGAGGCGGTGGAGGCGCCGCGGCTGTGGACGGAGGGGCCGGTGCTTGAGGTCGAATCGCGCATGCCGGCCGCAACGCGCGAAGGGCTCGCCGCGCGTGGCCATGATGTCGCTGTGGTGCCGGCGGTGGCGAGCGGCATGAACGGGATCATGTTCAATGACGACGGCACGATGACCGGTGCGGCCTGCTGGCGGCTTGATGGCACGCCGATCGGGGTTTCCGGCGGATTGGCGCGGCCTGGCGTACGCTTCGTGCTGGAAAGTGCGAAGCCGAAAGCATGATCCGTATCGGCATCGACATCGGCGGCACCTTCACCGACTTCGCGTTGTGGGACGGCGACAGGGCGGGCTACACCGCCGTGCACGCCATGAAAATGCCCTCGACGCCGCCTGATTTCGCCCGCGGCGTGCAGGATGGGCTGGAGGTGCTGCTGGCCGAGGGGCGCATCGCAGCCGGTGATCCGATGCTGATCGTCCATGGCACAACGGTGAGCACCAATGCGGTGATCGAGCGCAGCGGGCCGCCGCTGGCCTTGCTGGTGACGGCTGGATTTCGCGACCTGCTCGATGTTGCGCGGCTGCGGGTGGATCGGCCGGTCGATTTGTTTGCCCGGCGGGCGCTGCCGATCATCCCGCGGCGGATGGTGTTCGAAATCGACGAGCGCATCCTGGCCGATGGCAGCATCGACCGCGCGCTCGACACCGCCGAGGTGGTGACGGCGGCGCGGGCGGCCCTGGCGCAGGGAGCAGCGGCGATCGCGGTGTGCTTCCTGCACGCATATCGCAATCCGGTGCATGAGGCGCAGGCGGCGGCGGCGATCCGTGCGGCGCTGGGGCCGGTGGATGTGGTGCTGTCGCACGCGGTGTGGCCGCAGCAATCGGAATATGAGCGGGCGAGTGCGGCGCTGCTCAATGCCTATGCGCGGCGGGCGCTGTCGGGGTATCTCGCGGCGCTGGAGGCATGGATCGCCCGGCGCTTGCCCCAGGCGCGGCTGCTCGTCACCAAGTCCAACGGCGGGGTGATGGCGGCGGCAGAGGCAACGCGGATGCCGATCCATACCCTGCTTTCAGGGCCTGCGGCGGGCGTGACGGCGGCGCGGACGCTCGGCGCCATGCTGGGCGAGGCCAATCTTCTGACCATGGACATGGGGGGCACCAGCACGGATATTTCGCTGATCCGCGACGGCGCCATCATGGTTTCGCATGACGGGCGGGTCGGTGATTTTCCGCTGATGATGCCGGTGACGGCGATCGAGGCGATCGGGGCTGGCGGCGGCTCGATCGCATGGCGGGACGGCCCGGTGCTGAAGGTCGGGCCGCGTTCGGCGGGCGCGCGGCCGGGGCCGGCCTGCTATGGCAAGGGCGGCACGCAGCCGACGGTGTCGGATGCCTATGTGTTGTGCGGCTATTTGCGGGAGGATATGCCGCTTGCGGGGGGGCTCGCGCTGCGGCGGGATCTGGCCGAAGCCGTCATCGCGCCCCTCGCGGCGGCCATCGGGCGGACGGCCGAGGCGGCGGCGGAGGCGATCATCGCCGTGGCGACCGCGAATATGCTGGCCAATGCGCTGCCGTTCATCGCCCGCCTCGGGGTGGCGCCGGCGGAGTTGACGCTGATGATTTTCGGCGGTGCGGGCGCGATCCATGGGCCGCTGCTGGCCGCCGAAATCGGCATCGGGCGGGTGGTGGTGCCGCGGCTGGCCTCGGTGTTCTGCGGTTATGGCTGTCTGGTGTCCGACCTGCGCTACGATGTGATCCGCACCGTGCATGGGCGGAGCCTCGCTGCGGCGGATGTGGTGGCGGCCTATGCCGCGTTGAAGGCCGAGGCGGAGGCCTGGCTTGCCGCCCAGGCGCGCGCGGCGGTGCCGGGCTACGAGTATGCCGCCGATGTGCGCTATGTCGGCCAGTCCTTCGACGTGGCCGCCCGGATTTCTGCCGAGGCGGCTCAGGCGGGGGACCTCGGGGCCATCGCCGCGTCCTTCCATGCCGAGCACAACCGGCTGTATGGGCATGCCCATCCCGGCCAGGAGATCGAGATCATCGCGCTGCGCCTGCGCATCGAGGGCGCGCTGCCGCAGCCGGGTGCGGTGGCTTTGCCGCCCGGCGCCGAGCCTGCCGTGCCGCGCCTTGTGCGCGCCCGCTTCGATGGCGCCGAGCGCGATGTCGATCTGCATGACTGGGCCCGCCTGCCGCCCGGCTGGTCGGCGCCCGGGCCGCTGCTGGTGGCGCAGGAGACCGCGACCGTGGTGGTGCCGCCCGGCTTCTCGGCCACGATCGGCGTGTTTGGCGATCTCATACTGGAGCGGAGCTGAGCATGGACCCCGTGCGGACCGAAATCATGCGCAACCGCTTCGCCGCCATCGCCGAGGAGGCCAGCAACGTTGCCTACCGCACCGCCTACACCACCTTCGTCAAACAGACGCAGGATTATCAGGTGGCGCTGGCCAGCGTCGAAGGCGCGTTCTTTGCCTATCCGATGAAATCAGGCGTCACCTCCTCGGTGTGTCAGAATGTCCGCGCGGTGGTGGACGAGATCGGCATCGAGACGCTGGTGCCGGGCGACATCATCCTCACCAATGACCCGTTCTCCGGCGATGCATTGTGTACCCACACGATGGACATCCATCTGCTGCGCCCGGTGTTCCGCGACGGTGTGATCGTCGCGTTCGCCTGGGCTTTCATCCATGCCTCGGACATCGGCGGCGCGGTGCCGGGCTCGATCGCGCCGACCAGCTATGAGGTGTTTCAGGAAGGCGTGCGCATCCGGCCCGGTCTGCTCTACCGGGCCGGGGCGCTCAACACCGCGATGTGGAATTTCTTCTCGGACAATTCCCGTATCCCCGACCTGATCTGGGGCGATCTGCAGGCCATGTTGGCCGGGCTCGCGTTGCTGGATGCGCGGATGAACGAGCTGTGCGCCCGCTACGGCACGGCGGAGGTGCTGGAATCGGTCTCTGATGTGCTGGCGCTGGGCGAATTGAAGGCGCGGGAGGCGTTGGGGCGGCTCGTGCCGGGGGAATACCGCTTCTCCGAGTATCTCGAGGATTATCGCGGCGAGGGGCACGTGTTCATCCACGCCTGCATGACGGTGGAGCCGGGCGGCACGCTGGCGCTCGATTTCACCGGCAGCGATCCGGCAGTTCGGCTGGCGATGAATTTCGTGACCGGCAAGCGGGCGCATCCCTTCCTGTGCATGCCGGTCATCAATTTCATCCAGACCATCGAGCCGACCACGCCGGTCAATGGCGGGATTATCCGCCCGATCCGCACGCACGCCCCGGTTGGCACGCTGATGAACGCCGAATTTCCCGCCGCCATGGGCAATCGCTGGGTGGCGGTGATGCGCTGCTACGACGCGATCCTCGGCTGCCTCAACCAGGCCTATCCCGGCGGCATCGCGGCCTGCGGTGCGGGACAGGCCGGTATCATCGCGGTCTCCGGCGTCGATGGCCGCACCGGACGGCGGCATGTCTCGGTCGTGGAGCCGTTCATCGGCGGCTCCGGCGGCAGGCGGGATGCCGACGGGCTCGACGGGATCGACCAGCCCGTCGCGTTTCTGCGTTCGGCGCCGGCGGAAGTGGTGGAGTCCGAGACCAGCCTGGTGCTGCGCCGCTTCAGCTACGAGCCCGGCCGCGCCGCGCCCGGACTGCATCGCGGCGGCCAGGCGATGCGCATCGAATTGGAGAACCGCGGCCTTGCCGCGACCATCACCGTGCGCGGGCTCGACCGGTTTCGCTTCCAACCCTTCGGCCTGCATGGCGGCGCAAGCGGCAGTGCGGGCAGCACGGTGTTGAACCCCGGCACATCGGCAGAGCGCAACATCGGCAAGATCGACGTGCTCGAACTCGCTCATGGCGACCGGCTGTTGATGATCACCCCCTCCGGCGGCGGCTTCGGCGATCCGTTCGCGCGCGATCCGGCGCTGGTACTGGCCGAAGTGCTGGACGGGCTGTTGAGCCCGGCGGAGGCCCGGAGCGGCTATGGCGTCATCATCCGCGGCGATGCGCTCGATGCGGCTGCAACCGATGCCGTGCGCGCAATACCCCGCCCGGCGCCGCCGGCGTTCACCATCGGCCCGGCCCGCCAGGACCTCGAACGCCGCTTGCCCGAGGCCACGAGCCGCGCCATGGCTGAAGCGGTGCTTGCGCTGCCCGCCGGGTTGCGGCCCTACCGATTGGCCGAACTCAGGCGGGAAGGGATAGCCCGGACCTGATATGGTGCCTGTGCTCCGCCCTCTCAGTGCTCCTGGGACTCCCGATCCGGGGCTCTGAGCGTCGTGCCGCCGTCGACCACGAGGGTATGGCCGGTGATGTAGCGGGCCTGGCTGGACAGCAGGAAGCGGACCGCGTGTCCGATGTCCCACCCGGTGCCTTCGATGGCCAGCACGGAGGCGCGGCGGCGGGTATCGCGGGCCTGCTCGGTCATGCCTCGGTCATAGACCATCGGCGTATAGACCGGGCCGGGCGCGACGCAGTTGACGCGGATATTGTCCTTGCCGTGGTCGACGGCCATGGCTTGAGTGAGCGCGATGACCGCGCCTTTGGAGACGGTATAGGTGGTGAGGCCGCGGGGGCGGAGCGCCGAGATGGAGGAGACATTGACGATGGCCCCCCCGCCGGCGGTTTTGATCATGGCGGGGATGGCGTGCTTGGAGGTGAGGAACATCGATGTGACATTGACGTTCATCACGCGGTGCCAGGTGTCCTCGCTTTCCTCGACGACGCTGCCGCGGCTGCCGATGCCGACGTTGTTGTCGAGCAGGTCGAGGCGGCCGAACCGCGCGATGGCCTCGCCCACCATGGCTTCGCACGCGGCGGAGTGCGTGACATCGAAGGCTGCGGCCGCGGCGGTGCCGCCTTCGGCTGCGATCAGGGCCACCGTGCGCTCCGCAAGCGCGAGATCCCGGTCAACGACCAGGACCGAGGCGCCCGCGCGGGCGAGCAGGATGCAGGCGGCGCGGCCGTTGCCGATACCCTCGCCCTGGGCGCCGCCGCCGGTGACAATGGCGACGCGGCCGGACAGGCCCATATCGTCGCTCATGGCCACCCCGCCCCGGGGATGCTGACAGGAACAGCATGGATGCCGCCGTCGCGCTTGGTCGCCTGGCCGGGGCCGCTGGCGGAGCTGGAACAGACATAGAGGGTCTTGCGGTCCGCCCCGCCGAGGGCGCAGGCGAAGGCAAAGAGGCCCGAGGGCATCGCGATGCGCTGCAGAACCGTGCCGCCGGCGCCGATCCGCAGCAGGTCCTGCCCGCGGGCATCGGCGATCCAGACGGCGCCTTCGGCATCGAGGCAGATGCCGTCGGGGAAGTGACCAGCGAGATCGGCCCAGACCCGGCGGCCTTCGAGGCTGCCATCGGGGGCGATGTCGAACCAGGTGAGGCGCTGGCCGATGGTTTCGGCGATGATCATGCCCTTGCCGTCCGGCGTGATGACGGTGCCGTTGGGGAACATCAAGCCCGTGGCGGCGATGCTGACGGTGCCATCGGTGTCGACGCGGATGAGGTCGGCGGCTTTCTCGCTTTGCCCGGCAGCGCGGTCGAAGCCGAAATTGCCCACATAGGCGCGGCCTTTGCCGTCAACCACCATGTCGTTGCAGGGGCCTCCGGCATGGGCCGAGAGGTCCGCCACTTCGGCGAGAGCGGTGCCGTCGAGGCGCATGAGTTTGCGATCGAGCATGGAGACGACGAGCATGGTGCCATCCGGCCGCCAGCCGAGGCCCGAGGGCTGCTGCGGCACATCGACGACCTTGGTGGCGTGGCCGGCGGCGTCGAGGCGCAGGATCTGGTGGGTGTAGAAATCGGAAAACCAGAATTCTCCGTCATGCCAGCGTGGCCCTTCGGTGAATGTCACGCCCTGAAAGACTGATCTGATTTCGCTCATGATTCCCTCCTGCCATCGCTGTGTTGTCCGATCATCGCCTGGTCTGGCCGGATGGTCCATCCTTCCCGGAGGCGCGAGACGGCGCGAGCGGATTGCCGGTCGCCCCGGTGGGAACTATGAAGGGCAAAGATGAACGGAACATTGCCAGAACTCTTTGCCAATTGGTTCGCGGCGCGCGGGTGGGTGCCGCGGGCGCACCAACTCGATGTGCTGGCTGCAGCGCAGGCGGGGGAGAGTGTGCTGCTGATCGCGCCGACCGGCGGAGGCAAGACGCTGGCGGGGTTTCTGCCCGGTCTCGTCGCGCTGGCACAGGCGCCGCATGACGGGCTGCACACGCTTTATGTGAGCCCCCTCAAGGCGTTGGCGGCCGATGTTGCGCGTAATTTGGCGGCGCCGATTGGCGATATGGGGCTGGCAGTGACGGTGGGCTCGCGCAGCGGCGATACGCCGACGGCGGAACGGCGGCGCCAGCGCGAGGCGCCGCCAAGCATCCTCCTGACAACGCCAGAGAGCCTCGCTGTCATGGTGTCGCAGCCTGAGAGTGAGAGCATGTTCAGGAGGTTGCGAACCGTTGTTGTGGACGAGGTGCATGCGCTGGCCGGCACCAAGCGGGGCGATATGTTCGCGCTGGGGTTGGCGCGGCTGATGGCGATGGCGCCCGGCGTGCGGCGGATCGGGCTGTCCGCCACGGTGGCGCATCGCGGCGCGATCGCGGCATTCGTGGGGGCGGGGCGGGTGATCGAGGTGAAAGGGGGGGCTGCGCCGGATATCTCGGTGATGCTGCCGCAGGGGCGCTTGCCGTGGGCGGGACATATGGGGCTGGCGGCGGCACCGGTGATATTGGACCGGATCCGGGCTGCCGGGATGACGATCGTGTTTGTCAATACGCGGGCTCAGGCCGAGTTGCTGTTTCAGGCGCTGTGGCGGTTGAACGACGAGACGCTGCCGATTGCGATCCATCACGGCTCGCTGGAGTTGGAGCAGCGCAAGCGCGTGGAAGCCGCGATGGCGGAGGGGCGGTTGCGCGCGGTGGTGGCGACCTCGTCGCTTGACCTTGGGATCGATTGGGGTGGGGTGGACCAGGTGTTGCAGGTCGGCGCGCCGAAGGGGGTATCGCGGCTGCTGCAGAGGGTGGGGCGGGCGAATCATCGGATGGACGAGGTGTCGCGCGCCATCCTGGTGCCGGCCAACCGGTTCGAGGTGCTGGAATGCGAGGCGGCGATCGCGGGCGTGCGGGCCGGGGAATTGGATGGCGATCCGCCGCGCCCCGGGGGGCTCGATGTGCTGGCGCAGCACATCATGGGTGTGGCATGCGCTGGGCCGTTCCGCCCGGACCAATTATATCAAGAGGTGAGGTCCGTTCAGCCGTATAGTGCGTTGGAACGAAAAGATTTTGATGATGTTCTGCGCTTTGTCGAGGATGGCGGATACGCGTTGTCGGCCTATGACCGGTATCGCCGGCTGTTCCGGGACAGCGCGGGGCTGGTGCATGTGATGGGCGAGCGGGTGGCGAAGCAGCATCGGATGAATATCGGCACCATCGTCGAAGAACCGCTCCTCAAGGTGCGCTATGCCGGGCGCGGCGGGGCGCCGCTGGGGGAGGTGGAGGCGTATTTCGTCACCATGCTGACCCCGGGTGATACCTTCATATTCTCTGGCAGGATGTTGAAGTTCCTGCGTTTGAAGGAGAATATTTGCGAAGTCGCGGATGGCGGGGAGGGGGAGCCGAAAGTGCCGGCCTATGCCGGCGGGCGGATGCCGATGACCACCAATCTGGCGGACCGGGTGCGGGCGATGCTGCAGGATCCGGAGTCCTGGGCCGGGCTGCCGGAGGCGGTGCGGGAGTGGCTGATCCTGCAGCGCGGCGTGTCGCGCATGCCGGGGCGGGATGATCTGCTGGTGGAGACGTTCCCGCGCGGCGACAAGTTCTTTCTGGTCGCCTATTGCTTCGAGGGGCGCAATGCGCACCAGACGCTGGGGATGCTGCTGACGCGGCGGATGCAGCGGTTTGGCTTTCACCCGCTCGGTTTCGTGGCGACGGACTATGTGGTTTCCGTGTGGAGCGCATTCGAACCATATGATATTGCGAGATTGTTCGAAGCGGACATCCTGGGTGACGATCTCGAGGCATGGATGGCGGAAAGCTCGATGTTGCGCCGGACGTTCCGCACCGTCGCGGTGATCGCGGGATTGATCCAGCGGCATCAACCGGGCGCTGAAAAGAACCGGCGGCAGGTGACGGTCAATTCGGACCTGATCTACGAGGTGTTGCGCAAGCATCAGCCCGATCACATCCTGATGCGGGCAACCTGGGCGGATGCGGCCGGGGGGCTGACCGATCTGGGACGGATCCAGGGGATGCTGACGCGGATCCAGGGCCGGGTGCGGCACATGGCGTTGTCGCGGGTGTCGCCGCTGGCGGTCCCGGTGTTGCTGGAGATCGGGCGGGAGAGTGTGCGATCCGGGCTCAGCGATGACGATCTGCTGGCCGAGGCGGAAGCGCTGGTGGCTGAAGCGGAAGGTTGCGCTTCGCCTCCCAAAGCAAGGAAACCAAAGCAAATGAGGTTGTTGTAGTGCGTGCCGCGACGATCCATCTGGCTGGCGAGCGGCTGTTCCTGGACCCGGCCGGCGGGTTGTACTGGCCGGAGCGGCGGGTGCTGGTGGTCTCGGACCTGCATTTCGAGAAAGGCTCGGCCGCGGCCCGGCAGGGCTCGTTGCTGCCGCCGTGGGACACGCGGGAGACGCTCGATGTGCTCGCGGTGCTGTTGCGGCGCTACGGGCCGGAGGTGGTGGTGGCGCTGGGTGATACATTCCATGACGACGGCGGGGCGGGGCGCTTGCAGCGGGCGGATGCGGCGCGGTTGGGTTCGATGGCGGAGAAGTTCGACTTTGTTTGGGTGATGGGAAACCACGACAAGCAGCCGAACGGGCTGCGCGGCGCGAGTGTCGCGGCGTGGCGGGCGGGCAACCTCGTCTTTCGGCATGAGGCGGCGGAAGGGCGGCTCGCCGGCGAAATCAGCGGGCATTATCATCCCAAGGCGTCGGTGCCGGTGCGGGGAGCGGTGGTGACACGGCCGTGTTTCGTGGCCGATGCCAGGCGTGTCGTGATGCCGGCGCTCGGGGCCTATACGGGAGGGCTCGATGTGGAGGACATGGCGATACGGCGGTTTTTTCCGATCGGGGGGCGGGCGTTTCTGCTCGGAAAGGAGCGGGTGTTCAGCTTCGCGTTCGGGCCGAAGCGGCGGGCGGCTTCTTCGGTATAGGATATGATGGTGATGGTTTATAATCATTGGACCGGGCATTGACGGGGGGTGGCGGGGCGCCGGACAATACGGGGCATAAACGGAGACGCACCATGACCCTGCCCCAGACCATGACCATCATCGCGGCCGAGGGTGCCGGGGGGCCGGAGGTGCTGAAGCCCGCGACCGCGCCGCTGCCGGCGGTCCGGGCCGATGAGGTCTTGATCCGGGTGCGCGCCGCGGGGGTCAACCGGCCCGATGTGGCGCAGCGCATGGGGGCCTATCCGCCGCCGCCGGGGGCGAGCCCGTTGATCGGGCTGGAAGTCGCCGGCGAAGTCGTGATGGCAGGGGCGGCGGTGCGGGGCTACCGGGTTGGCGATCGCGTCTGTGCGCTGACCAATGGCGGCGGCTACGCGCAGTATTGCGTGGCGCCGGAAGCGCAAACCTTGCCGTGGCCGGTGGGGTATGACGCGATCCGCGCGGGGGCGGTGCCGGAGACGTATTTCACGGTATGGGCCAATCTGTTCGGCCATGGCCGTTTGCAGGCCGGCGAAACCGCGCTGATCCACGGCGGCACGTCCGGCATCGGGGTGACGGCGATCCAACTGGCCAAGGCGTTCGGCGCGACGGTCTATGCGACGGCCGGATCGGACGAGAAGGTGGCGGCCTGCGTCGGGCTTGGAGCCGATGCAGGGATCAATTACCGGACCGAGGATTTTGCCGAGCGGATCAAGACGCTGACCGGCGGAAAGGGCGTCGATGTGGTGCTCGATATGGTGGGCGCGTCGTATTTCTCGAAGAATATCAGGTCGCTCGCCATCGATGGGCGGCTTGTGATGATCGCCTTCCTGGGCGGCGCCAAGGTTGAGGCGATGGATCTCGCGCCGATCATGACGCGGCGGCTGACGGTGACGGGCTCGACCATGCGGCCGCGCACGACGGCGCAGAAAGGGGCGATTGCCGAGGCGTTGCGGGCGAAGGTGTGGCCGCTGCTGGCGGAGGGGCGCTGCGGGCCGGTGATCCATACCGTATTCCCGCTGGCGGACGCGGCGGCGGCGCATGCGCTGATGGAGAGTTCGGCGCATATCGGGAAGATCATGTTGGAGGTTTCGTGAAGGCAAGCGCTTCTTTTTTGAAAAAAAGAAGCAAAAAACCTTCATCCGGTCAGTGCGCAGGGACCTGGCGGCCTTCGCCGTCAGGCCTCACCCTCATGCGCCGATGGACAACCCGCGAAAGTTTTTTTGCTTCTTGTTTTTCAAAAAAAGAAGCGCTTCCTTGCTTGCGTCCCGCCCCATGACCCAAGCCGGCCTGCTCCAATTGCTCGGCTCCGTGGTGCTGCTCTCCTCCGCATGGCCGATCACCAAGGTCGCTTTGGCAGCGGGTGCGGTGGCATCGTGGTTCGCGGTCGGGCGGGCTGGCCTGTCGGCGGTTGTGGCGATGGGTGTGTTGGCCGTGCTGGGGCGGCTGCGGGTTCCAACGCGGCAGGATGTGCCGGCACTGTTCGGGGTGGGGCTTGGGCAGTTGGCAGCGTTTTTCGCCTTCGCGCACGAGGCGGTCGCCTATGTGCCGGCGGGGCGGACGACGATCTTGTGCAATGTGACGACGATTTTTATCGCGCCCTTGTCGGTGCTGGTGCTGGGTGAGCGGATTCCGGGGCGGCGCTGGGCGGCGGCGGGTTTGGGGCTGGCGGGATCGGCGGTGTTGATGTCGCCATGGTCGATCGATTGGACGGCGCCGGGGATGCTGCTGGGACATTTCTATCTGCTGGGGGCGGCGTTCACGTTTTCGATGGCGATCGTGATCGTGCGGGCGCGGCCCCCGGCGCTGTCGATGTTGCAGTTGCTGCCGTGGTGTTTCGTGGTGGCGGCGATGGCGCTGCTGCCGCTGGCGCTGCGCCATGGCGGGCCGGGCGCGTGGCCTGCGGCATCGCTGTGGTCGCTGGCGTTCATCGGCGGGTTCGCGGGGCCGGTGGGCACATGGTGTGTGATGCAAATGGCGGGAAGCATGCCGGTGATGGTGTCCTCGATCGGCATGCTGGCAACGCCGGCGTTTGGGCTTGCGATGTCGACGCTGTGGCTGGGGGAGGCGTTCGGGGTGGATATGATGCTGGGCTCGGCGTTGATCCTGGGCGGGGTTGGGGTGGCGGCCTGGCCGGGGCGGCGGCGGTGATCCTGCAGGGGAACGAGATGGGGGCGGGGCCTCCGGTGGCGATGCTGCACGGGTTGCTCGGCCAGGCGCGCAATTTCGGGGCGGTGCAGCGGCGGATATCGGCGGGGCGGCGGGTGATTGCGCTCGATCTGCGCAACCATGGGGCGAGCTTGCATGCGTCCGGCATGTCGTATGCGGCGATGGCGGCGGATGTGGTGGAGACGCTGGGGGCCATGGGCGCGCTGCCCTGCGCGCTGATCGGGCATTCGATGGGGGGGAAGGTGGCGATGGCGACGGCGCTGATGCGGCCCGATGCGGTGGCGCGGGTGCTGGTGGCGGATATCGCCCCGGTGCCGAGCGCGCCCCGGTTCGCGCCGATCATCGCGGCGATGCGGGGGATGGCATTGCGCGAGGGGATGACGCGCGGCGAGGCGGATGCGGCGCTGGCCGGTGCGGTGCCGGAGGCGGGGATGCGGGGGTTCCTGCTGCAGAACATGCGCTTCGGCGCGATGCCGGCATGGAAGGTGGGGCTGGCCGAGATCGAGGCGGGGCTGGACGATATCCTGGGCTGGCCCGATTTCGGGGCGGTCTACGCGGGGCCGACGCTGTTTCTGGGAGGGGCGCGGTCGGACTATATCTTGCCTGAGCATCGCCCGGTGATCCGCGCGCTGTTTCCCCAGGCGCGGTTTGCGGTGCTGCGCAATGCCGGGCATTGGCTCCATGCGGACAACCCGGAGGGGTTCATCGGGGTGCTGGACGCGTTCCTCGCAGCGTATCCGCCCGATGGCGTCCTCGGGTGATCGAAGGACGCCTTGCGCGGTTCCGCGTCATCCGACCGCTTTACGGACGCATGAAACCGCTCCAGCATAGGCTTACCTGTTTTCGCGCTGTTCCAGCAGCAGGATGAAGCCGCCCGCGACGATGATCAGGCCGGCGCCGATCAGGGTGGCAAGACCTGGGACGTCGTCGAACGCGATATAGCCCAGCGCGATGCTCCAGATGATGGAGAGATACTGGAACGGCGCCACCACCGAGGCGGGTGCCAATTGCAAGGCGCGGTTGACGCAGAAATAGCCGATCACCCCGATGGCGCCCACCACCATCATCAGCCCAAGGCCGGACATGCTGGGCGGTGTCCAGGCGAAGGGGAGGCTGACGAGGCCGCAGATCATCAGGCCCGCCAGTTGGAGGGCCACGAGGATGAGGTTCGGTGCCCCGCGCAGGCGGCGCGTGACGGCGAGAAAGATCGCGTAGAGCAGGCTGCCGAGCAGGCCGATCAAAGCAGGGGCGGAGAAGGCGGCCGAGGACGGGCGGAGCGCGATCAGCACGCCCGCGAATCCCAGCAGCGTCGCCCCCCAGCGCGCCGGGCCCACCTGTTCGCCAAGCGCAAGGGCGGAGATGGCGGTCAGCAGGATGGGGGCGGCCAGATAGAACGTGGAGACATCCGCAAGTTGCAGCTGCGCAACCGCAATATAGAAACAGGCGATCTCGATCGAGGACAGCGCCACGCGCAGCAGATGCAGCCAGGGATTGCCGCGGGCCAGGGCGGCCAGGTCGGCCGGTTTGATGAAGGGCAGGATGAGCAGCAGCGCAAACCCGCTCCGCACCACGAGCGCCTCGCCGATCGGGTAGGCGGTGGTGAGGAATTTCGCCAGCACGTTGCTGAAGCCAAAGACGAACGTGCTGAAGGCGATCAGCAGGATGCCCAGCATGCGGGCGCGCCGGTCGGCGGCTTGGGGCGCGATGGAAGTCGACAAGGTGTTGAGCCGATTCGTTCGATTTCGAACGACCCTAGAGCGGGATGGCGGCATTGGGGAGGGGGGCGGATTGACGGGGCATCGGCCCGGCCGGAGAGTGAGGCGAGATTTGCGCCGGGGATTTGCCATGCAGTTCGACATTCTGGACCGCTTCGATTTCGCACCGGGCACCCTGTACGGCAGTGCGGGGGCCTATGAGATGGTGATCGGGCGGGCGCGCCATGCGATCGACCCGGGGGCCGCGTGCAATGCGGGGATCGTCGATCTCGCGCGGGTGCCGCGCAAGGCGGATGGGTTGGTGCACTTCGCGGGCGATGTCGCGATCCTCAAGCCGGTCGATCTGGCGCGGGGCAATCGGCGCGTGTTTTTCGACTGGGGCAATCGGGGCAACAAGCGGGCGCTGATCTATTTCAACGACGGGACGGCGACCAATGATCCGCGCAGTGCCGCAGATGGCGGCAACGGGTATCTGATGCGCCGCGGCTACAGCGTGGTGTTCGGCGCATGGCAGGGCGATCTGCTGGCCGGGGATGGACGGATGCTGCTTGAACTGCCGGTGGCCCAGGAGGGCGGAAGGCCGGTCGAGGGGCTGGTGCGGGTGGAGTTTGTCGGGCGCGCGGGGGTGACGACGCTGCCGCTGTCGGGCTGGGCCTCGACGCGGAGCCATCCGGTGGTCGCTGGCACAGAGGCGGCGGCGGTGCTCACGCGGCGGCGCTATGCGGATGCGCCGCGCGAGGTGGTGCCGCGCGCGCGGTGGTCGTTCGCGCGGATCGAGGGCGGCGTCGGGCTCGATGCCCAGGGGGCGGATCGGGGCGTGGTGCCATCGCGGGAGAATATCCATCTGCCGGAGGGCTTTGCGCCGGGCTGGATCTATGAACTCGTCTATACCGGCGCAGCACCCCTGGTGCTGGGCCTGGCGCATCCCGCCGTGCGGGACCTGGTGTCGTTCCTGCGCCATGGCGAGGCCGGCAACCCGCTCGCCGGCCATGTCGCGCGCGTCTATGGCTGGGGACGCTCGCAGACCGGCCGGGCGATCCGCGATTTCATCCATGGCGGGTTCAACGCCGATGCCGCGGGGCGGCAGGTGTTTGACGGGTTGATGCCGCATGTCTCCGGCGGTGGGCGGATGAACCTCAACCGCTTCGCCAATCTCACGGTTCCGGCGGGGCAGCAGCATGAGGATCATTACGAACCGGCCGACGTGCATCCCTTCGCCTATGCGCCGTGCACCGATCACAACACCGGCGTTGCCGATGCGATCCTGAAGCGGCCGGAGACCGATCCGCTGGTGCTGCATACGCAGACCGCGACAGAGTATTGGCAGCGCCGGGGATCGCTCGTGCATACCGACACGCGGGGCAATGATCTTGCCGTGCCGGAGCGCGTGAGGATCTATTTGTGGTCGGGCTCGCAGCATGCGGCCTCGCCCCATATGGGGGCGCCAGGGCGGGGGATCTGCCAGAACCTCGAGAACGTGGTGGCGACCACGGCGCTGTTCCGCGCGATGCTCGATGCCATGGACCAGTGGGCCAGCGCCGGCATCCCGCCGCCGGATAGCCGCATCCCCACCGTGGCGGCGGGCACGCTGGTGCCCTATGCGGCATGGCGGGCGCAGTTCCCCGACATTCCAGGCGTCGCGGTGCCGCGCGGGCCGAGTGGGTTGTGCGGTCTCGATTATGGGCCGCGCGTGGCCGAAGGGGTGCTGGACCGCCAGCCCCCCGCCGTGTTGGAGGACCAGGCCTATGCCGTGCTGGTCCCGGCGGTGAACGAGGACGGCAACGAGATCGCCGGCGTGCGCGCACCGATGGTCGCAGCCCCGCTTGCGACCTATACCGGCTGGAACCTGCGGGCCCGCCATCACGGCGAGGGTGCCATGCATGAATTCACCGGCAGCACCCTGCCGTTCCCGGACAGCGAGGCGGAACGGGCGATGACCGGCGATCCCCGTCGCTCCGCCGAAAGCCGCTACACCGACCGCGCCGGCTACACCGCTGCGATCGGCGCGGCCGCCCGCGCGCTGGTGGCGGCGCGGCTGATGCTGGAGGAGGATGTCGTCCGCGCCGAGATGCGCTCGGCGGCGTGGGGACATCCGCGTCACACGGTTAAATTATGATGGGACATAACAATCATGCTCAATAGCATTTCCCTCGAATCCACCTATATCGCCCGCACCCCGCAATCCGCCGCCTTCGAAGCGCGGGGGCTTGCGTCCCTGCCGATCACCTCGTCCCGCGGGATCTCGTTTCATCCGCCCTATCCGGTGACGGTGGCGCGGGCGGAGGGGCCGTTCCTGCATGATATCGATGGCAATCGCTACATCGATCTCGGCTCGAATTTTTTCAGCATGATCCATGGCTACGCGTTCCGCCCGGTGATCGAGGCGGTGACGGCGCAGCTCGAACGCGGCAGCGTATGGTCGGCCAACAACGCGCCGCAGGTCGATCTCGCCGAGCAGATCGTGGCGCGCGTGCCCTCGGTCGAGCGCGTGCTGTTCAACAATTCCGGCACCGAGGCCTTCAACCTCGCGATCAACATCTGCCGGGGCGCGACCGGGCGCTACAAGTTTCTGATGGCCGAGGGCGGCTATCATGGCTCGATGTACGACACCTCGCTCGGCTCGAAGGGTCTGGCGGGGCCGAGCCATTTTGTCGCGCCCTATGGCACGGATGCGTTCGTCGCCGCGATCCGTGCGCATGGGCCGGAACTGGCCGGGGTGTTTGTCGAAGGGATCATGGGGTCCGGCGGCTTCGCCGAGGCGGAGGCCGGATTTTTCGACAAGGTGAAGGCCGCATGCGCCGCGGTGGGCGCGGTGTTCGTGCTCGATGAGGTGATATCGCTGCGCGTGTCCGATGGCGGGTATCAGAAGCTGATGGGGATCGACCCGGATTTGACGATGATGGGCAAGATCATCGGCGGCGGTTTTCCGATCGGCGGCGTCGGCGGCAAGCGCGCCCTGATGGATTTGACGAACCCGACGCGCGGCACGGTGCTGGCCTCCGGCACCTTCAGCGGCAATCCGTTGTCGATGGTGGCGGGCGGGGTCTCGATGCGCCATCTCGGCCAGGCCGAGATCGACCGGATCGGGGGATGGGCTGCGCGCATCGAGGCGGCGATCAAGCACAAGGCCGCGGCCATCGGGTTGCCGGTATGGACGCGCCGGGTGGGGTCGCTGGTGTCGTGGTTCTTTTTCGATCCCGGCCCCGGCTGCGTGTTCGGCGCGACGCGGCCGGATCTGGAGATGGTCAAGCGGCATCACATGGCGATGCTGGTGAGCGGGCTGTTCCCCACGCCGCGGGCAGCGCTGGCCACATCGACGGCGATGAGCGATCCTGTGGTCGAGGAGATCATCGCGCGCTTCGGCGCCTCGCTCGATGCCCTGCTCGCCGACCCCGCCACCGAGACCCGGATATGACCATGACAACAGAACTCCCCATCATCGACATGTCCCGCCTGGCCGACGGCGAAGCGGGCGAGCGGGCGATCGCGGCCGAACTCGACGCGATCTTCTCCACCGTCGGCTTCTGCTATTTCCGCAACATCGGCATCAGCCCGGCGCTGACGGACCAGCTGTTCGCGGCCTCGCAGGCCTTCCATGCCCAATCCGAGGCGGCCAAGCGGGCCTTGGCGATGAACGCGTCGCATCGCGGCTATATGGCGCCGAATTCCTCGCTGATCGTGACCTCGACGGTGGCGAGCGTGAAGCGGCCGAATTTCTCGGAATCGCTGATGATCATGCACGAGGTCGACCCGTCGGACCCGCGCTACGGCACCGAGGTGCACGGGCCGAACCAGTGGCCGGAGCTGCCGGGGTTTCGCGCTGCGGTCGCGGCCTACGAGGCGGCCATGCTGGCGTTCTGCCGTCGTCTGCTGCGCCCGATGGCGCTGGCTCTGGGGTTGGCGCCCGAGTGGTTCGCAGCCCATTTCGAGCAGCCCACGACATTCCTGCGCCTGCTGCATTATCCGCCGCAGCCGCCGGACAGCCCGGATGATGCATTCGGCTCGGCGCCGCATACCGATTACGGCTTCCTGACCATCCTGTGCCAGGACACCGCCGGCGGCCTCGAAGTCCGGCGCAACGACGGCACCTGGCTCAAGGCGCCGCCGGTGCCGGGGACATGGGTGGTCAATGTGGCGGACATGCTGAGCCGCTGGACCAACGGGCGCTGGCAGTCGACGCCGCACCGGGTGAAAAACCTGTCGGGCGGGGATCGGTTTTCGTGTCCCTATTTCTTCGACATGTCGATGGACAGCATCGTCGCCTGCGTGCCCACCTGCACCGATGCCTCCGCCCCGCCGCTGCACCGCCCGGTGCGCTATGGCGACTATCTGATGGAACGGCTCGACAAGAACTACCAATACCGCAAGAACCCTGCCTGACGGCGACCATCCCTTGCCGTTCAAGGATAGGCTGGCCCTCTCTGCGATCCTTGGCCCCCGCCGCGAGGCGTCCCCAAACCCAGGCAATGCGAACCACAATGAGCGACATCATCGGCTTCAGGCCGGCAGCACCGGGCAGCCAGCCGTCCAACGACACGCCGTCCTATGGCAGCACCCGCAGCCGCCATCCGCTGCGCCCGGCGATCGCGTTTCCCCACAGCCTGACCGAGGCTGCCGGGCCTGTGTTCTCGCCGCTGCATTTTCCGCCCAATGCCGATTTGTCCGTGACCGGCGGCAAGGCCGCGCAGGGCGAGCGCATCATCGTGCGCGGGCGGATCACCGACGAGGACGGCCGGGCGGTGCCGCACACCATGATCGAGATCTGGCAGGCCAACGCGGCCGGCCGCTATCGCCACCCGCTCGATACCCATGACGCGCCGCTTGACCCCCATTTCAAGGGCGATGGCCGGGTCTTTACCGACGCCGAGGGGTGGTACCAGTTCACCTCGATCAAGCCGGGTGCCTATCCATGGCGCAACCACGCCAATGCCTGGCGGCCGAACCATATCCATTATTCGTTGTTCGGCCCGGGATTTGCCACGCGGCTGATCACGCAAATGTATTTCCCCGGTGATCCGCTGCTGGCGCTTGATCCGATTTTCCACTCTGTTCCCGACGAGGCGGCGCGTGAGCGGTTGATTTCGCGCTTCGATCTTGCCGTGACCCGGCCCGATCATGCGCTGGGCTACCGCTTCGATGTGGTGCTGCGCGGGCGGGACGCAACGCCGATGGGGATTTGACGATGCGCATCGCAACGGCTGCCCAAACGATCGGGCCCTTTTGGCACCTGATCGATGACACGGGTCTGGCGGATCTCACGCGCTTTGGCGCGATGGGCGAGGTGATCACCCTGATCGGCACCATCACGGACGGCAATGGCGATCCGGTGACGGATGCCTGCGTCGAGATCTGGCAGGCAAGCCCCCCGGTTTCGGACCGTTTTCCGGGCTATGGCCGCTCCGGCACCGATGCATCCGGCACATTCCGGCTGACCACGCTCAAGCCCGGGCCGGTGCCGGGGCATGGCAATACGCAGCAAGCGCCGCATATCGCCATCAACATCCTGGCGCGCGGCATCATCACGCGGCTGTATACGCGCGCCTATTTCGAGGGCGAGGCGCTCAACACGACGGACCCGCTGCTCGGCATGATCGCGGAGCCTTCCCGCCGCGCGACGCTGCTGGCCAGGCCTGAAGGCAGCACCGTCTGGCGACTCGACATCCGCTTGCAAGGCGACAGCGAAACCGTCTTCATCGACATCTGAGTGCAGCCGCAAGGAGAACGCCGGATGATCCGGGATGGGCAGATCGGTTCGCCGCGAAGGAGCCATGGCATGACGCGGCGCGACAATTGGGGTTGGCAGGCCCGCATCGGCATGTTCATCGTCGGCAACGAGGCGGTGCCCGAGGCCGAATGGTGGGCGATGCTGCCGCGCGATGTCTCGGTCCATGCCGCGCGGGTGACGGCGGGGGCGCCCTGGGCGCGGTGGCGGGCGGATCGTTCGGGCGTCACGCTTGAGGATGACCTGATGCGCGGGGCACGGCAATTCGCCGCCATGCGCCTGTCCGCCGTGGTTGTGGGGCATAGTTCGAGCAGCATCCTGGGTGGTCCGGGTTGGGACGATGCGGTGGTGGCGGCATTGTCCGACGTGATCGGCCCGGGCGTGGCCATCACCACCAACGGGCTCGACAGCACGGCAGCGCTGCTGGCCTCTGCCGTGCGGCGGCCCTTTGTGGTGCTGCCGCCGTGGTTCAATGACGCGGCGGTGGAGGCCGGCATCGCCTATTACCGCGACCGGGGCTTCGAGCCGGCAGGCCATATGCGCTACGATCCCGGCCGCAAATGGCGCGATCTTCCGCCGGGCGACTTGTATCCGCAGGGGATGGGCTTCGAGCAGGAGATCGAGCCGCTTTACGCCCAGATCCGCGCGGCCTGCCCCGATGCTGCGGATGGGGTGCTGATCGCGGGCACCGGGTTTCGCTGCGTCGGTATCATCGCCGCCCTGGAGCGCGACCTCGCCCGCCCCGTGCTGTCGGCCAACCAGACCAGCCTGTGGCATTGCCTGCGTCTGGCCGGCGTTCGCGGCGGGCCCGATTCCTATGGGGCGCTGTTCGGGCTGTGAGGGTTCAGGCGTGCAGCCCCGGCGCCTCATACCCGGTGCGCGCGACATATTCGGTATAGCCGCCGCCGTACTGGTGGATCCCCTCGGGCGTGAGTTCCAGCACCCGGTTGGACAAGGCCGCCAGGAAATAGCGATCATGCGAGACGAACAGCATGGTGCCTTCGTACTGCGCCAAGGCGGTGATGAGCATTTCCTTGGTGGCGATGTCGAGATGGTTGGTCGGCTCGTCCAGCACCAGGAAATTCGGCGGGTCGAACAGCATGGTCGCCATCACCAGACGGGCTTTTTCGCCCCCTGAGAGGACGCGGCATTTCTTGTCGACTTCGGCCCCCGAGAACCCAAAACAGCCCGCCAACGCGCGCAGCGGGGCCTGGGCGGCCCGTGGATGGGCGTCTTCCAAGGTCTGGAACACGCTGCGTTCGCCATCGAGCAGTTCCATGGCGTGCTGGGCGAAATAGCCCATTTTGACACTGCCGCCGAGGGCGATGGTGCCGGCATCGGGCGTGGTGGCGCCGGTGATGAGGCGCAGCAGGGTGGATTTGCCGGCGCCGTTGGTGCCGAGCACGCAGCAGCGTTCCTTGCGGCGGATCAGAAAATCGAGCCCTTCATAGATCACCCGGTTGCCGTAGCGCTTGTGCACGCCGCGGAGATTGACCACGTCATCGCCGGAGCGCGGCGCGGGCGGAAAGTCGAATGTCAGGGTCTGGCGCCGCTTTGGCGGCTCGACCCGGTCGATTTTTTCGAGCTTCTTGACCCGGCTCTGCACCTGGGTGGCATGCGAGGCGCGGGCCTTGAAGCGCTCGATGAACTTGATTTCCTTGGCCAGCATCGCCTGCTGGCGCTCGAACTGGGCCTGCTGCTGCTTTTCGCTCTGCGCGCGCTGCTGCTCATAGAACACGTAGTCACCGGCATAGGAGGTCAGGGTCCCGCCGTCGATTTCGATGACTTTGTTGATGATCCGGTTCATGAATTCGCGATCATGCGATGTCATGAGCAGGGCGCCCTCGAAGCCGGCGAGGAATTGTTCGAGCCAGATCAGGCTTTCGAGGTCGAGATGGTTCGACGGCTCGTCGAGCAGCATCACATCGGGGCGCATGAGCAGGATCCGCGCCAAGGCGACGCGCATTTTCCAGCCGCCGGACAGGGCGCCGACATCGCCGTCCATCATCTCCTGGGTAAAGCTCAAGCCGTCCAGCACCTCGCGCGCCTTGCCCTCGAGCGCGTAGCCGCCGAGATCCTCGAAGCGGGCCTGGACTTCGCCGAACCGCTCGATCACGGCGTCGAGATCCGCGGTATCCGGGTCGCCCATCGCGGCTTCGAGGGCGTGCAGTTCGGCTGCCACATCGCTCACATCGCCGGCACCGTTCATCACTTCGGCGACCGCGGAATGGCCCGACATCTCGCCGACATCCTGGCTGAAAAAGCCGATGCTGACCCCGCGATCAACCATCACCAGGCCCTCGTCGGCCTCCTCCTGCCCGGTGATCATGCGGAACAGCGTGGTCTTGCCGGCGCCGTTGGGGCCGACGAGGCCGATCTTTTCGCCCCGCAGCAGCGCAGCCGAGGCCTCGATGAAGAGGAGTTGGTGGCCGTTCTGCTTGCTGATGTTGTCGAGGCGGATCATGGGTCAAAAAGCTCGGTGCGGTTGCGGCGCGCTTATGGCACGGCAGCGCTGGAAGGCAAGGAGGGCGTGGCCTCAGCGTCGGGCCTCGGCACGGAACCAGGCGAAGCAGGGCAGCATCGCAAGGATCAGAACGCCGCCGAACAGCAGCGGTGCATTGGGGGAGCCGGTGTGATCGCGCAGGGCGCCGGCGATCCACAAGCTGACGGTCACACCGAGATACGATCCCGCACTATACCACCCGAACACCAGCGCGCGCGCCGGCTGCGGCGTGGCATCGCCGACCTGCGAGGTCAGCGCACCGGGCGGCACGGCGTAGGCGATGCCGAGCAGCACGAGCGCCCACAACGCGCCGTCCGAGGGCGCGACCACGAGCATCAGGCCTCCGGTCGCAAACGCGCCCACCAGCACCGCGGCCGAGCGCCCGATCATCCGATCCGCGATCCAGCCGCAGAACGGCATGGCGAGTGCGAAGCTCCAGGTCACGATGCTCGCTCGTGCCGCGGCGGAGGCGGCGGCATATCCGGCATCGATCAGGAACGCGGGCAGAAATGCCGCCATGACGGCGAACCCGGCATTGTAGAGCGTCCAATTGCCGGTCGCCGCCGCGATGAACCGCCAGGTGACGCGACGATCGACCGCCCCGATGGCGCGTGGCGGCAGGGCAGGGGCGTGGCCGACCAGAAACGTCAGCCCCAGCGCCAGCGCGACCGGCAGCCCCGACAGGCCCAGCACCCAGCGCCAGCCGAGCGTCTCGCCCACCGGCCCGAGCACCACCAGCGACGCCGCAAACCCGATCGGCCATGACAGGATCACCGTCGAGGAGGCCGTCGAGAGCATCGGCCCGGCGTAGCGGTCGGTCGTCATCTTGATGACCAGCATCAGCATCACCACCCCGCCGCAGCCCGAGATCACGCGCCCGGCAAGGAGCCCCGCGAAACTATCGGCAAAAGCGCATACCAGGGCGCCGCCCGCCATCAGGATCATCGCGCCGCGCAGCACCGGGCGGTCCCCGATGCGGGCCGCCAGCAGCCCGCCCAGGACGGTGACGAAGATGCCGGGGATCATATAGGCGCCCATCAAGCTGCCGACCTCGGCATAGCTGATGCCGCGATCGGCGATCAGCGAGGCCGCGGCAACGGCTGCAGCCTGCAACTGGAAGGCGCCGGTCGCCCGGATGGCCAGCAGGGCAAACAGCGGCACGAGAGGAAGACGGCCGGCGGATGATGCGCTCATCCCCACACATGACCAGCACGAGGCGGAAGCTGCAAGTCCGCCGGCACGCCACGATGCAGGACCAATCGCGCCGCACTCCGGATCGGCTCCAGGGTTCCGCACCGGGATGGCAAGGCGGGCACGCTGGCGCGGATCGTGCGGACATGCGAGCCTGCCGGCACAGCAATGAGGGAGAGACGCCATGCGGGATCCGCAGGCCCTGATCAGCACCAGCGACCTTGCCGCCATCCTTGATGACCCCGCGCTGCGGCTGTTCGATTGCACCACCACCACCGTGCCGCCCCCTCCGGGCGTCGATGTCCCCTATGTCGCGGTGTCCGGGCTGGCGGTGTTCGAGGCCGCCCATATTCCGGGCTCCAGCTATCTCGACATCCAGGGCGAATTCTCCGACCCGACGACGCCGTTGCGCTTCATGATGGGCCCGCTTGCCCAGATGCAAGCCGCCTTCGGCCGCCACGGTGTGGGCCCTGGTGCCCGCGTTGTGCTCTACAGCCGCGGCAGCATGATGATGGCCACCCGGTTCTGGTGGATGCTGCGCGCGCTGGGCTGCGAGGCTGCCGTCCTCGATGGCGGGTTTGACGCCTGGCAACACGAGGGCCGCCCGCTCGCAGCCGGCGCACCACGCAGCTACCCGGCCGCCACCTTCGTCGCAGCACCCCGTCCCGGCCTGTTCGTCGAGCGCGACATCGTGCGCGCCGCGCTGCACCAGCCCGGCACGGCGATCGTCAATGCGCTCAACGACGAATTGTTCCGCGGCGCGGCGCCCAGCCGCTACGGCCGGCCCGGCCGCATCCCGGGCAGCGTCCAGGTCTCGGCCGCCACCCTGGTCGATCCCGCAACCAAGCGCTTCACCACCCTGGCCGATGCCCAGGCCAAGTTCGACGCCCAGGGCATCACGCCGGACAAGCGCGTCATCTTCTATTGCGGCGGTGGCATATCGGCCACCATCGGCTTGTTTCTGCTGCACCAACTCGGCTACGACGACCTCACGCTCTATGACGCCTCGATGGGCGAATGGGCGCGCGATCCGTCGCTGCCGATCGAAACCGGCTGAGCCAGGCGCCACATCATCATCACAGCCGGGCGATCAACGACCCGGCGCAGGGGAGAGCTAGCATGACAGGAATTCTCGCAGGCAAGACCGCCTTCGTGACCGGCGGCGCGTCCGGCATCGGGCGGGCAACCGCGGTGATGATGGCACGCGAAGGGGCCCGTGTCGCGGTCGCGGATCGTACCGAAGACAGCGCGGCAGCCACCGTGGCCCTCATCAACAGCGCCGGCGGCCAGGCCATCGCGCTCGGTGGCGATGTGGCGATCGAGGCCGATGTCGCCGCCATGGTGGCGCGCACGGTGGCCGCCTTCGGCGCGCTCGACTGCGCCTTCAACAACGCCGGCATCGGCGGGCGCGGCGCGGGGCCGGTCGGCCGGCGCACGCACGAGATGAGCCAGGACAGTTTCGACACCATGATCGCGATCAACCTGCGCGGCGTGTTCCTGTGCATGAAGCACGAAATCGGCCACATGCTGGGCCATGGCGGCGGCGCGATCGTCAATACCGCCTCGATCGCCGGGCTGATCGGCCTGCCCGCCTCGTCACATTACGTCGCCGCCAAGCACGGCGTGGTCGGCCTCACCAAAACCGCGGCCATGGAATATGCCCAGGACGGAATCCGGGTGAACTGCGTCAATCCGGGCTATGTCGCCACACCGATGACCGATGAGACCATGCAGCGGCGGTATGACGAGCTGATGGCCAAAGTGCCGATGCACCGGCTCGGCACGGCGGACGAAATCGCCGAGGCCGTGGTATGGATGTGTTCGGACAAGGCCTCCTTCATGACCGGGGCGTCGCACATCATCGATGGCGGCTACTACGCGGCTTGACCCCCCCCCGCACGCTGCGGAACTGAGAGCGGGATGCCTGCCGACCGCGCAGGCATCCCGATCTAGCCCCGCAGCTTGCGCCACTGCATGGAGAGCACCCCGCACAGCACCAGCGCGCCGCCCACGATGTGCTCCGGCAGCGGCGTGATGCCGTAGAACAGCATCGATATCAGCACCGCGAACACCGGCACCATGTTTTGCCATATCGCCCCGGTGGCGATGCCAAGGCGCGCCACCCCGGTGTTCCAGGCGACGGTGGCGATGCCCGTGCAGAACGCCGCCGTGATCACCAGGTCGCGCCACGCCGCGGCGCCCGGATCAAGATTGGGCGACGGCGCAAGCCCGGTGAGGCGGGCTGCGGCCCAGAACACCAGCAGAGTCGGGATCGTCCATACCGTCGTCAGCACCGTGCGGCGCAACTGCCCGATGCCGACGGGGAACCAGCGTTGCGCCAGGATCGAATAGACCGTCCAGCACGCGATCGCGAGCACGGTCAGGATTTCGCCACCCTGCATCCCGATACCCTCGCTTGCACTGCTGGCGCGGCCATAAATCGCGATGCCGGCGCCGAGCAGCGTCAAGCCACAGGCCAGCGGAAAGCCGCGTTCCAGCCGGGCACCGATCATGATGCGCGCGATCAGGGCGACATAGACGGGCGATCCGGCAATCACGGCCGCGACGGTGATGGCGTTGGAGTAAAGCAGGCCGAAGTTGAACAGAACCAGGAAACAGGCGCAGCACAGCCCAAGCACCGCAACGCGCCAATGCGCCACCGGCGCGCGCAGATTGCGCCATCCCTCGCGCGCCACCAGGATGACGCCCAGGACCACCGCGGCGATGATGTAGCGCAGCGGCGCGATCCAGAACGGGTCGAGCTGGCGCAGGAGGTTCGATGTCAGCGGAATGTTCCAACCCCAGAACAGGCTGGCCATCAGATAACCGCCCATACCGACCAACGCGCCGGGCGTCCGATTGTTCATCCGCTTTCTCCACTCCGGCCGCACCGGTGGGTCGGTGTGCCATGCGAACCGCGCCGCGAGAAGAGGGCGCGGCTCTCGCGCTCTATGCTTCGCGCCCCGCCTTGCGGCGGCCGATCGCGGAGAGGATGGTGAACCCGATCCGGCGGAACGGCTCGGGCACCAACCGGCTCGCGCTGCCATAGGTGGCGCCGACATCGGCGTGCGTGCCATGGCCGGTGATGTGTTCCGCGAGGCGCTTGCCCAGCACGGTGCCTTTGACGATCCCGGCGCCGTTGCAGCCCGCCGAGGCGTAGAGCCCGTCATCGAGTTTGCCCCACCACGGCGCGCCGTTCATCGTCAGCGCCGTGGTGCCGCCCCAGACATAGTCGAGACCGACATGGCGCAGACCCGGATAGCGCCGATGGAAGCAGGCGCGCAGGGTCTCCTGCACGCGTCGCGCATCGAGCCCCTGCTCATAGGCATAGAGGGAGCGCACCATCAGCCGATCCGGCCCCACGCGGCGCAGTGTCGTGCCAAGGCGGTGCGATGGCAGCAGGCCCCAATTGGCCATGCCGCCGAGCTGGGCTGCGTCCTGCGGCGCCATCGCCTCGGTGATGGCGGCATAGGTGTAGATGCTCACCAGGCGATCGCGCAGATAGCCGAACTGCTTCACCGCCGCATTGGTCGCCAGCACCACGCACTCCGCGGTGATGCTCGCATCCTCCGTCGCGAGCCGCCATTTGGTGTCCCGGCGCAGCGCGCGCACCGGGCTGTGCTCGAACAACCGCACCGACGGCGGCAGCGAATCCGCAAGCCCGCGGATCAGCGCTGCGGGCTGCAACAGATGTCCTTCCTCGGTATAGAGCCCGCACCCGTAGTAGCGGCTGCCCATCCGGCGTTCCATCCCGGCGGCGTCGAGATAGTCGTGCGGCACACCGAGATCGCGCGCGCTTGCGCGCAACCCCTCGACCACCCGCGCGCCAGCCGCCGTGGCGGCCCCCTTCAGACGGCCGGTCCGCTCAAGGCCACAATCGATGCCATGCTCCGCCATCAGACCGACCAGCCAACCGAACCCCTCTTCACCGAACCGGTTGAGGGCTGCGGTGTGGCGCTGCTCGGCTTCGGAGGCAGTGGCCGGGATGTCGCGCGGGCTGGCGAAGCCCGAGTTGCGCGCGGCCGACCCCTCGCCCACATCGCTCGCTTCCAGCACCACGATCTCTGCGTGCGGATCAAGCTCCGCCAGCCGCCGCGCCGCCGCAACCCCGGTATAGCCGGCGCCGACGACGGCATATTTCACTGCCATCGCGCCCTCCGCCCGCGGCTTGGGCGCGCGCTTCGCCAACAGCGCGTTCCAGCCGCACAGATCGGGATAATCGGGGAAGGCGAGGCGGGTCATGGCCGGCTCAACGCCCCTGGAAATCGGGCAGCCGGCGCTCCGCCATCGCCTTCACACCTTCGCGGAAATCGGCAGTCTTGCGCTGCCACTCCTGCTCCACCAGTTCCCGCTCGGTCGCGGCTTCGATGGCATCGGCGAGCCCGCGCCGCAGGGTCTCCCGCGTCGATTGCGTCGACAGCGGGGCGGATTGGGCGATCTCGACCGCGAGGGCGCGCGCGACATCGCGCACCGCGCCCTCAGCCACCAATTGATCCGCCAGCCCGAGCGACACCGCCTCCGCGCCGCCGATGCGCCGGCCGGTATAGAACAGCAGCGCCGCCTGCTGCGGCCCCACCAGACGCGGCAGGGTGGTGGTCAAGCCGAACCCGGGATGAAACCCAAGCCGGTTGAAATTGGCGGAAAACCGGGCCTCGGCGCAGGTGATCCGAAAATCCGCAACCAAGGCCAGCCCAAGCCCGCCGCCGATGGCTGCCCCCTGCACCGCAGCGATCACAGGCTTGCGGGTGCGAAACAGGCGGATCGCCTCCTTGTAGAGATGCTTCGCCGGCCCGCCGCCCGACGGCTCCACCCCATCCTCCCCGCGGCTGCTGAAATCCGCCCCGGCGCAAAACGCCTTGCCCTGCGCCGCCAGCAACACGGTCCGACACGCCGGGTCGGCATCGAAGGCCTCGAACGCCTCGGCGATCTGCCGGATCAGCGCGACGTCGAAAAAATTATGCGGCGGCTTGCGGATTTCCACGAGCCCAACCCGGTCATCCAGCGAAACCGCAATATCGGCATAGGAGGTCATGTGTCGAATTCCCTGAACTGAGCGGATCAAGCCGCGACGCCGGAGGCGATCAGCGCCTCGATCGCCGCCGCGTCATAGCCGAGTTCCGCCAGCACAACCCGGCTGTGCTCGCCCAGCGCCGCCGCGAAACCCTGCACGGACGTCTCCCCCTCCGACAGGCGATAGGGCGGATTGATCACCTTGAAACTCCCGCCGCCATCCTTCACCTCGGCCAGCGCCTGGCGATGCGCGATCTGCGGGTCCGCGATCGCCTCGGCCACGCTGCGATAGGCCGAACACGGCACCCCCGCCGCATTGAGCGCCGCCTCCACCTCCGCCGTTGCCATGGTGGTCGACCACACCTCCAACTCCTCCACCAACTGCCCCCAATTCGCGCGCCGGTCGCCATATTCGGCAAAGCGCGGATCGGTGATCCAGTCGAGCCGCCCGGCCGCGGCCGCAAGGTTCTGGAAACTCCGCTCGCTCGCCACCGCCGGCATCACCCAGCCATCCGCACTCGCCACCGGCCCGAACATCGGCCGCCCCGGCGGCGGCACCGGGAACTGCGCCGCCTGCACCTCGCCCAGCGTCAGCGTCAGCATCGATTCCAGCATGGAGACATCCACCATCTGCCCCCGCCCCGTCACCTGGCGCTGATACAACGCGGTCATCGTGGCGCCATAGGCATAGGTGCCGGTCAGCACATCGGCGGTATAGATCCCGCAATTATCCGGCCGCGTCCGGCCCGGCTGGTAGCTGAGATGGGCCAGATCATAGCCGGACGAGGCATGCACCGCCGGCGCATAGGCGGCCAGCCCCGAGGACGGACCGGTCTGCCCGAAGCCTGAAATCGCCGTGTAGACCAGGCGCGGATTGATCGCCCGCAGCACCGCGTAATCGAGCCCGAACCGCCGCATCACGCCGGGGCGGAAATTCTCCACCAGCACATCGGCCTCCGCCACCATGCGCTTGACGATCGCGACCGCCTCGGGCCGCTTCAGATCCAGCACCAGGCTGCGCTTGCCGGCGTTGAGTTGCCCATACGCGGTGCTGGCGCCATTGCGATAGGGCGGCCGGTTGCGCATCAACTCGCCCTCGGCGGTCTCGATCTTGATGACCTCCGCCCCCGCATCGGCCAGCAGCCGCGCGCAATAGGGGCCGGCGATGGTGGTGGCGAGATCGAGCACGCGGATGGAGGCGAGGGGGCGGGTCATGCGGTTCGCTCTTTGTGATGTCCTGGACGGCGGCGAGTTAAGCAGCCTTCGCGGCTTTGACAAAGCCGCCTGATGGCGCGCGCAGAAACACGATTAAAATTAGTGATATCACAAAGCTTGTGGAATTCAATGATCAGCTTCATATCGTGGAAACCGGATTTAAAACCACGACCCACAATCGTGAAGGAACACCCCATGAGTCGCATCCACGTCCTCCACGAAAATCCCGCCTGGCTTCCCCCCCTGGCCGATGCGCTCGATGCAAGCGCCCTGCCCTGGACCGAGTGGTTCCTCCACACTGGCGCCTTCGACCTGTCCGCCCCGCCCCCCGAGGGCGTGTTCTACAACCGCATGAGTGCCTCCTCGCACACCCGCGATCATCGCTTTTCCGCTGAATTCACCGCCTGCGTGCTCGCCTGGCTGGTCCGCTGGGGCCGCATCGTCGTCAATGGCCCGGCCGCGCTCGATCTGGAAATCAGCAAAATCCGCCAATACGCGGCCCTCGAAGCCGCCGGCATCCGCACGCCGCGCACCGTGATGATCGCCGGTCGCGATGCCATTGTTGACGGCGCAATCCGCCATTTTCCGGGCCAACCCGTCATCCTCAAGCCCAACCGCGGCGGCAAGGGCCTCGGCGTGCAACTCTTCCATACCATCGAGGGCCTGCGCGAATACGCCGCGAGCAGCGATTATGTCGAACCCGTCGATGGCATCCAACTCCTCCAAGCCTATATCAAGGCGCCCCGCCCGGTGATCACCCGTGCGGAATTCACCGGGGGGCGCTTCACCTATGCCGTGGAGGTCGACACCAGCGAGGGTTTCGAACTCTGCCCGGCCGATGTCTGCGCCATCGGCGACCTTGCCTGCCCCGTCGGCGGGGAGGCGGATCGTCCGGCCCATAAATTCACGGTCATCGATGGCATCGATCCTGGCCTGCGCGCCGGTCTGGAAACCTTTCTCGAACGATCCGGCGTCGATGTCGCCGGCATCGAATTCATCGTCGGCGCCGATGGATTACCACTGGTCTATGACGTGAATACCAACACCAACTACAACCCGGACGCCGAGACCCGCGCGGGCATTGCCGGCACCGCGCGCTCCGGCATGGGGGCGCTTGCGGTCTATCTTGGCGATCTGCTGGCCCGCTCGACCGTCCGCGCTGCCTGATCCGACGAGAGCGGCGATGCGCGCGCTTATTGTTGGGGCGCGGCAATCAGCCGCTTGAGTTTCTCCCGTTCGACCTTCATCATCCCGTTGCGCGGTATCGCATCGATGAAGGCGAGCCTCACGGTCGACAAAACGGGCCATTTGGCGTGAACCAGAGCCCGCAATTCGGCTGCATCAAAACTCTCATCGCGCACAACGGCAATCCATGGGAATTCCACGCCGGCATCGTTCAGCACCGAAAAAGCCGCCGCATCACGGACGCCAGCGATGGTTTTGGCGAATTCGTCGATGAGCACGGGATCGATTTTCGTGCCGCCCAGATTCATGATTTCCGATACGCGGCCGACAATCACCAGCAGGCCATCTTCGCTGAGCGCACCGAGGTCGCCCGGATAAAACCAACCATCCCGCAACGACGACGCTGTCTGATCGTCCTCATCAAGATAGCCAACGAACGCCTCGTCCTGCTGTATCCGCACAATACCAATCTTGCTCGCAGGGAGCGCTGTTCCGTCGGTGTCAACGACTTCCACATCGCGCCCGGCCATAACATAACCAACCGCGCGTTCATTGCGATTGAGGACGTCAGCGTGTCCAAAGGAGATTGCGGCCAATTCGGCAGACCCATACATGATATAAAAATCTTTCGTCAGCTTCTCCGCAACCATCAGCGCAATGGGTTTGGTTACAGGGCTCCCACCGACCGTAAATCTAACGCCATCCAGAGGTTTTGCATTATCTGGAATTGTCTTGAGCAACGCTTCCATCTGCCCGGTTGACATAAATACATTGTTTGGCTGAAGACGAACGATTTCTCTATATATTTCTTGGAAGTCAATATTTACAACACAGCCGCCCGTAGACCAGCACCAAATCGGCCATAAGAACCCAGCAACACTGTCAGGTCCCATGGTTACGACAATTCTCTCGTCTGCGTTATATCCATTTCGTATGCCGACGCTGGCCTTGCTGAGCCGGTATTCCTGGGCGGCGCGCGTGATCGGTATCTTCTTGGGCTTTCCCGTCGTCCCTGAAGAAAGCATGATCCGAATAATATCCTGGGGGCGTTGCTTATATGCTGGCGGCGGAACTGCCGGCCCGTTCATGACATCGCTTATCCATTCGCGGGACAGGAGTGCGGCTTTCGGATGCGATTTGAGGTGCGCCTCTTCGAATGTCAAAAAAAACTCCGGTTCCAAAAACCGGAACGGATCGGCTGGTGAGACCCCGTTTGGAGCGATCGCAGTGGTCAGACCCATCCGATCAAGCGCACGTTCGATTAAATATAAATATGACAAAGATCCGGCCTGAACAGCAACGATACCACTCTTGGGCAGATCGAACCTCTGCAAACCGGCCGCGACCTTATTGATGGACTGATCGAAAATCCGATAGGTGATCTCGCCATTGCTGCTCAATGCTATCGCGTTTGGACGGTGCCTTGCCCAAAACTGGATTGCGTCAAGTTTCATAAGATCTTCTACTTTCGAAAAAGGAGGCACGTCGCTCTTCGCTGAAATCCAACGAATCGACTTGGCCAGGGCATTAAGATATCCAGCAGCCATCTTCCGGTCAACCGAGATCGAACTTGCAATACGCTCGCCGCGATAAGCGAACCCAGAAGTCAAATCGCGTCGAACCGCGGAGCGGTCGCTGCAACGCCCGCCCCTTCATCCCGTTTCCGGCATATGACAAACGCTCTGACCACCAAGCAGGCCTTTGGATTCTACCGCGAGCAGGCCGACAACCTGAGCGCGTGTCCGGCTCGGGTCTCTACGTCGGTTATCAATTAACGACATTTAATTGCTGGAAAAATCTGGCAAAAACGATAATACCCGTATCATGAAAACATCATCTGCGGCCCTGTTGCTCGATGCCCTCGGAAATAAAATACGGCTCGATTTTTTGCGTCTCCTGGCTCAGGCAGAGGGGAGCGGATTGTCGCTGGGCATCGCCGCCGAGAGGCTGGGGCTCCCCATCACAACCCTATCCTTTCATATCGCCGCACTTGAAAGCCAGAGCGTGGTCCGCTCCGAACGCCGGGGCCGCTTTGTATGCTACACGATAAATTCCGCGGTGCTGGGTGCGGCGATTGATTTTCTTACCGTCGAACTGGGCTTGGCCAGCACGATCACGGCAGCACTGCATCCGACTTTGGCGCCGTCAAGGCTCGGCAACGGCCCCGCTATTCAACCGTTCAACATTCTTTTCTTGTGCCGGAGCAATGATGGTCTCTCGCTGATTGCTGAATGCATCCTGAACGAAGTGGGTCACGGCATGTTTCGCGCCTTCTCGGCCGGCTTGGCCCCGGCCGCCGCCCCACGGCCAACAGTGGTCGCAAAACTCCGCGCGCTCGGTCATGATGTCACGCGCCTGGCTTGTAAATCCTGGCGTGACCTCGCGCTGCCAGAGGCTCCATCGATGGATTTCGTCATCTGGCTCGACGAACCGGTCGATCCCTGGATCACCGCCCAGTTTCCTGGCCGACCGGTCATGGCGAACTGGCCCTTGGGTGGCCAATGGGCCGATGCATTGATCGATGACGCCGAGACCACGGCACTCAACGCACTTTATGGCCGCCTGCACAGCCGGATCGGCATTTTCGTCAGCCTTCCGCTCGCGTCTCTCGATAAAGCCACCCGCAAGCACGAGCTCGAAGCCATCGGGACAGAAGCCTAGGAGATGCTTTACCGCAGTATCGGGTCCCGTCGGCCCGCAGGTCGAAACTAGTCACATGCAGATTGCCTCGCGTCATACCGGGTTTATCGCATTGGCGATAAGCCTGCTGCTGTCGGTTCAGGCCGGCTACATCGTCACACCCTGGCTGGTCGGCCTGCGCGATCGGATTGTCGAGCGCCGGACCGACGGAGAAAAACTGGCGCCGCTCGATGTCGTCTTGATCACCGACACATCAGGGCCGACCCAGTTCATCGGCAAAGACATGGGCGCGGGCTTCGAGGACGCCATCCGGGCCGGCGGTGCCGACCGGGACGTGCGCATGGTGATCCGCAATGACGAAGGCCGCGCCGCGGCCGCCGTTGCGCTGGCTCAGGGATCGGCAGCCGGCTTTCATACCTTGGCCATCGTCGGCCCGACGGAACCGATGGGGTTCGCGGGGGTTCGCGATGCGGCCAATGAGGGTGCGGTTGTTGCGCTGGCTCCGATCGGCAACACAACCGAGACCGCCAATGGCGATTGGATGTTCACTCTGCAGCCCGAGGCGTTCAAAAACGGCTTCATGCTCGGGCGCATGGTGCAGCGGATCACCGATGGGCCGGCGATCGTTCAACTGGTCGCGGACGGCACGTCGGATGAAGGGTTCTGGAACGGTCTCGTTTCGTCCTACAGAGATGTCAGGTCCAATGGAAATGTCTCGTCTTCCAATCAAAGCCGCTTGACCTGGCCCGCGCAACCCACCGAATCGGCAGTCGATGAGCTGATCTCCCGAGCCATCTACAGCGACGCAATCGTGATCTCACTGCCGATGGACGCCGCCGTCATTGCGGTCAAGCAGTTGCGGGACTTCGGCTACGCCGGCCCAATCATGACCGAAGGCGAATCGTCACTGGAATTCTTTGCCCAACGGTTCAAGGACGAGCCCCGCGAAGCGCTCAAGCTGGGCTTCTATTCAAACGGTATCGTGAGTTTGGTACCCTTCACTCCGAGCGTTGCCAGTTCGGAAAGCCAGCGCTTCATCAACATGTACCGCGGCGAGCATGACGGCAACGACCCAAGCTGGGCCTATGCCTACGGCTATGACGCAGGCCTCCTGATTTCGAGCTTCATCGCCGATCAGAAGGCACAAGGCACATTCTCGCTGGAAAATCCGGGCGCAATGCAGCAGGCGTTGCAGAAATTCCTCAAGACCCTGCAGGGCTCGAACCGGAAAACCACCGGTTTCACCGGCGGGCTCGATTTCTCGGCCGGCAACCAGCGTACCATATCGCCGAAGCTTGTTGTGTATGGTGAGCGCCAGCAAAT